>JABXJS010000133.1 GCA_013538855.1 Herpetosiphonaceae bacterium
CACGGTTCCTTTCTTGGTTGGCACCACAAAGGATACCGCACGATTCGGCCGCCACACCGTTTACCCTGGCCCCAGGGAGTCCTGTGATCTACTGATTCTGGGTGCAGGGTGGAATCCTGACGCGGGCTTGGGGCTGCGCTCCAAACCGCCTCACACATTGGTGGGTAGACACCATAAATTGGTATGAACTAATGGTGCACTAGTAGAAAGAAGGCGTATGCTAGACATCAGATCGCAGTACATCAACAATAGCTGGGAACATATTCTTTATCAAATGAATGATGAAGAATATGACGGCCTAATGGATCTTTACCGCTTCTACAGCCCATTCGGCCCGATTCGCAAAGTATTAACCTACTTTGGCTCTGGTGGGTCTATGCCGCTGCATGTCGGCAATGGTCAGTACTACGACTTTGACTATGTGCTGCGCAAACTTACCGGGCAAACGGGCCTGAAAACCGGCTTAAGCAAAACGCTCTTTGCTGGCGGCAAGGGCCATAACCTGTTCAATATGTTTGTATCTAGCCTCTCCGAGACAGTCGAGCGCGTGCTGGGGGCGCTCAGCTTCTTTGATAAGGCTGACCAGCTGGTCTATGGCAGCTACCGGCGCTTGCGCGAGCAGGGCTACCAGTGTGTTGGGCCGGAGGAGCTGGCGCTGTTTGCGCCACAGCAGTACACCCAGCCCGATTTCATGTATGAGCCATTTACAGCGGATGTCAACCTGGGCTGGATTGAGGGGCGGCGCTTATTGAGCGGCGAATCTGTCTGGATGCCGGCGCAGCTGGTGTCGCTGTTCTATATTCCACGCGCCGACGAGGTGCGCATCGGCTACTCGACAACCGGCGGTCTGGCCAGCCACATCAGCGAGCGCGAGGCGCTGTATCACGGCATCACCGAGCTGTTTGAGCGCGACGCCGTTAATCTGCGCTGGTACTGCAAAATCCCGCCAGCGATCATCGACATAGATCGCGCACCACGGCTGCCTGATCTGCAGCGGCTGATGCATATCGCCAACGGCCTGCCAGGCAAGATGACCTACTATCTTCACTCAATTGATGTGCCAGAGCTACCGGTTATCACCGTGATCGAGATCGACGAGTGGCTATCGCGCTACGCCTACTACTCTGGCGGTGGCGTAGACCTAGACATTGACGCCTGTATGCTGAGCGCACTCAACGAGTTTGGTCAGGCCGAGCGCAACATGCGCCTAGCGATGGCGGCTCCAGAGTGGGGCTTTGCCCGCGGCGTCGAGCGCATGTTCGCTGTTGATCGCGACGAGGACATCAGCAAGATCGACATCTTCTTTAAGATTGTGGCCTACTACGGCTATAAGGAGAACATCGCCAAGATGGACTGGTACCTACACGGCGATGAGCATGTGGCGCTGACAAGCCTGCCGAGCGTGCGCGTGCAGTCAAGCGCTGAGCGCTGGGAGCATCTGCTGGCGGTATTGAAGCAGCATGTGATCGATCCAGTGATCTTTGATTTTACACCACCGCAGCTTGATCACATTCGGCTGATGAAAACCTACATTCTGGAACTTGCGCCGCCGTTCTTGCCCTCCATCCCCATGTTGGCGCACCAGCGCTACTACGAGATACCGCAGAAGCTGGGGCGCAGCGACCGCCGTCTGACCTTTGCGGATCTTAACACCGAGGCGCTGCCCTACCCCTAATAGTGCAACCGAGCGCGCCAAGGCCAGTGGGAGAGCCTTGCAATGTTCCTACCACTGGCTTGACGCTAGGTATAGAGCGAAGGATCTGAGAGCGACGAAAGGAGGCTGCCTCTGACCTAACTGCATCGTGTAAGTAGAGTACCTGGTTTTAGTAAACGACAAGGAGCTTGGAATGAAGTTGAATAGCTTTACCCGCATCGAAGAGAAGTACGATTCGCTCGATGTGGTGGTATCGCCAGGCGGCTGGTGCTGCTGTTGCTGCTGCTGGTGCCACGCGACCATCAACCTCGCTTAATACGACGTGTATTTTCTGAGCTTGGATGCATGTAGACGAAAGGAATTATGTACATGAAATTGAACAGCTTTGCTCGCATCGAAGAGAAGTACGACTCGCTCGACGTGGTGGTGTCGCCAGGCGGCTGGTGCTGCTGTTGCTGCTGCTGGTGCCACGCAACCATTAATGCGTAGATCGGTTTGGGGTGGGCGGCCGACGGCTGCTCACCCCGCTTTGGCAACGCGCTTGTGTTTTGTACTGAAGGATAGGTCATGAAGACAGACGAGCAAAACTCAAACACTATTCGCTCACAGGAGCTGCTGGTCAACCCCCACCTGCACGTTATTCGCTGTAGCAACAACGAGGCGCTGATTAAGCACGGCAGCCGCTCGCGTTTTTCACGTGTGCTCAAGGATGCTGGCCGCACCAACATACTTGGGCGTGTGCTGCACTGCTTCAAGGAGCCAACGACGCTGGCCAAGCTGGAGGAGCAGGGCCTTGTGCGTCCAGCTGAGGTTGAGGCCGCCAGCGAGCTGCTGGAGTATCTGTGCAACGAGCAGATCTTAATCACGCCGCAGAGCTACCTGCCGCATGTGTATTTGTCGATGCAGTTTGGCGGCCAAGCGCCGCAGGGTGTGGTCAATCGGCGCATCGGCCTCGTTGGCGCAGGCTACATTGGATCGCGGCTGGCACGCGAGCTGGCGCGGCTGCAGGTGAAGTCTATCAATATTTTAGATAATCGCACGGTGCAGCCTCACGACCGCCTGTACTTTGATATCACCCCCGGCTTGGTTGAGCCAGGGGCGAGCTATGCGCAAACAGTGCAGCGCGACCTTGAAGAGCGCAGCTATACGGCGGTGCAGCTGATCGATGGAGCACCTGATGATCAGCGTGGGCTGGCGCAGCTCTTCGAGGCGTCCGATCTGGTGCTGGTAGCGCTGGAGGGCTTCTCGCCGCGCACGCTGCACGCCGTCAACGAGGTGGCGCTGGTGGCAAAGCGGCCGTGGCTCAGCGCCTACGTTGATGGCGGCGAGGCGCTGATTGGCCCGCTGTATGTGCCAGGCGAGACCTGCTGCTACAACGAGTTTGAGATTCAGCACGAGTCCACCATCGGGCTAAAAGATGACTATATCTTGTTCAAGGAGAGCCTGCTCGACGCCGAGCTAGACACAGCGCAGCTGGTGCTGCCGCCCTATTTGAGCATGATCAGCGGCTGGGTGACGACCGCCGTGCTGCCATTTTTAACGACCGGGCGCTCGTTTGCGGTTGGGCGCTGTGTGCGCTTCGACTTCGAGCGGCTGTCGGTTGACTACGAAGAGGTGCTGAAGCTGCCGCGCTGCCCCGCCTGTGGCCCACAGCGGCCAGGCTACCGCCATCTGTACCTGTAGCTGACTCACGCGCAGCTAGCAAAGATAAGGAAGATGTATGGATCAGAAAGAACAGTCAGAGGCGTTAGCGGTCGCACGCTTTCGGGCCATGATCGAGGAGACGTTCTTCCCGACGCCCAACAGCATCGATCTTGTGCGCACAGCTCAGACCGATTTTAACCATCGGGTTGGCGCAGCGCAGCCGCAGATCGCCGAGCTTTTTCAAGAGAATACCAAACTTATCCCATTTGCAACGCTTCAGGTGCCAAGCAACCTGAGCGACTTCTACGAGGCGCAGCGCTGGTTTTTTACCACGCCCTACCGGATGCGCGAGGGCGACATCGAGCCAGGCCAGGAGCAGGTGGTCTATCACACGCCAGACACGATTCACCCTGGCCTGGCCGAGCTGCTGCGGCCATTTTCGAGCGCAAATCCGCTCACCGAGCAGCTCTTTGCCGTTGATCTGTTTGTGCTCTATGGCGACCAAGTGCTGCGCCAAGTGCCCAACTACGAGCGGCTGTGGATTGAGCGCCGCCTGCACCAGCAGGAGCAACAGTTTTTCCGTAGCGCGCTGCTCAACGTCAGCCGCGAGGTCTACCAGGACACGCAGGTATTTTTGGTGCTCGCTGGCGCGGCGTGGCGCTACATGATGTTCTTTGGGCCACGCGGCTACCGCCGCATGCTCTACGACGCCGGCAGCGTGGCGACGAGCCTCCAGCAGCGGGCGCAGGACTTGAACTTAAACCCCAGCATCTGCTTTGACTTCTACGACACCCGCGTCAATCAGATGCTTATGCTCGATGGGACCGAGCGCAGCGCCTTGATTATTATGCCATTGCAAGGAGTGACATTGTGACAGCTGTAGAAGTATGTGCCGTAACCGATCAGCTGCCCGACCCCGCTATGCCAGCGCCAGCCGTGAGCGCCGAGCTTCAGCAGCGGATCGAGCAGCTTAGCCCTGGCCAGCAGGCGGCGCTCTCCGAGATGCTGCAGCGCACCGCCGAGCGCTACCCAGACTTTGATAGCGTGGCGCTGATCCATCAGTACCTTAAGGCCGACCCTGACTACACCGACTTTTCGGTGTACGAGAACTTGGGCACGCTGAAAGGCCCCAAGGTGGTCAAAGATTTCCCTGATGCACAAATGTTTGCCCTGCCGCGTGACTTTCAGCCGCTCGATGCATCGCTGGAGGATCTGCTGGCGCTGCGCTCGTCGCGCTACAATTATGGCCCCGAGGGCCTGACACTGCAGACGCTGAGCACATTTTTGCATGCGGCGTATGGAGTCAAGCGCTCCATCCAAGCCTATAACATCAAAGAGTTTCCGGTGCGCAATGCCCCGTCGGCGGGCGGCCTGCAGCCAGTTGATCTCTACCTGGTGATTAATCAGGTCGAGGGATTGCCCAAAGGGCTGTACTACTACAATCCGGTGGAGCACGCGGTGGTGCTGCTGGATGAGGGCAACATGCGCAGTGCGCTGATGCGCTGCTGCATCTTCACCGAGTTTGTGCTGTACGCGCCGGTCGTCTGCATTATGACCTGCAACATGGATCGGGTGCGCTGGAAGTATGGTGATCGCAGCTACCGCTTTGTGCACGTGGACACCGGTGTGCTGACCCAAAATCTATACTTGGTTGGCACGGCGCTGAATCTGAATGTGTGTGCGCTGGCGGCCTACTACGACGATCAAATCCACGAGCTGCTGGGCGTCGATGGCCGTGAGGAGTTTGTGTCGCTGCTGTTCTCGCTGGGGCCGAAGCCGTTTGGTGGCGCACTCACAGAGGCATAAGATGATTGCTTTTCTGACCATCCTGATGTTTCCGATGATCATGGGGATGGGCTTTGCCGGCAGCTTCTACCTGCTCACACTGCTGTATCCGCAGCGAGCGAGCGCGATGTTGGCGCGGCGCGGTGGCCTCATCTATCTTGGCCTACTGCTCATCCCTGTTGTGGTGACGCTGGTGCAGATTGGCCTGGACGGCACAGCTGCGCGGAGCGGCCTACGCTGGCCAGCGGCGATGTTCGATCCACTGCTGAGCCTGCTGATCAGCGTGATCGGCGCGGCGCTGCTGGGCGCGCTGCTGTTCTATAACGAGCTGCTGCTATCGGTGGCGGTGCGCACGCTGCTGACGCGCAAGCATCCGCAGCTTAGCCCGCTGATCGACGGCGCGGCGCGCACTCCAGCGGCAGACAGCCCAGGGCTGTGGAGCTATATGGGCCAGTCGCTGCTGATCTGCTTTGGCGAGGAGCTGCTCTGGCGTGGTTTTATGATCACCTTTCTGGTGAGCCGCTGGCAGTGGAGCTGGCTAGGTGCGCTGCTCATCAGCAGTGCTCTGTTCGGCCTCAATCACTACTACTACGGCGTGCGCAATGTGGTGCTGAAGACGATCTCGGGCTTTGTGTGGGGCTGGTTATTTATTATGACTGGCAGCCTGCTGGCTCCTTTCCTTTCGCACCTGACATTCCAGTATTTTGTGTGGCGACGGCTGCAGCGGCAGGCGCGGCTGGTGCGGAGGGCGGCATGATTATCGAGTGCGAGCAACTTTTTGATGGCGAGACGGTGCAGCGCGATGTGCGGCTGGTGATCGATGCTGGGCGTGTGCAGGCGATCGAGCCGCTGGCGCAGCCAACAGCGTTTGCTCACGATGACGTGATCAGTGCCCCGTTTGCTATGCCGGGCCTGATCGATAGCCAGGCGCGGGTGTTTGGCTATCACGAGGGGCCGCCGGAAGGCCGTCCATTCGAGCCGCACACATGTTTCTTGCGCCTGATGGCCTATGCAGGTGTGACAACGATTCGCGATGTTGGCAACACACTGGAGACGCTGCAGTTTAGTCGCCGCTGGGCATCCGAGCAGCACGGCCTGCACATCTACGGCTCCGGCCCACTTTTAGACGATGTGCCGCTGACCTGGGCCTTCACGCGAATTGTGGACACGCCGAGTGAAGCTGAGCGAGCGGTGCGCCTGCTGCTTGATGCGGGCGTGGACTTCATCGCCGCCTATCGCCATATGCAGCCAAACGTGCTCCGCGCCACGGTTGAGGCTAGCCATGCTATGCAGCACACAGTGCAGGCGCATCCTGGTGCAACAAGTGCGCTAGCGGCGGCGCAGGCTGGCATTGATGCGCTGGCAGGGCTGGCCGATTTCCTCGAACCAGCATGGGTAGCGACGGTGGCTGCGGCGCAGTCGGCGGTGGAGCGCGTTCAGGCGTGGGCCGAGGCTGAGCTTGACCACGACTACGCCGCAGCGCTGCTCGATAGCCTTGTGAGCAACTGCGTGTATGTCTGCCCAACGCTGCTGGCAACCAGGCGGCGGGCGATCTTTGATGAGGCGATCAACGAGCAGAACATCGACTATATGGTGGCGATCATGCCCTACCATCGCCATTTCAAGAGCATGCGCAACCCGATTGGCTATATGATCGGCAAGCGTCAGCTGAGCAACTATATGCCAGTGGCCGACCTTGATAAGCCCGGCCAGCAGGCGGTTGATCGCGGGCTGGAGCGGATGCGCAGCTGGCTGCTCAAGCTGCACGAGGCTGGCGTCCCGCTGGTGGTCGGCAGCGATACGCCGACACAGTCGGTGGTGCCCGGCCACAGCATGGTGCAGGAGATGCAGCAGTGGGTGCTTAGTGGCATTCCGCCGCTGGCGGTGCTGAAGGCGGCGACCAGCACGGCGGCCGATCTGCTAGGCGTGGCGGATGTGGGGCGTCTGCGGCCAGGCGCGTGGGCCGACGTGCTGGTGCTTAACGCCGATCCACTGCAGAAGATCACGGCCATCGGTACACCTGAGAAGCAGGTCTACTGTCGTGGGCAGCTGGTGGATCGCGCAGCGATTCGGGCGCAGCTAACGGCGCAGATTGAGCAGCAGGCTTAGGGCTGCGAGGAGGAACTGTATGAGCAATCCGGTGATTGAAGTGACTCATCTGTGTAAAACATACGGCGATATTGTAGCGGTGAAGGACGTGAGCTTTACCGTTGAGGCCAACTCGATCTTTGCGCTGGTTGGCCCGAATGGCGCAGGCAAGACCACCACGGTGGAGACGATCGAGGGCCTGCGGCGGCCAGACAGCGGCGCGGTCAAAGTGCTGGGCCTTGATCCACTGCAGGAGCGGCGCGCAATCTTCCGCCAGGTTGGCGTGCAGCTGCAAGAAAATAGCCTGCACCCACGCCAAAAAGTAGGCGAGGCGCTGGAGGTGTTTGCGAGCTTCCACAAACATCCGGCTAATGTTGGCGAGCTACTGGAAAAGTGTGGCCTAGAGGGGCGCAGCGATGATTTCTACGGCAAGCTCTCCGGCGGGCAAAAGCGGCGGCTGCTGCTGGTGCTGGCGCTGATCGGCGCGCCCAAGCTGGTGATTCTTGATGAGCCGACCAGCGGGCTTGATCCACAGGCGCGCTACAACATTTGGAAGCTGCTGAAGGAGCTGCGCGCCAATGGCACGACGATCTTTCTTACCACTCACTACCTTGATGAGGCCGAGAAGCACTGCGATATGCTCTGCGTGATGGATCATGGCACGGTGATCGCGCTGGGCCAGCCCAAGAATCTCCTGCGCGAGTACAACCTGGAGACATGTATGCGCCTGCCGCTGCACCCAGCGCTGAGCCAGCAGGTGCTGCAGACCCTGCCGAACATCAGCAAGGTCGAGCAGCTCGAAGACCAGTATGTGCTCTACGGCAGCGGCAGCGACCTACTGCGCCAGACAACTAACTGGCTTGACTCGCACGGTGTGCCGACAAACACGATTGAGTCGCGCCGGGCTAGCCTCGATGATCTGTATCTGCTGATGACCGGGCGCGAGTATCGTAAGGAGTAGGCTTGATGTTCCTCAAATCAATATGGAAGATGTTTGTGGCCGAGTGCAAGCTGTTTCTGCGCGAGCCGTTCGCGCTGTTCTTTACACTGTTCTTTCCAGCCATTCTGCTGCTGATCTTCGGCACGGTGTATGGCTCGCTGGAGGTCGAGAAGGGCTATCATTTTATCGATGTCTATGTGCCATCGCTGTTTGCCATGGTGATCGCCAACCTTGGCCTGATGTCGATCCCGATCACCATGGCCGACTACCGCGAGCGCGGCATCCTTAAGCACTATCAGGTAACACCGATGCCGCTGAGCGTCTTTTTGACGGTGCAGATTGCGGTGCAGTGTTTGATGTTTGTGCTGTCGGCGATTATCATCATTGCTGTGGGCGCGGCGTTGTTTCATGTGCGCTTCGGCGGCAATATTTTGCTGGTGACGGCAGTATTTGTGCTGAGCATGGCCGCGATGTTCGCCGTTGGCTTCGCCGTTGGCGGCCTATCCTCGACGGTGCGCACCGCGCAGACGGCCGGCTCGGCGGTGTTTTTCGTGATGTTCTTTACATCAGGGGCGGCGATTCCACGCAACGAGTTCCCCGAGTGGCTGCAGAAGGTGACGGACTATGTGCCGCTGTCGCACGTCGTCGACTCGGCTAGCGGCCTATGGATCGGTGAGCCAGCGCAGAAGTACACGTGGTCGTTTGTGCTACTATTTGGGATTTTTCTGGCGGCGCTGGCGGTGTCGGCGGTGAAGTTTCGCTGGCAGCCATCATAGCGCTGGCGCTTCCCAGTCGCTCCAGCGTAGCAGGGCGCTCAGTGGATTGCGGCCATCGTGGTGCCAAGCGGGCTGCGGCCAGCCCTGCGCGCCAGGCACCGTGATGCGCGAGACGCCGCTCCGGGCCAGCAGCTCAGCGAGGTGGTGGGCCTGCGCGCCAGTCGCCGCAAGGGCCACGCTTTGCAGAAATGGCCGCAGTGGTGCGAGCAGCGTCGGCAGCGCTGTGAGATCGGCAAGCGGGCGCAGCGTGATGGTGCGGCCGCCACAGCCTGGCGCGAGCGTCGCCTGTGGATCAACGATGATCGACCAGCGGGTATTGGCTGGCCCATAGATGGACACAGCTTGACCAGCTAGCTCGCGCCACTCGGCTGCATCACGGTGCTGGCGGATGGCGCTGGCCTGATCGGCGCTAAGCGGCCCACGTGGGAGCGTGCGCTCTTGTGCTGCCAGCTCAGCGTCTAAGGCGGCGGCCAGCGTAGAGGCGGCAGCGGTGCTGCCCTCGACAAACACCAGCTGCGGCGATACGCAGCCGCTCTGATCGAAAACGGCGATATCGTAGGCCAGGTCGGCGGCCAGCGTGCTGTGCTGCAGGGCGGCGCTGGTTACGACTGCAAACGAGAGCCGCGAGCCGTAGTCGAGCAGCTGGACGTGGGCGGGCATGCGTGCGCGCAGATCGGCCACAGCGGCGTTGCTGCCGTTGATGATCACGGTGCTGGCGTGTTGCAGCACCAGCTGCTCCTCGGCGCGGCTGCCGCCAGGCCACCAGATCACGGCCATGGCCGGGGCCAGCGCTGGCAGCTCTGCGCAGAGCATGTGCACCCAGGTGGCCGCTAGCAGCGGCTCGGCGCTGGCAGGCTTGATCAGCGCTGGCGCTTTCGCGAGCAGCCCGTCGATAAGGCTCTGCACCGCCACGCCGGGCACATTGCCTGCCGTCACATGCCAGATCAGCTCTGGCCCCCAAGCACGGGTCATCCCCGACCCGTAAGGCCGCCACATATCCAAGACAAGCGGATCGTGCAGCTGAGCGTTAATGCGCTGCCAGAGCGCCTCGGCGCGCCAGTCGAGCGCCATGCGCCCGAGCACATGGTCAAGCATCGCCTGGCTGTAGCCAGCAATCGCGGCGAGGGCTGGCACAAGCGCCTGCCGCTCAGGGCAGGCCGGATCGAGCCAGCGCTGTGTCACGCGATCAAGCGCGGCGACGATCTCCGGCAGCGGAATGGCGCGTAGCTGCGCGCTGGCCTGCACAAGCTGCGTCAGGAGTGCGTCGAGCTGGTCTGGCGTGGGCTTGAGCACCAGCAGATTCTGATCAGCGAAACGCTGGCGCTCGCTGCTCCAGTTTAATCCTGGCGGTAAGGCAAAGGTAGACAACATCGCAGTCTCGCTAGAGCGGCTCGTGGTAGACCAGATGCTGCGGCGTGATTGGCAGCACCTGGTGTGACTTAAGCAACGACGGGTACACGTGCAGATCGACGACCTCGGCCCAGGTGAACCACTGAAACGTCAGGTGCTCGTCGCCCTCCCAGCCGGAGAAGGCGCTGGCGGCGTGATAGATGCCTGGTGCGGTGGGAAAGGTGATGGCGTAGTACAGCCCTAGCTCGTGGGCGGGCCGCCCCTGGTGCTGAAAAAAGTACTCAAGCATCCAGACCAGCCGCTCGATGCGGATGGTCAAGCCTAGCTCCTCCTGCATTTCGCGATGCAGGGCTGCTGGAGACGACTCGCCAGGGCGAATGCTGCCGCCGGGCAAGCTCCAAAATGGATCGGTCTCGGCGCGATGGAGCAGGATGCGATCGGCGTAGGTGGCGATGGCAGCCACACGATAGCCAATGGTGGGCGAGGTTGGCGTGGGCATGCGCACCTCCTGGGCTGGATGGGGGCGACTAGCGTGGGCGCTGAATCACCGGATTTTGACGCAGGTCGGAGCGAATCTGGCGGGTGTTGACCTGATACCAGTTGGCTAGGCGGCGAAAGCGGTCGGCGGGGCGGTACAGCACCTCGGACTGGCTGACATCGGCGGAGAGGCCGAGCACCTGAATCGACGGTGCGAACTGTTCTTCGAGCAGCGGCTGGTACAGCATTACGGCTGGCGCTAAGGCGAGCCAGCGCTCTTGGAACTGCTGATAGATCTCGCTGCGCGTCTCCAGATCGCTTGTCTGGCGGCCCTGCACCAGCAACTCGTCGATGGTTGGGTCTGCGAGGCCCGCGACGTTGGCGGCGTTCACCTGCGAGGAGTGCCACAGCTCATACACATCGGGATCGCTGCCTAGGTTGGACCAGCCGTGGATGGCGAGATCGAAATCGTGCTGGCTGAGGCGCTGATCTAGCTCGCTGGCGGACAGCGGCTCCACCGTGGTGCTGATGCCGACAGTGGCGAGCTGATCGGCGACGACATTGGCCACGGCCTGGCGCTCGTCGGTGTCGCCAGTGATCAGCGTAAAGTGCAGCGTTGAGCCATTGCGCTGCCGGAACGCAGCGCCGTCGCGCTCCCAGCCGACTTTATCGAGCAGGCTGCTGGCGCGACTATGCTCGGCATCATCAACATAGGGCGTGAGGCCAGCGGCGTGTGCCCACGAAGATGGCAGAATTGGCGTGGTCAATGGCACAGCTAGGCCGTTCAGCGCCTGCGCGATGACCGCCTGTGGGTCAACGGCATAGGATAGGGCCTGGCGCAGGTTTTGTTCCTGGAGCAGCGGCTGGCGCAGATTGTAGGTGAGCACGATATAGTCGGCCAGTGGTGCGCGCACGCGCTCGTAGCCTACTGGCAGTGGCAGCTCGCCGCGCTCGGTGACATTGTAGGTGAGCGCATCGACTGTGTCGCGGCTGAGCGCAGCCTGGGCATCTTGCAGCGTTGGGTAGAGCCAAAACTCCAAGGTGTCGAGGTTGGGCTGCGGCAGCGGATCGACGCTGGCGGTGCCAGGGCGATAGTTCTCAACGGCGGTGAGGGTGAGCTGGGTGGGCTGACGATCAGCGAGCCGGTAGGCTCCGGTGCCAACAGGGCGCTCGGCCCAGGCGGCGCGGGCGGCTGGATCGGCAGCGCGCAGAATATGCGCTGGTGTGATCGGCACGGCCATCTGGCTGGGGAAGGGCGCGAACGGTGCTGGCAGATCGAAGCGCAGCGTCATGGTGTCGATCGGCGTGAGCCGAATATTGCGCCAGAGCGCGGCGAGGGCTGGATCGCCGTCGAACATATCGCTTTGTATCCAGCTGATCGTCCAGACAACATCGTCTGCCGAGAACGGAACGCCGTCGTGCCAGCGTACATCGGGGCGCAGCGTCACGGTGTAGGTGCGCTGATCGGGCGAGATCTGCCATCCGCTGGCGAGGGTCGGGGCGACCACCCCGGTGGTTTCGACGCGCGTCAGCCCCTCGAAAATTAACGCGGTTAGATCCGCCTCGGCGGTGGTTTGCTGTGTGCCGCGAAGGGGATTGAGCGAGTTAACTTGGCCCACCAAGCCCTCGCGGTAGGTGCCGCCTTGAGTTGGGTCGCCCTGTGCTGTTGTAGCCAGCGCAAGATGGCTGATCAGCCCAAGGACGATCGCCCCACAGATAAGGGTGGTGAGTATTTGCCAGCGGATGCGACGAGCCATTGTTTATAGATTAATCAGCCGTGGGTGAACCAGGGCAACGACCAAGAACATAAGCCCGAGCACGATGGTCATATTGTAAAGGGTTTTCTCAAGACCACGGCGTGTCCGGTAGCTAGCGGCGGTGTTGCGGCCGCCAAACACGCTGGCGCTGGTGCCCTTGGCCTGAAGCAGCGTGATCACGATGATCGCAATAGAGAGCAGCAACTCGCCAATCGTGAGCGTTAATTCCACAGTGAACCTCCTGGACGCAAAAAGCCGCTCGGCTGCGGCGGCCATTATTATAGCCGTGTCACTCATTTTTGACAAACCTCGCTCCTGCGGCCTAGCGCTTGCTGTGAGCGGGCAGCAGCGCATGAGCACTAGTTGCACATAACATCCCCTATAATGGTTGCTAGCCCGGAAACGATCCTCATACGGTGAAGGAGCCACAGATGCAGGAACCGCCTCTGATTCAGCTGCCCACGTACCACACAGCTCTGATCGGTCGATCTGAGGAGTCCGCTGAAATTCGTGCGCTGCTGCTTGATCCTGAGCAGCGCTTGGTAACGTTGGTTGGTCACAGCGGCGCTGGTAAAACCCGCTTAGCCCTCGAAGTGTCCACTGCGCTTGCCGATGCCTTTGCGCATGGCGTTGTGTTTGTCTCACTTGCGCCTGTCCTAGAGGCCGAGCTGGTGCTGCCGACCATCGCCGCCGCCTTTGACCTGCGCGAGCAGAGCGACACCTCCCTCCTGGATACGCTCACCGCAGCGCTGGCCGATAAGCAGATGCTGCTGGTGCTGGACAATGTCGAGCAGGTGCAGGCCGCATCCGCCGATCTGCTGGCGCTGCTGCAGGGCACCGCGCAGCTCACGCTGCTGCTCACAAGCCAGGTGGCGCTGGATGTGGCCCCTGAATATGCCTATGTGGTGCCACCGCTGGCCTTTCCCCATGCCGAGCTTGATACGCTGGCGCTTGATGAGATGCGCGAGTACCCCGCTGTCGCGCTGTTTGTGGATCGTATGCAGGTGGTTCAGCCACAGTTTCAGCTGACCAGCGACAATGTCGCGGCGGTGGTCGAGATCTGTCGGCTGGTGCAGGGCTTTCCGCTGGCGATTGAGCTGGTGGCGGCCCATAGCGCGGCGCTCTCGCCTGCCGATCTGCTGGTGCTGCTGCGCAATCACCTGGCGCTGAAGCCCGCTGGTGGCTCCATGGCCTCGACGAGCCGCACCGACGTGTTGGAGCCGGTGCTGAGCTGGTGCTATGCACGCCTGCCAGCCGAGGCGCAGGCGGTGTTTCGCCGCGCAGGCATCTTCTTAGGCGGCTGGTTTGCGGCGGCGGTCGATCCTGTCTGTGCCCCTGCGGCCGATGTCGAGCCACTGCTCGCTCTCCTCGTCGCCAAAAATCTTGTGCTGGAGGAGACGCTGCCGGGCCAGAAGCGCCGCTATACCATGCTCGACGCTGTGCGCTCCTATGCCGAGCTGCTGCTCAAGCGCCAGGATGAGTGGCGCGCCGTGGCCGCCCGCCACGCACAGTACTACCGCCAGCTTGTCGAGCAGATCGCCCCCTCGCTGCAAGGCCCAGAGCTGCGCGAGAACCTGCGGCTGCTCGATAGCGAGGTGCACAATATTCGGGCGGCGCTGAGCTGGCTGCTTGAGCAGGATGAGCGCGAGACGGCGGCACACATCCTCGGTGAACTGTTTTGGTTCTGGATTCAGCGGGGCTACTATACCGAGGGTCGACAGTGGCTGGAGCAGGCGCTGCGCCCGCCGGTGCAGGCATCCCACGTCGTGCTGGCCCACGCCTGGAAAACGGTCGGTGTGCTGCGCTATCTCCAGGGCGACTACGATCAAGCCTACCAAGCCTACCAGCACAGCCTCGATGCCTTTAATCACACCAGCGATGCTCACGGCCAGGGCGCGGTGCTGAACAATATGGGCCTGGTGGCCTTTCATCGCGATGACCTCAGCGCCGCCCGCGCCGCCTACGAGCAGAGCCTCCAGCTCTATCGCCAGGAGACGCCGATCAATAACAATAGCATCTCGCGTGGTCTCGCCAACTTAGGCATGGTCTGCTCGGCGCAGAGTGACTTTCTGCGCGCGCTTGAGTACTATGCCGAGGCCCTCCAGCTCCATCGGCAGGAGCAGAATAAAGGCTTGATGGCCGTGACGCTCAACAACATGGCTGTGTGCAAAAGCGAGCTGGGCCGCTTTGATGAGGCGCTGGAGCTTGGCTCTGAGGCCCTGGCCATCTCGCGCGATATCGGCATGGTCCGCGAGACGGCAGCGTCCCTTAGCACGCTCGGCGGGATTGAGCTGTTCCAGGGCCAGCTGAGCCGCGCCGAGCAGCTGTATGCCGAGTCGGCAACTATGTTCGCCGATACAGGCCAGCGCTACGATTTGTGCATTGTGCGCAGCCGCCAGGGTCGCCTGCTGCTCGCTCAGGGACGGCTCGATGCCGCCTACACGCTGTTGAACGAGGCCCTGGCGGGGTTTCAGAAGCTGGCGGCAACGCGCCCAACGGTGGTCGCTTGGCTGGCCCTAACCCGGCTGCACCTGCTGCGCGCCGAGTGGGATCAGGCCCGCCAGACGCTGCGGCAGGCCCTGGCGGTGGCGGTGCCGGTGCCAATTCGCCTCGCGCTGATCCTGGCGCTTGAGGAGCTGGCTTGTCTTACGCTCCACACCGATGCTGCGGCTCCGGCTGTGCGCTGGTTGGCGCTGGCCACTGCGGCGCGCCAGACGCTGCACACGCCCATCTATCCGCTCGATCAGCAGCACATCAGCGCGCTCAAGACACAGCTCCAGCAGCGCCTCTCAGCCGAGCAGTTTGCGCAGGAGTGGCAGGCTGGAGCTGCGCTGGATCTGGTGGCGACGACCGCCGATGTGCTTCACGCAGCCGCGATGGTGTTGGAGTAGCTCGCGCTTAGTCGAGGGTTTCGAGCACGGCCCGTGCGGGCGCTCCGTCGCTGCCTTTGAGCTTGAGCGGCAGGCACATCAGACGATAGCGCCCTGGCTCAACCTGCGCCAGATTCAGGCCCTCGATCACCCCGACCCGCGCGCCAAGCAAAATGTTGTGCGTCGGGTGGTGCTCCTCGGCCTCGAAGGCTTCAACCGAGAGATAATCGACGCCGACGAGCCGTATCCCGCGCTCAACGATCCAGCGGGCGGCGGAGCTGTGCAGCGCGCGGAAATCTTTGTTGAAGGTTTCGGGGTTGCTCTGCCACCACTGCGAGTTGCTGGTCTTGATCAGCAGCCGCTCGGTGGTTGTGGCGATGCTGGCGGCCGCTAGCTCGTCGGCCGTAATTGGCCCTGCACCATCCAGCATAATCACCTGACACTCGCCGATGAAGCGGTCTAGCTCTAGCTCATCGACGCTCAGGTCGTGCGGGATGAAGTGCAGCGGCGCGTCAACATGGGTGCCGGTGTGCACGCCGGCATCAAGCCGTGACATATTGATTGCTGCGCCAGCGTCGATGTCGCTCACGCGCTCTAGCGTGATGCTCGGATCACCAGGCCAGACCGGCAGCGCGTTGGAGATGGTCAGGGAGATGTCAATCAGTCTGCTCATGTTCGTCCTCCATCCAGACAAGTGCGGGCAGTGTACTCGCTGGCGGAAGCTTCTGCAAGCCAGGGGCCGCCGCTTGGCGGATGTTCTGGCGCTGCCAGGCGCGCACTTGGCCCGGCTGCTCGATCTGATAGGCTGGCCCAGCCGCTGTAGGCTGCACCTGTGTGCCGCCAATCAGGCAGGTCTGTTCGTTGTGCAGCAGCTGCAGCAGGTAGCGTGGCCGCAGCCCCTGCGGCTGGCGCAGGTCGCCACAGAGCCGTGCCAGCCACTGCGCCGCCCAGCCGGACTCGATCAAGGTCGCTGGCTCCGCCTCAAGCGCGCCTAGCTCGCTGTAGGCCGCGCGCTGCTCCGGCGTTGGTGCTGCGCTTGGCCCTGGTCGGATGTGGCCACGCAGTGCGTCGAAGGCCGGTCCACGCTCGCCATCGACGATGATCGCCTCCCAGTAGTGTGCTCGCGGGTAGCAGCGCCCAACGATATGGGGCACGTTGGCCGCCCGCAGCGCTGCGGCTATGGCAAAATCAGCCGCTGTGCCGGTGGCAACCAGCGCCATACTCACGCCGTGCTCAGCGATGAGCGTGGCTGTGGTGGCCGCATCAAGCGCACAGCTGTAGGCGTGAATCGTTGGGACGGCGCTAGCCTGTGGCACAGGTTGCAGGATGGCTGCACCGTGGTCGCTGGCCGGTGGTGGGTGCATAGCCGCGGGCGGTGCTGGTAGGCGCAGGTCGGCGGCGTCGTGCGCAGGCGCAGGCTGATGCAGATCGCGCTGCTGGTCGCTGGCGTTCGCTGGCAGGATGGCTGGGCCGTGGGTGCTAGCCGGTCGTGGGTGCATAGCCGCGGGCGGTGCTGGTAGGCGCAGGTCGGCGGCGTCGTGCGCAGGCGTGGGCTGATGTAGATCGCGCTGCTGGTCGGCGGCGTTGGATGGGTGGATGGCTGGGCCGTGGGTGCTGGCTGCAAGCTGGGCTGCGAGCGCCTGCGCCTTGGGCTGGCCAACGCTGCTGACTGGAAATGCCTGGCGCACCGGGTTGGCCGCATCAACATGATCTGGATCGACGAGCACAAGCTGCTCGAAAAGCGGGGCGAGCGCACATGCGGCCACGCTGCCAAGGCTGCCTAGGCCCGCAATGAGCAGGGTGCCGCGTGGCGTCGCTGGCGGCGTGAACTCTGGCGTGCCAAGCGGCGGCGTCTCGCCCCACGCCTGGAGCGGCAGGTTGGGATGCTCCCAGGCGTAGACGCGCTGACCGTGCTGCCATCCCGCCAGCAGGTCGGGGCGCGCCAGCGGCGTATCGCGCAGCAAGACGGCGCGGGCGAGTCCGGCGATCAATGGCTGAGCCGTTGCCCAGCGCGTGGCTGACCACGGGCCAGGCGCTTGTTGCAGCAGCCAGCGGCGAGCAGCAGCGGTGTCATCATCAACAAAAACAACGCGCGCGAGGGCCGCCCGCTCGGCGGTTGGCGGCAGCGCTAGCACCAGCGGCACCGACCAGCGCCGCAGCGTTGTCCAGTGCTGCGCAAGCGTGGGGCCATCGCCAACCGCCAGCATCAGGCTTGGCGGCTCTGCCTGCGTAAACGCTTGACAATCGAGCGCTAAATGCTGCCCATGCTGAGCCTGTAAAAGCGCCTGCATCTGCTGCTGTGCGGCAGGCTCACCGTCCCAGCGCCAGCGCCGCACGCCGCTGGCGGCCAAGTAGGCAACCAGCCCGGCTGCGGCTGGCAAGCGCCACACAGCAACCTCGGCCTGATCGAGCCATGGGCCTACGATGGGCCGGATGCGCTCGAAGTGCTCTGTGGTCATGGGCTGGCTCCTAGTGAGCGCTGCGACCGATAAAGGCGTGCGCTGGCGATTGTCCGGCGGCGATCTTCAGCAGGCTGGTGATGTGGTTGAGCATGCGCTGGCCAAGCACGCTGTGGATCGGCTGAGCGACCCAGTCGGCGTAGCCAAAGATGCAGGCGCGCCCATTGCTGATCAGGTGATGCGCAGCGCTGGATGTTGGCAGCCCGAGCGTGCGCAGCCAGCGCGGACTGTAAGCAATGAGCGGCTCCTGATTGGGCCACTGCTGCGGATAGCTCACCGTGAGCGGCACCAGCAGGTAGGTTTGCTGCGCGATGGTCACTTCGGCAAACCCGGCCTGGCGCAGGTCGGCCTGGCGCTGTTGAAAATGCGTTTCGGGCCGCGCTAGCGCTGGTATCTGCCCGACCCAAAAAAGGTTGTCGCAGGTGTGTGGTTGCTGGCACAGCAGGCAGCGCAGCGCGGCGCTCAGCGGCACAATCGGCGCGTGGCAGGTGGCGCACTGGAGTGGTCGGCCAGCGCGCCCGCCAACCAGCAGCCAATGCGGAAAATAGGTCGCCATGCCTTGTAGGTCGGCCTGCCACACATGCGGCTTGGCGGCAACCCATGCGGCGGCGCTGGCGGCGGCGGTCGCGTCGATGCGCCACGAATAGTCGCGCTGATTGATCTGCGTGTGTTGTAGCATACGCTGCTCCTTGTGGCGCGGCCTGCTGGAGCCAAACTTGCTCTGTGAAGAGGTGGAACTGTGCAAGCGAAAGGAGTACTCCGATGCAACAGCCGCATCTTTCATCTGAGCAGGCCGAGCAAATTATCAACCTGCTGCGTAACAACCCTGGCGTTGAGATGACCCAGTCGATGATCGCCGACGAGACGGGCATCCCGATTGCCGAGCTGGCAGCGTACCTGGCCGATCTTGGGGATCGCGATATGGTGCTGCATAGCACCACGCCCGACGGCGTCGATGTCTATCGCTTCCCTCCGGCCTATCGCAGCCACTCCAAGATCATCGGTGAGTAGGCGATCGGAGCCAGCCAACCCCCCAGTATGGCTGGCTCCACCAATGTTTAGGCGTATCCGGCCTGGCTTAGGTCGATCGTCTGGCTGGTGACAGCGCGTGGCGGGCCGCCAATCTCCGGCAGCGTCGTCGGCACGTAGGTTGCGCCGTTGGGCCGATAGAGCTGACCGCTGTGCTGGCAGGCGGCTAGCCCTGGCGCGAGGTCATCGCGGGGCAGCAGCGGTGCAGGCTGAGCGCAGCATATGCACGTTGGTGTGATCAGCGTAAGCGTCTCGTTCATCATCATTCCTCCGTATTGACATCAAATAATCCGTACAACGTCCATTTGGCAGTGTTGGCGCTCAGCGCCTTATCGATGGCGGCGAGCGTGGCGCTCGGTGTGGCGCTCGGCGGCGTTGGCTGCCAGGTGCCGCCGATGTTGACATAGGGCTGCTGCGGATGCGCCGGGCAGATAACATGCTGCTCAAGCTGCACGAGCGGCTGTGGCGGTGCGCAGCAGGCGCATAGCCCAAGGTCAAGCTGCTGCACAAGCTGGGTCTGCCCATTGCTAGCGATGATATGCTGGCGCTGCGTGTTGGGACAGAGCGGCGCGTCGGGACCGCGCACCAGCGGCCGCGGACGCTCGCAGCAGCGACAGATGCCGAGCGCCAGCCCGGCCAGATCAAGCAGCTGGCCGCTGTCGTTTGGCAGCCAGCGTGCGCCGCAGCGGCCGGTGCAGCGCCACAGCGGCCCCGCAGGCGCGAGTGTCCCCTGGCACAGTGGGCAGCGTGTTGGTGTGTCCGGCAGCGGCGGCGTGGCAGCCAACGTCGGCAGCTGCACCGCTGGTGCGCTCGGGCCGCAGGTTGTATCGCGCAGCCACGCGAGGCTGAAGCGCGGTCCAGGGTGGCGCACATCCCAGCGGCATGCGTGGGCGGCCACGCTGCAGAGCGGCGTCAGCGCTGTGGCTCCAGCGAATACCTGCGCCTGCTTGATGCCTGGCGGCGGTGCGCTCCAGGTTAGCACCCAGCTCGTGCCGCTGGGCCAAAGCGCGAGGCCGTGGGGCGTTGGTATCGGCATAGAGCCGAGCTGGGCCGCAAAGTAGCTCATGGTTGCCGCGCCGCGCTATGCCGCCAGCCCGCAGAACGCCAGCGCCTCACTGGGCGTGCGTAGCACGGTGCCGCCGATCATCGCCGTGATGTCCAGCGCAATATTGTGGTGCTCGCGCTGCACGGAGTAGCTCAGGCTGTCGCTAAGCGCCACAGTGGCGAAGCGGATGGTGGCCTCGCGGTTATCGGGATCGCGATAGTCTGGAATGCCGTGGTGCATCAGCTCCCACACGCCGCAGAACAGCTCCTTGATGATGCTCCAGCCGCCGATATTGAGGATGCGAATATCCTCTGGCCGCACGCCGTAGACCTCCTCGGCCTCCTGGCAAATCGAGGTGAGCACCGGGATGAAGCCAGTGCCATACATATTGTCGTTCAGCCCTGGTGTGCGCACAACGTGGGTGCGGCCGTTGCGCAGGTTGCGCCACTCGGCGGTGCGGCCAGTGCCAAGATAGCCCTCGATGCCGTTGGCGTCGATCTCGCCAGGCACGCAGTGGCGGCCAAACTGGGCGAAGTGCTGCTGCACAAGCTCCGAGCCATCGTCGATGTGCTCGTCGTCCACATAGATCACGTGCACAAACTCGCTGCCGGCGAGGCGGCCATCCTCGCCGCCATGGGCGCGCCAGAGAAAATCTTCCAGCACGTTGGGCAGATTCTGCGGGCCGCCACCGAGCAGCCGCACCGTGTTGGCGTAGCCGGCGTGCAGATGACACGGCTTGAAGCGCGGGTCTGGGCCAGGTAGCGGGCTGATAAACGAGCGCTGCACGCATTGCGCTATGACAACGGTGACTGTTGGCGGAGTCATTGGCGACCTCCTTATTGTCGAAATGACACTATTTGATGGCCATGAAAAAGGTGCTCATATGCATCAGAATTAGTGTCAATAATACACTAATTCAATAATAGTGTCAAGCATGAATCTGCGCCGGTTTGGTGGGCAGGGCTAGCGTTAATCGTTAAGGTGGCGTTAAGCGTGGGGAAAGAAGCTGTGCGCTAAGATGGACGCAGACAGATATTGTAAAGCAGCGGCAGACTGCTCTACAATACTCATGCTGTGAAACACTGGGGAGGCCACCATGCCGCTGATCAACTTTCCAAGCTACACCAGCCGTTTTATTGGCCGTGAAGCCGATGCCGCGTCCGTTGCCGCTCTGCTCCAACACAAGCGCCTTGTGACGCTTGTCGGCACCAGTGGCACAGGCAAGACCCGCCTGAGCCACCAAATTGCCCAACAGCTCGAAGCGTTTTTTCCCGCTGGCTGTGTTTTCGTCAATCTGGCAGCGATCTACACGGCCGACCTTGTCATCCCTGCTATCGCGATTGCGCTCGACATCAAGCTCACCGACAGCACTCCAGCGCTTGACCATGTTCAGGCCGAGCTTGGCGCGCAGCGCTTGCTGCTGGTGCTCGATAATCTAGAGCAGGTGCTCGATGCTGCGCCTGATCTGCTCAAGCTTTTGCAGCAGTGTCCCGAGCTGCGCATGCTGATCACCAGCCAGGAGCCGCTGCGCGTCGCCGAGGAGACGGTGGTGCGCATTCCGCCGCTCGCTATTCCGCTCAACGATGCCGACTACAGCGAGGCCGAGCTGCTTCAGTTTGCCTCCGTGGCGCTCTTTGTCGACCGGCTACGCCAGACGCAGCCCACGTTTCAGATGACGTCGGCTGCTGTGCCGTTTGTGCGCGAGATCTGCCAGCGCCTGCAC
Organism: Herpetosiphonaceae bacterium; assembly: GCA_013538855.1. Lineage (GTDB taxonomy): Bacteria > Chloroflexota > Chloroflexia > Chloroflexales > Herpetosiphonaceae > OHK22. The sequence goes on from JABXJS010000133.1 coordinate 21,598, forward strand.
GGACTGCCGCTGGCGATTGAGATTGTGGCCGCCAACAGTCGCCAGATGCCACTACGCGATGTGCTGCTGCTGTTGAAAAACTACCTGCCGCCGCTTGACTCTGGCACGCCGCTACGGCGCTCGGATATTATTCAGCCAGTGCTCGACTGGTGCTACAAGATCATGCCGCCGGTGCTGCAGCGCGTCTATCCGCAGCTCGGCGTGTTTCATGGCGGATGGACGCAAGATCTGGCCCAGGCCGTCTGTATGCTGAACCATCCAGGCTGGACGGTGGATACGCTGCATCGTGCGCTGGTGGCGCGCCATCTTGTGCTCTCCGAGGAGCGTGCCGATGGCACGCTGCGCTACTCGATGGTCGATGCGGTGGTGGAGGATGCCCGGCGCCGCCTTGCCGATGATCCGCAGCTGGCCCAGTATGCACTGCGCCACGCCCAAACATTCGAGCGCCTGACTGCGCAGGTCCATGAGCAGTGGCGCAGAGGCGATGTCTCGATTGCCAAGCCCTATGCGCAGCTGGAGGTTGAGCGTGCCAACACGCGCGCTGCGCTCAACTGGAGCATCAACAACCGTCAGCTGCCACTTGCCGCACGCATGGCCGCTGCGCTCAGCCGCTTCTGGATGAATCGCGGCGATGTGCACGAGGCGCAGGATTGGCTCGAGCTGCTACTAGGCCAGCAGCAGCAGCTCGAGTCAGCCGAGATCGCTGGCCTACAGTACGGCGCGGGCCTGATCTACTTTCGTCTCGGCCAGCTCGACGACGCGCGTCGCGTGTGGGAGCATAGCCTGAAGTGGTTTGAGGCCCAGCAGGATACCGAGCTGTGCGCTCAGCTCTGGAATAACTTGGCCACGATTGCCTCGAATCACGGCAAGTTCGAGCAGGCGCGCCGCCTGCTGGAGAAGGCGCGCGAGTTTAATCGTCAGCAGGGCAAGCGCTACCTAGAAACGCTGAACATCGCCAATATCGCGCTATCCTATGCGCGCGAAAATCGCTACGAGGATGCGATCCCGCTCTACCAGGAGGCCCTTGCGCTCTGTGATGTGATCGACGCTGAAGATCTGCGCTGCTCGCTGATGGGCAATCTTGGCTGCTGCTATGTGGAGCTAGATGACTTTACGACGGCTATTCCGCTGCTTCAGCAAAGCATCGATCTGCACAAGCAGCTCGGCCTCTGGGCACCATTCACGATGACACGCTACCTCGCGCTGGTGTATATGCGCCTGAACGATCTGCCAACTGCCTATCCACTGGTTGTGGAAACCTTCAAGCAGTACATCGATTCCAAAAATAATGTCGAGATTAGCTTTGGACTTGAGCTGCTCAGCGAGTGGTTTTTTATCAACAAGCAGTCCGACTATGCCGCTGATCTATGGCTGCACGTTAAGGCGATTCGGGAGTACACCGGTATTCACACGAAGCTGAACAACGCGCATCTGCGCTATATGGCACACGAGCTTGAGCGGCTGATTGCAGCCAAGCAACGTCAGCAGCCGCTGTTCAATCAGGATAGTCTTGACACCAAGCTCAGCGAGGCACTGGCAACCTTGCTCATGGCGGCCTAGTGCGTGCGCTCAGAGGCTGCCGCCGCTCAGAGGCTGCCGCGTGTCTGCACATCGAGCCGATGTCCGGTCGCTGTCTCGACTGCGCTGAGATGGACAATGCCGTCGCCGTCGATGCTAAATGTGACGGTGAAGCCAGCACACTGGCCGCGCTTCGGCTTCAGGCCGCTGAACGCCCAGCTGCCGAGCAGCTCGCACTCGTTGGGGTAAACCCGGTTGGCTCCGTAGGTCTGCGGTGTGCGCGGGCCACGATACTGGAGCATGTCCAGCTGCACGCTGGTCTGGTCTGGGAAGCGCGTCTGGTAGCTCTGGGTGTAGGCTTCGGCAGTATGCACAGCTGGGGTCGGGATTGGCGTGTTGGCGCTGATGATCGGGCTGAACAGCTCCTCCGCGCCGTAGTAGCAGTTGATGCCCAGCGGATATGGCGTGACATCCCAGACGAGCGGAGCCGCCTGAGCGCTGGCGAGCGCCGCGCCGCGTACCGCCAGCGTTGCCGCTCCATGGGTCTGGAGCTGGCCGACCGGGCGTGCAAAGTTGGCGGCGATCGTTTGGCGCAGCTGCGGCAGGTGGGCGGCCTCGCCGATGAGCACCACTGCGTCGATGGCGCTCGGCTGGCGCTGGCTGCTCTGCAGGGCGCGCCGACACAGTGCGCCGATCTGCTCTAGCTGTGGCTGGAGCCATGTGTCAACATCGCTGCGCCGCACCACGGTGGCTAGGTCGCGGCCAAAGCCACCGCCGTGATCAAGCACGAGCAGCGTCTCTGGTGCATGAACCAAGGTTTCTAGCGCTCCGGCTGCCGCCCGCTGCAGCCCAGCCCGCGCGACACCAGCGCGGTCGGCGCTCCACACATCAATGCCGCTGGTGTGCTGGAAGCGCTCGCTGAGCCTGCGCGCCACGGTCCAGGCCAGATCGTCGCTGCCAAGCACCATGTCGCTGGCGGTGGCGAGAATGCGCGTGCCGCTCGTGAGGCGCTCGGCGATTGTGACCTCAGTCGAGCCTGCACCACAGTTGACCACGGCGATGATGCTGGCGTCTGCGGGCACGCTGGCCGCTAGCAGCGCCGCGCTCGGCTGATTGATGATGCGCTGCACCGGCCGCCCAAGCTGCTCCACCGCTGCTTTGGCCGCTACACGGAAGCGGTGCTCGGCCCCGGCGGGCACACACAGCACAACACCATCGACCGCTTGGCCGCTGCTGTGCTCGGCGGCGGCGACAAGTGCGTGCACAAGCTGTCCGTAGATGCTCGGTGCGCTTACTTCAGCGTAGAGCAAGTTGCAGTAGGCGGTGCCGTCGATGTCGCGCACGCTGTAGGGCAGCCGCTCAGTGAGTTCTGGCGGCCACGTGCCTTGCCCGCCAAGCAGCCGCGTGCAGCCAACAACCGTGGTCTCGGCGTTGCCGACCAGCGTTTGGGCGGCCGGGGTGCCGACCAGCAGTCCATGCATGGTCTGACGCGCCAGCGCTGGCAGCGCGCTGCTGCCGTCTGGCCAGCCTACAAGCTGTGGCGCTCCGCTTGCGTCAAGGTAGGCGGCGCGGGCGAGCGTTGGCCCAATGTCGATGGCAAGTTTCATGGCTCCCTCCTGGCGTTTGTCGCTGGTGGATGTGGTTTATATAATGTCAAAAAGACACTATTTGGCGGTCAAAAAATATACAGCGATCTGTCGCTGTACACCGGATTAGTGTCGATAATACACTAATCAAAACAAGGAGTCAAGTGTGTTGGTGGCATCGCAGTGCGCTGCTGGGCAAACGCAGCGCACTGCTGTCGCAGGACACGCCTACGGCTGCGGCGCGAACTTCTGGATGCTTGGCCCGGTCAAGCGCGCAACGTAGATGCTGCCGTCTAGGCCAACGGCGATATCATGGCCAATATCGTTGGTCTCCGGCTCATCGGCATACCAGCCCCAGCGCTCAACGATTTTTCCACTGTGGTCAAGCTTGATGATCTGGCTGCGGGCTGGCGTAGACGGGTCGTCGATCTGGTCGCTGCCGTCGATCACATAGATGGCACCGTCTGGGCCAACCTCAACGCCAAACGGGCGGCCTAGCTCTGGCGACTGCCAGACATCCTTAAGCTGGCCCGCGCCATCGAACACTTGAATGCGGGCGTTGCGCCGATCGGCCACGTAGATCAGGCCCGCTGCGTCCATGGCGATGCCGTGCGGCAGCGAGAACTCACCGGGCGCATCGCCGAGCGTGCCCCAGCCACGTAGATAGGTGCCGTCTTGATCGAACACTGCTACGCGCGAGTTGCGATAGCCATCGGAGACGTAGATGGTGCCGTCGGGACCAGGGGCGATGTCGGTCGGGCGCGCAAAGAGGTATGGGTCGCGAATGCACGGCAGGTTCGTTAGCTCGTTGCGGATGCGGAGGCAGGTCTCTAGGCCACGGTAGTACGGCGCGCCAAGCGTTAGCAGCAGCTCGCCGCTGTGGCTAAACTTGTAGACCTTGTTGGTCATCACGTCGGTGATCCACACATTGTCGGCGCTGTCGATGGCGATGCCGTGCGGCGACTGAAAGATATTTGCGCCCCATGTGGCGACGATTGCGCCGCTGGTCGGCTCGTACTCCACGACCGTTGGCTCCGTGATCGTTGTGGTGTTGTTGAAGTCGTGCCCGGCGCGGTGCAGCAGAAACACATGCCCCTGCGCGTCTACAGCCACGCCAGACCCAGCGGCCGTGTTGAGATCGGCGCGCTGCTGCGGCCATGGGCTAACGTGCTCGTAGTTCTGCATTGTTTGTGGCGCTGCTGCTTCAACCTTGAAAATATGTGGCTTATTTCCGCGTAAGTATACAAAAACAAGCCCGAGTATGATCAAAATACTGCCATAGCGCATAATGTTCCTGGAACGACGTTTTTGTGGCGACATTGTCATGCTATTTCTCCATTGTTGCTACTTGGCTAGGCACCTGGCATTTGACGTGCGCTGAAGTGCATTTGTTTTAGAGCAATAGTGGAGTGTTTAGCCTTTATAGCGTATGCCGATTCACCTTGGATTGGGTGCAGGGTGGCACTCTGCCAGGTGCGTGGTGCTGCGCCCTAAACCGGCCTGGCTCTTTGGTGATCCAACGTGACTTGATATTCTTCAGCGGTATTCTGGTTCGCAGGCAGCAATAGTAAGCACGTACAGGCGCATGAAACCTGTACGTGCTTGTTTCAATAGTTGATTGACGCGCTGTTTGTCGGCTAGGCCAGCTCGCTCAAGATCGCGGCAAGCTGCGCTGGCGCGGCGAAGAACGGGCTATGGCTGGTTGGCAGGCTGAAGCGGCGCTCAACCGGCGTGCGCGCAAGCATCAGCGTTTGTAGCTGATGGCTAACGGCGCGGTCGTTCAGGGTCTCGATGTAGCAGCGCGGCACGCGGCCATAGCGCTCGGCACTGAGCGTGACTGGCGTGGCCAGCGGCGGCACTGGCTCGGCGCGCTGGCGCTCGATCAGCAGTTGCTGCTCCTCTGGCGTGCAGTCGGCGGCGAAGGCTGGCACGATGCCGTCGCTGGCGATGCTCGCCGGCGAGTAGTTGGCCGGATCGTCCTGCCGCCAGTACTGGCCGACGATGCTGGCGCTGTCCTCCTGTGACAGCTGGTACAGACTCTCGCCGCTGCGCGGCAGGTAGGCGGCGAGGTAGACGAGCGTTTTGATCCGCTCCGGCAGCGCCTCGGCCACCGCCGAGATGACCATGCCGCCAAAGCTATGCCCAACTAAAATGACGTCGCTGTATGCGCCAATCGCGGCGATAACGGCGTCGCGGTAGCTGTCGAGGCTTGCCGCCGCCGGGGCAGTCTGATCGTCGCCATGCGCCGGTAGGTCGAGTGTGATAACGTGGTGCCCGGCCTGCTCCAGCAGCGGCGTGACCTTCTGCCAGGCGAACTGCCCCATCCACGCGCCGTGCACTAAAACAAATGTTGCGGCCATAGAATTCCTTTTTCGAACAACTGATTCTGATACGCGCGGTCTGCCCACCTGGCTGGGTGCGCAGACCGTGCGGCCCGCATGTGTCTGCTGCTGCGCGTGCGCCTGCACGCTGGTCGAGCCGTATGCGCTGCTTGCTCGGCGGCCCGCCGTCTCGCCAGCGCGCTGGCCGGTGCATGGGCGTCACAGCACTAGCGACGAATGCAGCGCCGGCCCGGCTGCACGCTGGCCCGCCCCAACCACAGCGCAGCATTTCATTGAACAAACTATAGCGGCGATTTAGACGCCGAGCGCCTCGATGACCAGCTTGGCCGCTGCGGCACCGGAGTACTGCTGCTGGCCTGTGATCAGCCGCCCGTCGCGCACGGCGAACGGCTGGAAGCGCGCGCTGACAATAAAGTTGGAGTTCTCGATCTGCTTGGCCGCATCCTCGATCCAGAACGGCTGAATGCGCTTGCCAACGAAGCTGTCGGCAAACTGCTCCTCGGAGTTGGCGAAGCCGGTCCAGGTCTTGTCCGCCACCAGCAGGCTGCCGTCGGCAAGCCGGGTCTTGAGCAGGATGCAGGTGCCGTGGCAGACGACGGCCAGCACCTTGCCGCTCTCGTAGAACTTGGCCACGAAGGTGTGCAGCCGCTCGTCGTCGATCATGGTGATCATCGGGCTTTGGCCGCCGGCCACGAACAGCGCATCGTATACGTTGGGGTCAATCTCCGCGATGCTCGGCGTGTTCTCCAGCAGCGCTGCATGCTTCGGCGAGCTGAGAAAGCCAAGGCTCAGCAGGTCGTGGGCCGAGTACTCGCTGGCGTCGCGTGGGTCGCTCCACGAGTCAAGCGCAATCGTCCCGCCCTGCGGCGAGGCAATGTCCACGCTGTAGCCGCGCTCGGTAAACTCCCAGTAGGGGTGGACAAACTCGCTGGCCCACGCGCCGACGGGCCAGCCAGTCACTGGCGAGACGGCGGGATTGGCGACGACGATAAGAACACGCTTCGGCTGGTCTGGGTTGCGAACGCTGATGTTGGCGCTCATAGTGATAGTCCTCCTGGTGTGGCATCCGCCACTCGGCGAGCGGCTGCTCGCGCTAGCTTGGGTGTGTGTGCAGGCACAAGCTGTTGGATGTGTGCTGTCATGTATATTTACAGTACAGTAACGTAATATAAATGTCAAGAGTGCTGCTTGAGCGTTAACATTGCTCTAACACAGCGCTGGTGCAGCTAGCGGGCGGCAATAATGAGCAGGCTTAGGCCAGCCAGGGCCAGCGCCGCGCCGCGGTTGATCCAGCGCCAGTGCTGCGGGCCGATCCAGGCGCGCGTGGCCGCCATGCTGCCGCTGAGCAGCAGCCACCACAGCGCCGAGCCGCAGAAGACGCCGACAACCAGCACCCAGGCGCTCTGCGGCGCACTACCAACGCTGATGCTCGCGAAGATTGCGCCAAACGATACAATTGTGGCTGGGTTGGTCAGCGTCAGCCCAAATGTGGAGCTGTAGGCGCGCAGCAGCGAGCGCGTATCTGGCACCGCCGCCTGTTCCGCCGTCGCCGTGCGCCACGTGCGCCAAGCGAGCCACAGCAGATACAGCCCGCCGATCCAGCGCAGCCAGCCCTGCCAGCTCAGCAGCCAACGGCTCAGCGCAGTCAGCCCCAAGGCGGCGACTGCGCCGTAGCAGGCGTCGGCGCTTGCCGCCCCCAGCCCGCTGACCAGGCCGCTGCGCCAGCCCTGCACCAGCGCACGCTTGATCACCAGCACCCCGATCGGTCCCACCGGCGCGGCGATCGCCAACCCAATGCCCAAGCCGCGCAGCCATATGCTTACCATAGCCAATCCTCCTAAAAACAAAAACCACCAGACCAAGACGGTCTGGTGGCGACGTGATCGCGGCACAGCGCACTAGCCAGACCCTGGCGGCTGGTTCGTTTGCTGGCGCTGATTAGAACGAGTGTAGCTCATCGTGTGTCCTTTGCTTCGCGCCAGTATAGGCCCTGCCGCGCGCATTTCCGTCAGCCGCGAGGCTGATTGCCCCGTCGGGGGCGCTGGTTTTGTGAGATGTCTAGACCTGCTTAATCTGGCGCTCCCGGCTATGATCCTGTATAGTTGATGCTAGCCCAAGCGCCGTTACGCTCGCCCGCGTGTTGGCCCAGCGTGATGGATGACCGCCGTGGTTGGGCTGTCCCCTGGCGTCGAGGCCCACGATCAACGTTGCTGCTCATAGCCGCCCTGTGTTCATGCACGTGTCTACCCACAGCAACATTTTTAAGAAGTGAGGCCGCGATGAATACGATTCGGATTGTCTATGGTGATCTGCTACAGCAGCCCGTTGATGGCATCGTTAATGCGTGGACGCGCAACTTGGTGCCGTGGTGGCTGGTGCGCCCCCATGGCCTGGCCAGCGCCATTCGCGAGCGCGGCGGCATTACGATCTTCCGCGAGCTGGCCCGCTATGGCCCACTTGTGCCCGGCCAAGCGGTGCTCACCGGAGCTGGCCGCCTGGCCTTTCGCGGCATCATCCACGTGGCCGCGATCAGCCTTGTTGGGCGCTCATATCCGGCGGTGATCAGCTTGGCGGTGCAAAATGCGCTGGCGATTGTGCGCACGCAGGGCTGGCGCTCGGTCGCCTTGCCCATCCTTGGCAGCGCGAACGGCGGCGTGCCCATGGAGGTCGCGCTCAACGCCATGCAGCGAGCGATCCAGACCGAGCCATACGTCGGCACGCTGATCATCGTGCGCGCGCCAGCTTAGCGCAGGGCGCTGGACAAGTGGACAGCCTTCCTACTCTGGGCTAAACTTGCAACAGTGCAACCAGCGCTGGCGTACCACCTTTAGGCTATGCTAGCGGTGTGTGAGGAACAACTATGGCGGCCCCAACCCAAAAAACTCTGTGTCCAATCTGCCACACGCTTAATCGCTCCGATGCGCAGTTTTGCCAGCAGTGCGGTAACAATATCTGGCTGGCAAACAAGTATCGCATTGTGCACGCGATCAAAGAGGGCGGCATGGGCGCGGTCTACGAGGCGATCGACGACTCCGGCAAGCGCTATGCGCTCAAGGCCCTGATCGACCGCTTCACCGATCAGGCCGAGCGCAAGGAGGCCATCGAGCGCTTTCAGGAGGAGGCTTCGCTGCTGCGCGAGCTGAAGCATCCGCGCATTCCGCGCGTCTACGATCACTTTCTCCACGGTGGGCGCTACTACTTGGCCATGGATTTCGTCGAGGGCAGCGATCTTGAGGATTTGCTCAAACGCCAGCCCGAAAAGCGCTTCTCCGAGCCGATGGTCCTACGCTGGGCCGACCAGATCGCCGATGTGCTCGACTATCTCCACGAGCGCCGCCTGATCTACCGCGATATGAAGCCCTCCAATGTGATGATCGAGCGCGCCACCGGTGATGTGAAGCTGGTGGACTTTGGCATCGCCAAGCTGTTTCAGCCCCATCAGCGCGGCACGCTCATCGGCACGCCAGGCTACTCGCCGCCGGAGCAGTACCAGGGCCAGGCCACGCCGCAGTCCGATGTGTTTGCGCTTGGCGCGACGCTGCACCATCTGCTCACCGGCCGTGACCCACGCGACGAGCCGCCGTTCTCGTTTCCCAGCGTGCGCTCGCTCGTCCCCGAGGTCTCGCAGGCCACCGACGACGCCATTATGCGCGCCCTGAAGATGGATCAAGATCAGCGCTGGCAGAGCGCCGCCGCCTTTCGCGCCGCCCTGCCGCTGGAGCTTACCAGCAAGCGGCCAGGCAAGCGCCAGCCCGCTGGCAAGCCGCAGGCGACTGTGGCGCTCGATCCGACGCAGCTTGCCGCTGATGTGAGCGCGGTGCCGCAGCCACAGCAGGCCGCGCCCACTGCGCGCCCCAAGGCTCCCAAGCCCACCAGCCAGCCCAAGCAGCCGCCAAGCAAGCCCGCCAAGCAAGCCCCGCGCCGCCGCTTCCGCTGGTGGATTCCGCTGGCCGTGGTGCTGGTGGTTGGGGTGCTGATCTTGCTCGGCCAGCCAGCCGTCAGCGAGCGCCTGAGCAACTTGATCCCGCATAGCACCGATGTGCCGACGATCGTCTCCTCGCCTACGTCTGCGCCACGCCTGACCGAGCGCTTCAACGCTGAGGTGACGGCGACGGTGCCGCTCGGCAGCAGCGACGATACTATTCGCGCCGCGCTGGTCGAGAGCTTCAAGCAGGCGGCTATGCAAAAGTTTGGCGCTGATGTGCAGTTTCCGCCCAGCAGCCCGCCTGCATCCATCGGCGCGCCGACGCAAATCTCTGCGACCGATACCGATGCGACCTACCAGGTGATGATGCAGGGCTATGTTTCGTATCCGCAGCCTTAGAGGAGTTTCGGTGTGCTTCGACCGCTCTACGTTTCGCCGCTCGGGAAGGGCGGCGTTGATATTGGGATTCAGAACATCACCCGTGCGCTCAAGCAGGCAGGCCACGCGCCAACGCTGCGCCGCCTGCCCCACGCCTTTAACTTTGCGCCGTTTGCCGCCCGCGCCGCGCTTGGCTCCGGCTGGTGGCAGGGCTTCGATCTGATTCAGGCGCGCTCGCGCTGTGCCTTTGCCCTGCGCGCACCGGGCCGCCCGCTGGTCACAACGGTGCACCACATTGTGACCGACCCGCTGCTACAGCCCTATAGCTCGCGCAAGCAGCGCTTGTTCTATCGCTTTGTCGAGCGCGTCTACGATGGCCTATCCGTGCGCTCTGCCGACGAGGTGGTGTGCGTGAGCCGCTATACGCAGGAGCAGACGCGCCGCACCTACGGCCCGCGCCCCACCACTGTGGTCTACGATGGCATCGACACGGCGACATTCACGCCTGCGCCAGATGGTGCGCGGCTCGACCTGCTGCCGCCGCATCCGGCTCCGCTGCGCCTGCTGTTTGTTGGCAACCGCACCCGCCGCAAAGGCTTCGACCTGTTGCCGCAGATTCTCGACCGTCTTAGCGCCGACGTTGTGCTGTACTACACGGCCTCCTTTCAGTCGGTCGAGGCTGCGCCGCCGCATCCGCAGATGGTGCCCATTGGCACGCCCGACCGCGATGGCCTGATCGCGGCCTACCGCTCGTGCGATGTGCTGCTGTTTCCTGCGCGGGTGGAGGGCTTTGGCATCGTGGCCGCCGAGGCCGGGGCGTGTGGCCGTCCGGTGATCACAACGAATGCGAGCGCGCTGCCCGAGGTTGTCGAGGATGGACAAACCGGCCTGCTCTGCCCGCTCGATGATGTGGATGCCTTCGCCGCCGCCATCGACAAGCTCGCCGCCGACCCAGGTCTGCGCGAGCAGATGGGCGCGGCGGCGCGGCGACGGGTTGCGGCGAATTTTGGCTATGATCAGCTGGCAGCGGGGCTGCTGGCGGTGTATCGGCGTGCGCTGTGGGGCGCTAAGCCGTCTGCTGCTGACGCATCTGACGGCGCATACGTAGATCGTAGCTCGTGAGGAAGGTGTCGCTTACCTCGGGCTTAATCAAGTACCAGACGCTGAAGATCGCCAGTGGCAGCGCGATAATATTGGCTGCGCCGCCGTTGAACAGCGCTTGCAGCACCACGAGGATGATCGCCAGCCAGCTATAGCTCAGTTTGAGCACGCGCCCCCACTCGCGCTGCATCCACAGGCCCACGCTGGTGATACTATTGACGGAGCCTTCGAGGAGCGCAACCACGGCCCAGAAGCGCATGGCGGCCACGGAGGGCTGTAGCAGAGTGGCGATTGAGGCTTCTAGTGTATCGAGATCAGCGCTGCTGGCGCTGCTTAGCTCGCGGGCGACATCAAAACTTTTTTGAAAACCAATTAGGCCGAGGCCAAGCATCAGTAAGCCGCCGATGATCGACAGGATGGCTAAGGCTGACACTCCAGTCGGACGGGGTTCCGTATTTGGCTGCATTGTTCTCTCTCACTTTCGTTGGATAGGTAGGATTTGCTGTTTGTACGCTGCTGCGCACAGCACGGTTGCTGGCTGGGTCTAGCCGCACGCGCGCTGGCCGCCTGCTGTGCGCGCCAAGTTTAATATGACATAATGATCTAGCGGTGGGCTGCTGGAGCTAGCTAGGGCCGCTGCGGGGGCTTCTGTTGGCGCAGCTGGCGGCGCATGCGCAGATCGTAGCTGGTGAGAAAAGTGTCGCTTACATCGGGGTTGAGCAGGTAGCGAATGCTCCAGAGCGCCAGCGACAGCGACATGGCCAGCGCCGGTGAGCCGTTGCGCGTGAGCAGGCCGATAATCCCACCTGCCAGGGCGATCCAGCTATAGGTCAGCTTGATGACCCGCGCCCAATCGCGCTGCATCCACAGCCCGATGCCAGTCACAATGTTGATGCCGCCCTCGCTGATCGCGACCAGCGCCCAAAACTTGAGGGCGAAGACCGATGGGAGCTGCGGCTGGGCGAGGGCCAGCACAGCGTCGTCAAGATCGCGGCTCTGGGCCGCGCTGATCTGTGCCGTGAGATCGGCAACGTGCTGAAAGCCGAGCACGCCTAATCCGATCAGGAGTGCGCCAGCGATGACCGATGCGATGGCAAGCGCTGAAACGCCGATGGGCCGTGGCTCTGTCTGTCGTTGCATTGTTCTCTCGCTTCGAGTTGAATTGTCAGCGTTTTGTTACGTGCGCACCGCTTGGTGCAGCGTTTGTGTTCTATTCTAAAAAGAATGTGCGAGGTTTTCAATGACCTACGAGATTGTTGTTCGCCCAGAGGCCGATGGAACGTATCGTGCGATCTGTCCGCAGATCGTCGGCGTACAGGGGCGCGGCGAGTCCGCTGGCCAGGCGCTTGATGCAGCGGTTGTCGCGCTCAACACAGCTTTAGCGCGGCAGCGCTTGCCGCAGCCTCAGCTCAGCGAGCTACGTGCGCGCTTAAGCGGCCCCGCACGCGTTTAGGACCGCAGGCAGAGGCCATGCGCCACGCCGCTGCTGTCGTTCACCAAGAATGCAAGTGTGATTAGGAGATCAGGATGTCCTCTGACCGATTCATGCTCGATCTGTATACCAATCCGTATCCGTGGTATGCCGCAATGCGCGAGCAAAGCCCGGTGCTGTACGATCAACAGCGCCATATATGGAATGTCTTTTGCTACGCCGATGTAAAGCGCGTGCTCTCCGACCCGGCAATTTTTTCATCGGAGTCGCCGCTGCGCAATCGCTCGGCGGGAGCGCAGAATGTGTTCGCCGTTAGCATGATCAACTCCGATCCGCCGCTGCACCGCTCGCTGCGGGCGCTGGTGAGCCAGGCCTTTACGCCGCGGATGGTGCAAAACCTGGCACCGCGCATCGCGGCGCTGATTGCCGAGATGCTTGATGCGCTGACGGATCAACCAAGCTTTGATTGTATCGACGCCCTGGCCTACCCCCTGCCGGTGATGGTGATCGCCGAGATGCTGGGCATTCCAGTTGAAGATCGGGCGCAGTTTAAAAAATGGTCCGATGTGTTTGTCAGCGAGGTGAATCTTGGCCCGCGCGTGCCCAATCCCGAGATGCAGCAGGCCAACCGTGAGCTAGGTGCATACTTTGCCTCGATTATCGCGCAGCGCCGCAAGGAGCCGCGCAACGACCTGATCAGCGCGCTGCTGGAGGCCGAGATCAACGGCCAGTATCTGACGCAGCAGGAGCTGCTGGGCTTCTGCGCGCTGCTGCTCGTGGCCGGCAACGAGACCACCACCAACCTGCTAGGCAATCTGATCGTTACCTTCGATGAGCATCCCGAGGTGTGGGATGCGCTGCACGCTGAGCCTGCGCTGGTTGACTCCGCGATCGAGGAGGTGCTGCGCTATCGCTCGCCGGTCAAGGCGATGTTCCGGTTTACGCGCGAGGATGTCGAGCTACAAGGCCAGCTGATCCCGTCGAACTCGATGGTGCTGGCCTGGATTGGCTCGGCCAATCGCGACGAGACGGTGTTTCCGCAGGCGCAGCAGTTTGATCCGCGCCGCGCTGGGAATCAGCATATCGCCTTTGGCTACGGCATCCACTACTGCCTCGGCGCTCCGCTGGCGCGCTTGGAGACCAAGCTGGTGCTAGAGGCGCTGCTCCAGCGCTACCACAGCGTGCGCTGCCATCCGACGCTCCCCGCCGAGCCGGTGCAGAGTCCCATCACGTTTGGGCTAAGCAAGCTGCCGGTGCAGGTGCGCCCGCTGTAGCCACGTGTGATCGCGGTCAATCAATCCACGTTGCCTTGCCTGCCACTGCGGTCAGCTGTTGCACCAAGCCCCCGGCCGGGCTGGACCCGCCGCTGAGCAAAGGTGCTGTGGGCGCACGTGGCATGCTGGCCGGTGCGGGCGGGTTTGGGGCGCAGCCCCACGCCCCCGGCCAGGTTATACCAATTCACGGTGGATACGCGGCATGGACAGGCAGTTTGGGGCGCAGCCCCACGCCCCCGGCAGGGTTGTACCATGCACCCGCTCGAAGGCGAATTGGTATTGGACCCGTCTAAAGCTATTCTGGTAGAAATGGTTTGGTTTAACCATTTCATAACCAGGATAGCTTTTTTTGCATAAATTTTGCAAAAGTCGTCTAAAAGGGGGATAGAACATCACTACGGCTGATGGTAGTATATACACTACATGAGCTACTATCCCAACAAGGAGTATGTATTCTGTGGAAGCAGCATTTTGGATTAATTCGTGGGACCAAGGCGGCACAGCAACAAGCTTTCATCGTCGCGATATTCATCCCTACGTCCAGAAGTATGCTACGCCGGAATTTTTGCGTGGGAAGCGCGTTTTAGTTCCACTCTGCGGTAAAACAAACGACATGATGTGGTTTCGTGAATATGCCGATCATGTGATTGGGGTTGAGCTAGTCGAAAAGGCGATTGTCCAGTTTTTCAGCGAGCAAGCGCTGCCGTATGAGCAGGTCGAGCCTGGCCGCTACGCAGCCGACAAGCTGACGATCTTCAACCGCGATTTTTTTGCCCTTGAAGCTGCCGACGTTGGACACATTGATTTTATCTACGACCGCGCCGCACTTGTCGCGCTGCCCTTCGAGATGCGCCAGCGCTATATCCGCAAGATCGACACCCTGCTGCCGATAGGTGGTCAGCAGCTCGTGATCACGCTGGACTATGCGCCGCGCATGGAGACACCGCCTTTCAGCATCACGCCCGCCGAGGTAGAGAGCTACTACAGCCCGCGCTACAGCGTGGAGCTTGTTGAAAATCCCCTGCTGCCGGAGCACCGCATGGTGGCAAAGTTTAATCTCGACTATCTCTACGAGCCTGGGCTGCTGCTCACGCGCCAAGCTTAAGCTATTTTGCGCTAAAACGAGCGCCCCCGACCAGCCACAGCTGATCGGGGGCGCTGGGTTAAGGGCGCTAGCGGTGGTTGTTTATATCATCTTGAAGGCGGGCCTGGAACTCGCTGACCGGCAGCGCGCCCAAATCCTCGCCGGAGCGCAGGCGCACCGCCACTGCCTCGGCCTCCTGCTCCTTATCGCCGATCACCAGCATATAGGGCACCTTCTGCTTCTGGGCCGTGCGAATCTTGGCGTTCATGCGGCTGTTGCTATCGTCGACCTCAACGCGCATACCAGCGGCCTTAAGCTGCTTGGCGACCTGCTGCGCGTACTCAACATGGCGATCCGTAATCGGGATGACCACGGCCTGCACAGGTGCCAGCCACGTTGGAAACGCGCCAGCGTGGTGCTCGATCAGCGTGCCGATGAAGCGCTCCAGCGAGCCGAATGGAGCACGATGGATCATCACCGGGCGGTGCTTCTGGCCGTCCTCGCCCGTATACTCCAGCTCGAAGCGCTCGGGCAGGTTGTAGTCGACCTGCACCGTGCCCAGCTGCCACTCGCGGCCCAGCACGTCGCGGAAGATAAAGTCGAGCTTTGGCCCATAGAAAGCCGCCTCGCCCTCGGCGACCACGTAGGGCAGGCCAACTTTCTCGGCGGCGTTGATGATGGCGTTCTGCGAGATGTCCCAGATCGCATCATCGCCGATGTACTTCGTGTCGCCTTGATCGCGCAGGCCAACGCGGGCCTTGAAGTCGGCAAAGCCCATCGTGCGGAAGACGTAGAGGATCAGCTCGACAACCTTGATGAACTCGTCCTCCAGCTGCTCGGGCGTGACAAAGAGGTGCGCATCGTCGACCGTGAAGGAGCGCACGCGCAGCAGGCCCGTCAGCTCGCCGCTCTGCTCGTAGCGATAGACCGTGCCGAACTCGGCGTAGCGCAGCGGCAGATCGCGGTAGGAGCGCGGCTCGTTTTTATAGATCTCGATGTGGTGCGGGCAGTTCATCGGCTTGAGCAGATAG
This sequence comes from Herpetosiphonaceae bacterium, assembly GCA_013538855.1. Taxonomy (GTDB): domain Bacteria; phylum Chloroflexota; class Chloroflexia; order Chloroflexales; family Herpetosiphonaceae; genus OHK22. The sequence continues at coordinate 37,269 of JABXJS010000133.1, forward strand.
ATCTCGCCCTCCGGGTTCTCGGGGTCGTCGTTCTCGACCTCTTTGACAGCGGGGAAGATGCTATCGCGGTACGTATACCAGTGACCGCTCGTCTTGTACAGGTCGATCTTGCCGAGGTGCGGCGTGACGACGGGCAGGTAGCCGTTGTCGATCTGTACCTCGCGCAGGAAGCGCTCCAGCGTGTCGCGCAGAACTGCGCCCTTAGGCAGCCACAGGGCCATGCCCGAGCCGACGGCCTGCGAGAACATAAACAGCTCTAGCTCTTTGCCGAGGCGGCGGTGATCGCGCTTCTTGGCCTCCTCGAGCTGCCAGAGGTAGTGCTCTAGCTCGGCCTTGGAGGGCCAGGCCGTGCCATAGATGCGCTGGAGCATGGGGCGGCTCTCATCGCCGCGCCAGTAGGCCCCGGAGACGCGCAGCAGCTTGAAGCCGTCGGGCGCGATATCGGCGAGGCTCTCGACGTGCGGGCCTTTGCACAGGTCCTCGAACGTATCGTGCTTGTACGTTGAGATGACCGTGCTGGCGCTGGCGGCCTTCTCGCCGTACTCATCTTGGCCCTGGGCCAGGCCCTCGATCAGCTCCAGCTTGTAGGGCTGATCTTTGAAGAGATCGCGCGCCTCGGCGGCGGAGACCTCGCGGTAGGCGAACGTGTGCTTGCCTTTCAGGATGCGGCGCATGCGCTTCTCGATGTCTTTCAGATCATCGGGCGTCAGCGGGCGCGGCAGGTCAAAGTCATAGTAGAAGCCGTTTTCCACCGGCGGGCCGATGGCAATTTTGGCCTCGGGAAAGATCTCAAGGACGGCTTGCGCCATCACGTGCGCCATCGAGTGGCGCAGGCGGTAGAGCGGATCGTTTTCAGGCGTTACAGGTGCCATTGTGTATCTCCTTAATGTAAATCATGTATTGGGGTGATCCCCAAACCCCCAGGGCTGCGCCTGGCTCGGGCGAGTGTGCCCGTTGGGGCGATCCCCAAACCCCCAGGGCTGCGCCCAGCTCGGGCGAGTGTGCCCGTTGGGGCGATCCCCAAAGCCGCCAGGGCTGCGTCCGGCTCGGGCGAGTGTGCCCGTTGGGGTGATCGCCAAAGCCCCAGGGCTGCGCCCGGCTCGGGCGAGTGTGCCCGTTGGGGTGATCCCCAAAGCCCCAGGGCTGTGTGCGACTGGCTGCCGGTTGGCTGCGTGGACATTCATCACCCGCAGCGTATTAGCCCCACCAGTGAACGATTGAGCTGGCAGCAGCGCAGATGCTTGGCTGAGCTGCTGCGCTGAACACTGACGCTGCTTTCAGCACAATCACCGTGCGCGTGTGCGGTGGTCAGCCCAGCCAGGTGCGGGCTGATGCAGCGGTGGGCGCTTACCAGCAGGGCATCAGGTGGCGCGGTGCGGACTGATCTGGCTCGTAGGGGCGGCGGAGCACGACCTTGATGCTATGGTCGCGGTGCTGCTCCTCGGCGTGCAGCTCCCAGCCCTCGGCGCGCATTTCGGCGAGCATCGCGGAGCGTGCGGCCCAGCTCCGCTCTTCGATCACCCAGGGAGCGTCGCCCTGGGCCGGGCCATAGCCGATGATGTATTCCCACATCGTAGGTACCTCCTTGATGGTTGGCTAAGGTCTGATCGCAGTCGGTGGCAGTGTCAGATTGGTCCAGGTTGATCACCCCCTTTCGGTGCGCGGAGCGCGGCTACTGGCTGGCGACACCGAGGATCAGCTGGCCTTCGGCGAGGGTGACAGCGGTGACGCGCAGGTTGTTTTCGGCCAGGCGGCTGTTTAAGCTGCTCTGGAGCGACGTGGCGAGCTGATCGGCGTCGAGCACAAGCCCGAGGCTGCCCTCGATGCGCGGGCTGACCAGCACTAGGCGGCCATCGGAGGCGGCTAAGCCAGCGAAGGCGGTGCCGGAGAGGCTGTAGGCGCTGGCGCTGGCCTGCATCTCGCCAGCGAGAAAACGCACGGACGCCTGATCGAGCGGGTCGATCTCCTCTGGATGCTGCGTGATATAGTCGTTGATCTCGGCGTCGGTGATGATCAGGGTGTCGGCGTAGCCTGGTGGCACCTGGCCCTCAAGGCCGCCGAACTGCTCATCGAGACGCTGGTCGATGATCTGGTCAACCTGGGTGCCGAGCATCACGCCGGCCTGCTCGCTGACCTGTGGCTTGATGAAGTAGAGCACGCCCAAGGCGAGCGCCAGCAGCAGAAACACCAGAATCACCAGCGTGACCAAGCATGTGAAGCCCCAGCCGCGGCGACGGCGGTCGGTGCGCTGATCATAGCGATAGTCGTAGCTCATAGCTCCTCGGTGCTAAAATAAAAACGCCTTCATCCCAAGTTGGGACGAAGGGTTACTTCGTGGTTCCACCCACGTTCGGAGCAGCGCTGGTGGGCGGCTCCCTCGTTGGCCCGCTATCGGGGGCGAGGCGCATCGATCTACTGCTGGCGCGGCCAGGTTCGGCGATGAACTCGGAGGTGGTTTTCGGCGCGGTCCGTGCCGTGATCGCTCTCAGTCGCTGGCGATCACTCCCTGGAGGTGGTTGCGAGCCTACTCGTCCTCGTCATGGTTGCTGGATATTTTGCTAGCTGCTATGGTACCACGGCGGGCGCGCTTCCGTCAATCAGCCGTTGGAATGATTGCGGCAGCTATTTCTCACCGAGATATAAGGTTGGAATGAGCGCATCTGCCACGTGCATGGTGTAGGCTTATGGGAGCTGTGTGTATGATTCATGCTTGGATTTTTGGCCCGCTCGCGTACACTAGTAGCAGGGTACTATTCAAGTGTCGTAGCACCTAGGACTGAAGGAGCAAGATCGATATGCGCTACCTCTCTTTTATGCTGCTGCTCGTGCTGCTGCTTGGCTGCGGCAGCGCCAGCGTCGAACCGACGGCAACAACAGTGGCATCGCGTCCGGTGGTCGGATCGACCGATGCCCAGCCAACTGTGCCCGCGCCGCCGCTGGCAACGGCCATACCAGCGCCGCCTGAGCCGACGGCTGTACAGCCCGAGCCAACAGCAGCGCCGAGCATCCCCACAGCTGTGCCACCTGCGCCGACGGCACCACGGCCGACGAAACAGGTGATTACGCTGAGCGAGCCTGCGCCAGGCGTGCTGGCTGCCGCTAGCGTGCACATCGAGGGCGTGGCGACGATGGCACCGTTTGAAAAGTCGCTGGTCGGGCAAGTGCGCGATGCCGAGGGCAACGTGCTTGGCCAAGCAGCCTTTATGACCGAGGGCGAGTACGGCGAGCCAGCACGCTTCAGCACCGATATCCCGTTTGTGGCTCCGGCGATGGCGCGGCCAGGCAAGGTGCTGGTGTTTGACTACAGCGCCCGCGATGGCTCGATCATCGCCGTGGGCGTGGCGGAGGTCGAGCTAGCTGGCGGCGATCCGCTGCAGCCGCGGCTCACGTTGCCTGCGGCTGGGCCGCAGACGCTGCCGCTGCACGTGGAGGCGGTGGGCTTAAGGCCAAACGCCGAGTACACTGTGCTGCTGAGCTACGCTGACGGGACCGTGCTGGAGCAGCGCGCCTTTGCGCTGCCGCTGCCGGATGGGACGGGCACGCTGGTGCTGAACATGGACTGGGCTACCGAGAGCGCGCCGCCGAACCCCGACAGCCAGGAGGCGCTGCTGCAGGTGCTGGCCCCCGATGGCACCAGCGTCGCAGAGCAGCATGTGATGCTGCTCAACCGTGCTGACGCAGGACTGGTCATGCCGATCAAGGTGTACTTTGTGCTCGGCGAGCAGCTGCAGGAGGTCACGCGCTACGTGCCGCGCTCCGAGGCGGTGGCGGCGGCGGCGCTGCGCGAGCTAAGCTGGGGGCCGGCGGGCAACGAGCAGGCGGCGGCGGGCATGGAGAGCCTGCTGCCAGCGCCGGAGCAAGTGACCAGCTATCCTGGGCGGCAGCCGGACTGGAGCGGGCGGGTGTATCTGCGCTCGATCCACATCAATGACGGCGTGGCCTACGTTGACTGGAGCCCTGAGATGCGCGCGTGGGGCGGCGGCTCGGCGGCGCTGCAGATGCTGAACGCGCAGGTGACGCAGACGCTGCTGCAGTTTCCAACGATTCAGCGGGTGGAGATGACGGTGATGGGCAGCCAGGAGGTGCTGCAGCCCTAGCCAAGGACAGCGACTGTCACACGCATCAAGTAGAATACGCTGAAATGGGCCACAGCACGTGTGGCAGTCGCCAGACTTCACCGCTTATGATAAGGATCAGGCCATGACCGAACAACTTCCACCTGAAGCGCTTGTCTCCCGCGCGGCCCAGCTGCGTGAGGAGCTGCGCTACCACAACCACCGCTACTACACGCTTGACGACCCGCTGATCAGCGATGCGCAGTACGATGCGCTGCTGAACGAGCTGCGTGCGATCGAGGCCGACTACCCGAGCCTGCGCACGGTGGACTCGCCGACGCAGCGGGTTGGCAGCGCGCCGCTGAGCCGCTTTCCCAAGGTGCAGCACCCGGTGCCGATGCTAAGCCTGGGCAACGCCTTTGGCCCCGACGACCTGAACGCCTGGCTGGAGCGGGTGCAGAAGCTGCTGCCGCCGAACACACCGCTGAGCTTTGTGGTCGAGCCGAAGATCGATGGGCTGGCGGTGGCGCTGACCTACAGCAACGGCGTGCTGACGGTAGGGGCCACGCGCGGCAACGGCGAGATCGGCGAGGATGTGACGGCGAACCTGCGCACGGTGAGCAATGTGCCGCTGCGCATCCCGGTGAGCGGCGCTACGCCGCCGGAGCGGCTGGAAGTGCGCGGCGAGGTGTACCTGCCCATCGCGGCCTTCGAGGCGCTGAATGAGCGCCAGGCGGCAGCCAATGATAAAGTGTTTGCCAACCCGCGCAACGCAGCCGCAGGCTCGCTGCGCCAGCTTGACTCGAGCATCACGGCCAGCCGCCCGCTGCGCTTCTTCGCCTACGCAGTTGGGCCATTTGCTGGCATCGAGCTGACCAGCCAGTGGCAGACGCTGCAGCTGCTGCGCGAGTACGGCTTCGCGGTCAACCCTGATGCGCGGCACTTCGACGATTGGCAGGCGGTGCTTGACTACTGCCATGCCTGGATGGAGCGGCGCGAGACGCTGGCCTACGAGGTCGATGGCGTGGTGATCAAGATCAACGACTTCGAGCTACAGGAGCAGCTCGGCGTGGTGGGTCGTGATCCGCGCTGGGCGATCGCCTACAAATTTCCAGCCCGTGAGGAGACCACCAAGCTGCTGGACATTGGCGTAAACGTTGGGCGCACCGGCAAGCTGATCCCATTTGCGGTGATGGAGCCAGTGGAGATCGGCGGCACGATTGTACAGCACGCCTCGCTGCATAACGCCGACTACGTGATCAGCCGCGATATTCGCATCGGCGACACGGTGGTGGTGAAGCGGGCCGGCGACGTGATCCCGTATGTGGTTGGGCCGATTCCAGCAGGCCGCGACGGCAGCGAGCAGCCCTGGCGCGCACCGACGCTATGCCCAGCCTGCGGCCAGCCGGTCGAGCGCCTGCCGGAGGAGGTCGATATCTACTGCGTCAACGCCGACTGCCCGGCGCAGCTGGTGCGCACGCTTGAGCACTGGGTGAGCCGCGGCGCGATGGACATCGTCGGCATGGGCGAGCGCCAGGCGCAGCAGTTTGTCGAGTGGGGCTTGGTACGCACGATTCCTGACCTCTACCGGCTGACGGCGGCGGACTTTGCCGAGCGCGAGGGCTATGCCGAGAAGCGGGTTGAAAACTTGCTGACCGCCATCGCCGAGTCGAAAAGCCGCCCGCTGGAGCGGGTGATCACGGCGCTGGGCATTCGTGGCGTCGGCAGCGTCGGGGCGGTCGATCTGGCGCGGCACTTTGGCAGCCTTGACGCGCTGGCGGCGGCGGGTGAGGCCGAGCTAACCGCCATCGAGGGCATTGGGCCAAACACCGCGCGCTCAATCGTGGACTTCTTTGCGACGCCGGCCAACCAGCAGCTGCTGGCTGACCTGCAGGCGCTGGGCGTGCGCAGTGCGGCCGATGCGGCGGCGCAGCCGCTGGGAACGACGCTGGCAGGCAAGACCTTTGTGATCACCGGCACGCTGCCGGACGTGAGCCGCGATGCAGCGCGCGAGCTGATCGAGGCCAACGGCGGCAAGGTCACAGGCAGCGTTTCGCAGAAGACCGACTACCTGCTGGCTGGCGAGGCCGCTGGCTCGAAGCTGAGCAGGGCGCAGCAGCTGGGGGTGGCGATTATCGACTGGGCGCAGCTGCAGGCGCTGATCGGCTAGGCATGGCGGGCGCGGCAGATGCAGCTAGCCCTGCCGCGCCCGCCGACGCTGGGGCCTAGGGCTTACAGGAGCAGGTCTGATTTGGTGGTACTATCTGTGGGCAGTGAGTAGACATTGGCAGGCAAGGAGGCTCTATGCAGAAGGGCTGGCTTTGGTTAGGAGCAGGCATGGCGGGCGTGGCCGTAGTGCGCCGGGCACAGCGACCAAATCTGCTGCGCTACTATGCAGATCGTGGCTGTGTGATCACCGGCGCAGGCTCGGGCTTTGGCCGTGAGATGGTGCGGCGCTTGGTGGCGCTGGAGGCGCGGGTGCTGGCCGTCGATATTGACGCCGAGCGGCTCAGCGACCTGCGCGCCGAGCTGCCGAGCGTGCAGACACTCCAGGCCGATCTGACCGATCCTCAAGCCCCAGAGCAGATTCTGGCAGCGGCACGTGCGCATTTAGGGCGCATCAATCTGCTGCATAACAACGCGGGCATCGCCGTCGCCGGGCCATTTACCGAGAACACGCCCGAGCAGATCGCGGCGCTGATCGCGGTTAATCTCACCGCGCAGCTTCAGCTAACCAGGCATATCCTGCCGCATCTGCTGACGTGGGGCGGCGGCGATATCGTCTTTACGGCCTCGCTTGCGGCGTGGCTGGCGGCACCCTCGCTAGGCGTGTACAGCGCGACCAAGGCGGGCATCAAGCAGTTTGCCTATGCGCTGCGCCGCGAGCTAGCGGGCACAGGCGTGAATATTGCCTGCCTGTATCCCAACGTCGTGCGCACGCAGCTGCTGCCAGACGCGACGTTTGACGTTGTGCCGATGCGCTACGGTGTCAGCGAGACGATCGAGGCGCTGCTCTGTGGCGTGGCGCAGGGCCAGCACGATATTTTTGTGAACGGCGAGGATCGGCTGCTGCAGCGTGTCGAGCAGCTAGCGCCGCGCTTGATTGATCGGATCATGGCGCGCCGACGTGATGTGCAGCAGGTGCTGCAGCAGGGTGTGGTCGATGGGCGGGAGCGCTAGAACACGAGTTGACCGGGAGATCTTTTAGGAACATCGCATGACGCAACGTAGCTTATACCTTATTCGACACGGTCAATACGATGATCGGGCGCGGCCGAGCGACGGCCAGGGCGGAAGTCTGACGGAGCTTGGCCAGCAGCAGGCCCAGCATGTGGCCGAGTGGCTGCAGCAGATACCGGTTGATGTGATCTACCATAGCTCGCTGCGCCGCGCCCGTGAGACGGCAGCGATCATTCAGCAGGCGCTGCCCAAGGCTCCGCTGCGTGAGCGCGATATTCTGTGCGAGTGTATTCCTGGCTTTCCCGACACCTACGCTGAGCACTTTGAGCACATTAGCTCGGCACGGCTGCTGGAGCAGCAGCAGCAGGCTGACAAAGCCTTCAAGCTGTTCTGCAAGCGCCCGCGCAAGTATGCGCGCCACGAGGTGATCGTGGCGCATGGCAACATTATTCGCTATATCGTCTGTCGGGCGCTCCAGGTCAATCCAGAGCTGTGGGTGCAGATGGATATGTACAACTGCGCCATCAGCGAGATTCGCATCGACACCAGCGGCCAGGTGCGGCTTAGCTCACACAACGACACCGGCCATCTGCCATTTGAGCTGCGCACCGACTAGCGCTGCGCGTGGACAGCGCTAAGCACCGCATCGGCGACCACCGTCGCGGCCCCGATCTCCAGCGCGAGGCGTGGTGCAGGTGCTGGCTGGGCCTGGGGCACCGAGAGCACGAACAGCGTATCGCCATCGACGCTCGTGTGCACTGGGCGGATGCAGCGCGCCAGGCCCGTGTGGGCGACAACTGCGAGGCGGGTGCAGGCGGCTTTGTCGAGCGGCACATTGGTTACCACAACCCCAATCGTCGTGTTCGGGCTGCTAAAGCCATTGGCCCCGCCGTGGCCTGTGCCGAGCACCAGCGCCTCGCTGTCGACAAAGGCCCCAGTGGCATCGCTGGCCCCGGCCACAATCGCACCGGTGCGCGGATCGACCACATGGCCCCAGGCGTTGACCGCCAGCAGCGCCGCGACAAGCGCCCCATCTGGCAGCTGACGGACGCTGCTGCCGATGCCAGCAGGCGCGGCGCGCTCGATCCCCAGCACCTTACCCACCGTCGCCCCAGTGCCCGCGCCAACAGCGCCGAGCTGCCAGGTTGAGCTAGCCTGCGTGCAGGCGGCGTAGCCGGCATCGGCATCGGGGAAGGCACGTGGATCGCCAACGCCGAGATCGAAGAGCACAGCAGCGGGCACAATGGGCACGCGCGCTGCGCCTGCCTCGAAGCCGATCTGGCGCTCGCCAAGCCAGCGCATCACCCCAGTGACGGCCGCCAGGCCCCAGGCGCTGCCGCCAGTGAGCACAACCGCGTGCACCTGTTCGACCAAGCGGCCTGGCTGCAGCAGGTCAGTCTCGTGGGTGCCTGGTGCGCCGCCAGCCACGTAGACACCAGCCGTGGTGCCTGGCGGGCAGAGCACAACCGTGCAGCCGGTGCGGCGCTCCGGGTCGCTCCAGTGTCCAACCTGCACACCTAGCGTGCTGATCGATGCCATGATTGCCTCCTTTGCTTTTGCTGATTCCACCCCAGGAAGCGTGTGCTGCGCGCCTGGGCTACTCCGCACCGCTGAGCTGGTAGACCGTGCCCTGGTCGTGGATGGTGACGAACAGCTCGCCGGTGGCGTCCTGGCCAAACGAGCTAACGCGGCCAGGCGCTTGGGCCACGGCCGCCTTGGTCACCGGTGGGCCAGGCAGCAGCTGCCAGATCGTTGCCGAGCAGTAGTCGCTGAACAGGTAGGTGCCGAACCAGTCGGCGTGGGCAGTGCCACGATAGACAAACCCGCCAACGATCGAGCAGCCCTCGCTGTGCGGGTACTCTAGCAGCGGCGGGATGAGGCCGCTGCGGTCGCACGAGTCGCCCTGGAGGCAGTGCGCGCCCTCGGTGATGGGCCAGCCGTAGTTGCGGCCGCCAGGCGTGCCCGCTGGCTGGTATAGAAGCCACTCGAAGCGATTCTGGCCGACATCGCCGATGTAAAGATTGCCGGTCTGGCGATCGAACGAGAAGCGCCAAGGATTGCGCAGGCCATAGGCCCAGATCTCTGGGCGCACGGTGGGCGTGTTGGGCCAGGGGTTCGTGGGCGGGATGGCGTAGCCGCTGGCTGGCGACACATCGATGCGCAGCAGCTTGCCGAGCAGCGTGTCGCGGCGCTGGGCGTTGCCGTAGGTATCGTTGGCCCCGCCGCCGTCGCCGAGGCCGATGTAGAGATAGCCATCGGGGCCGAAGGCGAGCATGCCGCCGTTGTGGTTGGCGGCGGGCTGCTCGACCGTGAGCAGCACCTCCTCGCTGGCGGGATCGGCGGCGTCTGTGGCGCTGAAGCGTGAAATGAACGTTGCGCCGTCTGCGCCAGTGTAGTTAACATAGAGGCGCTGATTGTGCGCGAAGCCAGGATCAAAGGCGAGGCCGAGCAGGCCCTGCTCGCTGCCGCTGGCGCGGACACGATCGCGAATATCTAAAAAGAGCGTGCCGGAGAGCGTGCGAATAGTGCCGGGCTGCTCCACAACCAGCAGCGTTGGCTTGGTTGGATGGGCGACAACCAGCAGCGGCTGATCGAAGCCAGCGGCGACTTGGCGCAGCTGCACGTGGTGCTGGGGTGCAGCAGCGGGAGCAGGAGCGCTGGGCGTGGCCTGGCCCTGTGCTGCACAGGCGCATAGCCCAACCAGCAGGCAGATCATCACAGAATACTTGCGCATGACACGACACCTTTCACCTGTGGGGAGCCTTCGCTTCACCCCAACGAGGACGTTGCGCTTATGCTATACTGAGCATGCTTTCCTTAATTATTTTTTAGACGAATAACGTACTCTCTATGTTGGGAGGCTAGCGTGCAAGCAATTATCGACCATTTTACCGCACACCAGCCTGAGTATGCTGAGATTACGACCGACCGGCTGATTGCCACAGGTCTGCCGACGTACACCGAGCTAGGGCGCGACCAGATTCTAGCCCGCATTATGATCCCCGGCTTTCAGGCGTTTGCGCAGGAGTTGGTGCAGCAGATCGACGGTGCATTTGGCTCCTACTTCGGGCGGGTGGGCACGCTACGTGCGCAGCAGAACGGACGCATCGAAGATGTGTTGGTGGCGCTGCAAACGGCCAAAGAAGTGATGAACGCCGACATGAGCGCGAGCTTCCGTGATCAGCCCGAGGCGCTGATCTGGTGGTACGAGCACATGATCCCGATCATCTACAATGGTGCGATTGCGGTATCGCGCAACTTTGTGGCGGCGCGTGAGCAGATCATCCAGAGCCAAGCGACCGAGCTGCGCGAGATGGCGATGGCGATCATTCCGATCTATCAAAACGTGCTGGTGCTGCCGCTGGTGGGCAGCATGTCGCCGCAGCGGGCGAGCATGCTGATCGAGGTGCTGCTAGGCGGCATCAGTCGGCATGGCGCGGAGGTTGTGATCATCGACATCACCGCCGTGCCGGTGATTGACACCAGCGTGGCCAACTACCTGATTCAGGCGGCGCGGGCGGCGAGCCTGCTTGGGTCGCAGATTATTCTGGTTGGGATTAGCCCCGAGATTGCGCAGACGCTGGTGCAGCTTGGCGTGGACCTATCGAGCGTGATCACGCGGGCGGATCTCCAGTCGGGCGTGGAACATGCGCTGCGGCTGCGGCACCGAGAAATTGTTGCAACGCGATAATATTGCATGTGGTGGTTGCCCCTTTGCACACGGTCTGGTATAATCGCGCCTCGACCCCGACGGTGTAATCCAGGCCCTTTTTCGCCCTCCAACTCAATACTGTGCACTGGCGCACCGACCCCTTGGGGCAGGCGTTTCATAGTTCAAGGAGGTAGCATGGCGTCTCTTATCCAACGCAGGCGTATTATCGCGCTGCTTATGACGCTGATCCTGCTCTTGCCATTGGTTGCGGCCTGTGGCGAAGCAGCGACGACCCCGACCGCAGAGTCCGCAGCAGGCGGAGCCACCGCCACCCCGGCCAGTGAGTCACCCACCGAAGCCCCAGCAGCAACTGCAACCACAGATAACGCGGCGCAGGCCACCGAAGAGCCAGCAGCGCCGACCGAAGCCCCTGCAGAGCCTGCCGGCGACGACAGCAAGTTCCTTGTCTTTGGTGGCTCGGGCGAGCCAGACTCGCTGGACTCGATGGACACCACCACTGGCGTGGCGCTGATCGTCACCCGCCAGATGGAAGAGGGCCTGCTGGACTTCAAGCCCGGCACGCTTGAGGTGGTGCCGAAGCTGGCCACCAAGTGGGAGGCCAACGACGACGCCACCGAGTGGACCTTCACGCTGCGCGATGATGTGACGTTCACCGATGGCACGCCGTTCAACGCCGATGCCGTGGTGTTCAACTTCAAGCGCCTGCTGGAGCCAGATTTCGAGTATGGCTACCGCGCAGAGGGCAAGACCTACGCCATCGCCCCCGATATCTTCGGCGGCTATGCTGGCGAGGACAACACCTACTACAAGAACGTCGAGGCGCTTGACGAGAACACGGTTAAGTTCACGCTGACCCGCCCAGTGCCGCTGTTCCCGAACTACCTGGCGGCGGCCTACTTCGGCATGTCCTCGCCTGAGGCGGTGAAGAAGGCTGGCGCGAAGTACGGCACGCCTGAGGTTGGTGGCGTGGGCACCGGCCCGTTCATCTTCGAGCGCTGGGATCCCGGCCAGAGCGTGACGCTTGTGCGCAACGAAGACTACTGGGACAAGGCCAACGCGGCCAAGATGCCCGGCGTCGTGGTGCGCTTCATCGGCGAGGCTCCGCAGCGCCTAGCCGAGCTAGAGGCGGGCACGATCGACTTCACGATCAACCTGACCGCCGACAGCCGCCAGAAGGTCGAGTCCAGCAGCAACCTGAAGATCGTCGATCTGGTGCCGTTCGACATCGCCTACCTGTCGCTCGACATGAACGTCAAGCCGTTTGACGATGTGAAGGTGCGCCAGGCCATCTCCTACGCCATCGACAAGAACGAGATCCTCGATGCCGCCTACAACGGCGTTGGCACCGTGGCCGACGACTTCCTGCCCGATGGCCTGAGCAAGTTCCGCCCAGACGATCTGGAGCCATACGCCTACGATCCAGAGAAGGCCAAAGAGCTGCTGGCCGAGGCAGGCTACCCTGACGGCTTCAGCACCATGGTCCTAACCGACGGCACCGAGCTGCCGCTGGAGCTGTGGTACATGCCCGTCTCGCGCCCGTACTACCCCGATGCCAAGACCGTGGCCGAGCTGTTCGCGGCTCAGCTGGGCGATGTTGGCATCAAGGTCGAGCTTAAGACCGAGGACTGGGGCGTCTACCTGGACAACTGGGATGCTGGCGCGAAGCATGGCATGGTGATGTTGGGCTGGACAGGCGACTACGCTGATCCGAACAACTTCCTGTTCACCCACTTTGGCCCCGGCAACGAGAAAGAGGCCGGCTACTCGAATCCTGAGCTGTGGGAGCTGCTGACGAAGGCCGGTGCTGCGACCAGCGAGGCCGAGTCGATCCGCATGTTCCAAGAGGCTGGCAAGATGATCAACAACGATCTGCCGCGCGTTCCGATCGTGCACGCGCCGCCAGTGCTGGCTGCCAAGCAGACGCTGGAGGGCTGGATTCCGAACCCGACCGGCGGCGAGTCCTTCGCCCCGATCTCGATCCAGAAGTAGCCGATAGTTCGTCACCCGCCGCCCATCTACGCTAGATGGGCGGCGGACCATAAGGACGGTTGCATGGTTGGTGAAACCCCCCGCAGCACGCGCAGTCAGAGCTACCTTGGGCGGCTATATGGCGCGCTGTTGGTGCTAGGCCGCGTGCTGGCCTATATTCTGCGCCGCTTCATCGCGATTATCCCTGTGCTGCTTGGCATCTCGCTACTTGTATTTCTGCTGCTGCGCACCATCCCTGGCGATTTTGCCATTGTCGCGCTTGGCGAGCGTTCTACGCCTGAGCAGCGGGCGGCGCTGCGACATCAGTACAAACTTGATCGCCCCTGGTTTATCGATCTGGAGGGCGGCAATATTTTTGACACCCAGTATGTAAATTTTATTGCGAACTTTGTCCAAGGTGACTTCGGCGAGTCGCTGAAGACCAAGCGTGCGATCAGCACGGAGCTGCTCAAAGAGCGCTTTCCGGCGACGCTTGAGCTGTCATTTTTTGCGCTGCTAATTGCGGTTGGTGTTGGTGTAACCACTGGTGTGCTGGCAGCGACGCGGCGCGGCTCGTGGCTTGATGCGGGCAGCATGCTGCTGGCGCTGATCGGCGTCTCGATCCCGATCTTCTGGCTGGGGCTGATGATGCAGTACCTGTTTGGGGTCAAGCTGCACTGGTTTGATCTCTCGCAGCGCCTCAGCAACGAGATGCTGCGCTCGTTCGAGCCGATCACCGGCGTCTACACGCTTGACGGCATCTTGCGCGGGCGGCTCGACGTCACCTGGGATGCGATTAAGCACCTGGTGATGCCCAGCATCGCGCTGGCCACCGTGCCCATGGCGGTTATCGCACGTATGACGCGCTCGGCGATGCTAGAGGTGTTGAGCCAGGACTTCATTCGCACGGCGCGCTCGAAGGGGCTGACGGAGAGCACCACGATTGTGCGCCACGGCCTGCGCAACGCGCTGATCCCGGTGATCACCGTGATCGGTCTGCAGATGGGCCTGCTGCTGGGCGGCGCGGTGCTGACCGAATCGGTGTTTAGCTGGCCTGGTATTGGCACATGGCTGCTGGAGGGCATTAAGTCGCGCGACTATCCGGTGGTGCAAACAGGCGTGATGTTTGTGGCGCTGGTGTTTGTGGTGATCAACACCCTGGTAGATATCTCCTATGCGCTGTTCGATCCGCGCATTCAACATCGATAAGAGAGGTTTTTATGACCACAACAGCGCAGCCAAAAGCCGATAAAGCCGCTGCCAGCGAGGAGTTTACCCGCAAGCCGCGCTCGCTGTGGACAGATGCCCGCCGGCGCTTCTGGGCTAGCACTGTGGCCCGTATCGGGCTGGCAATTACGCTGTTTCTGGTGGCGGTGGCCGTGATCTCGCCCATCCTGATCTCGGAGAAATCGGCCAACGAGCGCGATACGCGCAACAAGCTGTTGCCGCCATCGTGGCTGATGAGCGCCGAGCAGCGCGCCGAGGCCAGCCGCGAGGTCGAGTGGGGGCCGCTCACACGACCGTTTGGCACCGACCAGATCGGCCGCGATCTGTTTCGCCGCGTGCTGCTGGGTGCCCCGATCTCGCTGACCGTTGGCGTGGTCGCTGTGCTGCTGGCGGTGGTGTTCGGCTCGCTGATGGGCCTGTTTGCAGGCTTCTTCGGTGGGGTGATCGACGCCGTGCTGATGTGGCTGACCAACATCATGCTGGCATTTCCTTCGATTCTGCTGGCGATTGCCCTGACGGCGATCAGCAACAACCCTGAGTCCTTCTCCTATAAGCTGGGCGATTTTATTTCAAGCTTGCCGGTGCTGCGCACGCTGTTCGACGCGCCGCTGGCCAATGCGATGATCGCGGTCGCCGTGGTGGAGATTCCGATCTTCGCGCGTATCGCCCGTGCGGCGGTGCTCAGTGTGCGCAACCAGGAGTACATTACGGCCGCCAACGCCTTGGGCGTGCCGCAGCGCCGCCTGCTGTTTCGCCATGTGCTGCCGAATAGCCTGACGCCCATCTTGGTGCAGATGACCTTGAGCATGGCCTCGGCGATCACCAGCGTGGCCGCGCTCGGCTTCTTGGGCCTGGGTGCCAAGCCGCCGAAGCCCGAGTGGGGGTCGATGCTGTCCGATGCGCGCAACTATGTGGTCACCGGCCAGTGGTGGTATGCACTGTTCCCCGGCATCGCAATTATGCTGACGGTGCTGGGCTTCAACCTGCTCGGCGATGGCCTGCGCGATGCCCTTGACCCCAAAGTGAAGGCTTAATCGCCAGCGCTCGCTCCACCTCGCCTGCTGCGCGCCCGCTGATGCTGCATTCAGCGGGCGCTTTTTACAGCTTGGCTAGCGCTGGCAACGTGCTACAATGGAGCTACAAACACGCACGTAACCCACAACCCTAGCTGGTGGTATCGCCTTATGAGTGAGGCTACGCCTAGTCTAAAACCGCCTCTGCACCCCGTGGTGCGGGCCATGCGTCCTGCGCTGATCGGTGGTGGCTATGTGCTGAGCTTTTGGCTCTTGCACCTGCTCTCTCAGCCCTACTGGACCGCGCAGCAGATCTCGCCATGGTATCCTGCCCCTGCCCTGACGCTGATGCTCTTGTTTCGAGCTGGGCGGCGCTATCTGCCGTGGGTGTTTGTCGCTGCGCTGCTGGTCGCGCTGCAGAGCGATGGTGCGGCCTATGGCTGGCTGCCTGTCGGCCTCGAGGCATGCGTGTCGCTGCTGAGCTATGGCGGGGCCGCCGTGCTGCTGCTGGACTGGGTCGGCATCAACCCGCAGCTGCGCTCGCTGGCCGATGTGCTATGGCTGATCTTAATCGCCATGATTGGCGCGCCATTCCTTGCCGCGCTGGGCACTATCTCGATTTTGGTGTTTGTGAGCGTGCTGCCGCCAGCTGACTTCCCTATGGCGCTGATGACCTACTGGATCGGCGATGCGGTGGGCATTGTAACCCTGCTGCCCTTCCTGATGCTCCACACGCCGACATCGCTGCACCACTGGCGCTCCTGGCGCTGGCTGCGGCTTTCCACCGACGTGGCCGTGCAGCTCAGCGTGGCGCTGCTGGTGGTGATATTCAGCCTGGTGCTGCAGCAGGTGGCCGGCTTCAACAGCTTTTATCTGTGTGTGCTGCCGCTTATGTGGGTGGCGGCGGTTGGCGATCTGCGCCGCACCAGCAGCCTGATCATGCTGCTGAATGCGCTGATCTTTACCGGCTGCTTGCTGTGGGGCGAGATTGATAGCTGGATTAGCCTTCAGCTGCTGCTGCTGTCGATCTCGCTGGCCGCGCTGGTGGTGAGCGCCCTGCTGCAAGAGCGCTCCTATCTGGAGCAGAGCCTGCAAGATAAAGAGCGCTTCTTTCGCTCGCTGATCACCTTTTCGTCCGATATGCTGAGCATCCTCGACAGCGAGGGCCGCGTGATCTACGAAAGCCCCTCGGTGCGCGCGTTGCTGGGCTACACCAACGGTCTGGTCGGCCAAAATGTATTTGTGTTTGTGCACCCTGCCGACCTGCCGAGCGTGCAGGCGACCTATATGGCGCACGCCAGCCAGCCTGGCGTCTCGCCGGTCGTGCAGTACCGCTTTCGGCACGCGAACGGCTCGTGGCGCTGGCTCGAGTCGGTGGCGACCAACGTTGCCGATCAGCCGGTCGGCGGCATCATTGTGAACTCGCGCGATATCACCGAGCGGCGGCAGGTCGAGGAGCAGATCCGCTTTCAGGCCAATCTGCTTGATCAGGTCAATAATGCGGTAGTGGTGGTTGACCCAACGCTGATGATCATGTTCTGGAATCGGGCGGCCGAGGTGCTGTACGGCTGGGGCGCAGGCGAGGTGCTGGGGCGCTCCATCACCGAGCTTAATCTGGTCGATCCGCTCGAGGTGCAAGCGATTCTGGATCACCAGCCGCAATTTCGCTGGTCCAATGCGAGCTGGCAGGGCGAGCTATCTATTCTCGATCGGCAGCGCAACGCCCACTCCATCTACCTGACGACGACGGTGCTGCGCTCTGATCTGGGCCAGATGCAGGCGATCGTGGGCGTGGCCAACGACATTAGCCCGCTGAAGATCGCCGAGCAGCGGCTGATCGAAAGCGAGCAGTACTTCCGCTCGCTGATTGAAAACGCCTCCGATCTGATCAGCATTCTCGATGAGCGCGGCTTTATTTTGTATCACAGCCCGGCGATTGAGCGTGTGCTGGGCTACAAGACCGGCCTGGTGGGCGTCAACGCCTTTGACTATATCCATCCCGATGACCGCATGAGCATGCAGATGGCGCTGCAGCGCAAGATCAACCAGATCAAAGTTGGTGCGCCGGTCCAGTATCGCTTTCGTCACGCCGACGGCTCCTGGCGCACCATCGAGTCGGTGAGCAACATTTTAGAGGCGCGCAGCCCCGACGAGGACGGCCTGCGGATTGTGCTCAACTCACGTGATGTCACCGAGCGCAAGCAGCTCGAAGAGGCGCTGATGTTTGTGGCCCAGGGCGTGGCCGGCACCAGCGACCGCGAGTTTTACCAGACGCTGGTGCTCTACCTCTCGCGGGCGCTCCAGGTTGACTACGCCTACGTGGGCCTGTTTGATCTCCAGCAGCAAACGGTCACCACGCTCAGCGCCTGCGAGGGCGGCCATGTCGTGGAGAACTTTAGCTATGCGCTGGCCGAAACGCCAGCGGAGCGGGTGGCGCAGGGCGTGACGGCGGTGTATCGTGCCGAGGTCCAGCGTGTGTTTCCCAATGATCCGGCGCTGATGGCGCTCGAGGTCGAGAGCTACCTGGCGCTGCCGCTGTTTGACGCCGAGGAGCATGTCATCGGCATTCTCTCGGTGATGCACCGCCAGTCGATGAACAACGTGGCGCTGAGCATGTCGCTGCTGTCGATCTTTGCCCAGCGGCTGGCCTCGGAGCTGAAGCGTAAATCGCTGGAGGAGCAGCGCCTGCGCATGGAGCGCAAGCTGATGGAGACGCAAAAGCTGGAGAGCTTGGGGCTGCTGGCTGGCGGCATCGCCCATGATTTCAACAATGTGCTGACGACGATCTTGGGCAATGTTGGCCTGGCGCAGCTTGAGTTTCAGTCCGATCCGCTGCTCGCGACCTACCTAGAGACGATCGAGACCGCCTCGCGCCATGCCGCCGACCTATGTCGCCAGATGCTGGCCTACTCTGGGCGCGGCCGTATGCAGGCTGATGCGATCCAAGTGAACTCGCTGGTCCAAGAGATGAGCAATCTGCTGCAGGTGTCGATCGGCAAGCACATCGAGCTCCAGTGCCACTTTGCGCCAGATCTGCCCATGATCGAGGGCGATATCTCGCAGATTCGCCAGGTGGTCATGAACTTGATCGTCAACGCCGCCGAGGCGATCAACGAGCACAAGCAGGGCATGATCGAGCTAACGACAGGACTGATCACGGTTGATCGGCTGGATCTGGAGAATCTCGCTGGTGCGGCGGGCGTGGAGCCAGGTCCCTACGTATTCGTCTCGGTCTCCGATAATGGCGCGGGCATGGATGCCGAGACGCAGGCGAAGATTTTCGACCCCTTCTTCACCACCAAGTTCACCGGTCGTGGTCTGGGCTTGGCGGCGGTGCAGGGCATTGTGCGCGCCCATGGCGGCTGGCTGAATGTGTACAGCGAGCTGGGGATTGGCAGCACCTTCAAGCTGTTTCTGCCATGCAGCGCTGTGGTGGCAGACCAGGCGGAGCCGCAGCCGGTGGAGCCAGCGCTAGCGGCTGGCGGAACTATCTTGATTATCGACGACGAGGCACCGATTCGCACCACAGTCAGCGGGATGGTCGCAGCGCTCGGCTTCAGCGCTCTGCAGGCCAGCAGCGGCGCAGAGGGCCTGCGCATGCTGCAAGAGCGCCACGCCGCCATCGCTGCCGTGCTGCTTGATTTGACCATGCCGCTGATGAACGGCGAGGAGACCATGCGCCAGCTGCGCCTGATTGACAGGCAGGTGCCCGTCATTTTAATGAGCGGCTACAGTCAAACCGAGACTGTGAGCCGCTTCAATGGCCAGGGTCTCGCTGGATTTCTGCAGAAGCCGTTTACCATCAGCGAGCTGCGGGCGCTGCTGGTGCAGGCTACGGCGCTGCGACCGGGCTAACATCCAGCACCCAGAAGGCGTCGTTGTGCAGCATCCAGCTGGTGTGCATCGGCGCATCGAGCTGGCGGTCAACGTCGCGCAGCAGCTGATTAAGTTCAAACGCCTGGGTGCTGCTGAGCGCTGGCGGCGGCGCTTGCCCCACGCTGCTGACGCCGTGGCTGCTGCTGGCGATTTCGGCCTGGATCAGCACGGCCAGCAGGACATCCTCGGCTGCCAGCTGCTGCTGCGCATAGAGCGCCCGCAGCTCCGGCGCGGTGGCCGACTGCCAGCAGCGCTCGATAGCGCGGCTGAGGCCCGCTGGGCCGCTCAGGCCGCTGGCGTGATAGAGCTGCTGGCGTAGCGCGGGCAGCTCGCTGTTGCGGCCCAGGTACACCGAGGGCGCGAGGCACAGGCTGCCGCTAGTGGTGAGGCTGGCGTAGGCGCGCTCGATCGCCGCCTCGACATCGGGGGTGATCTCGCCGTGTGGCGCGGTGCGGAACACAGCGGTGGTGACGATGAAGCCGTTGGGCACCGGTAGATTGGCCTGCTTCAGCACAGCTAGACGGGCGGCGCTGGCACCGGTTAGGGCAGGATCGACAGCGGCTGGGTCGCTGAGAAACACCACAAAGGGCTGGTTGCGGAGTGGCATACTCTATACCTCATTGTGCTCAAAGAATGCTCCATGTATCGTAGCATACATCGCTGGGAGTGGGCATCGGCTGCCAGCTTGATCAGCAAGAACAGCGCCCGCCTCATGTGCTGAGACGGGCGCTGGGCGCTGGAGCGGAGCAACCTTAGCGCAGCTCGCGCTTAAGGATTTTGCCGGTGGCGCTGATCGGTAGCTGGTCGCGGAACTCGATCAAGCGTGGGTACTTGTAGCCAGCGAACTGCTCCTTGCCCCACTCGCGCAGCTCTGCCTCGGTCAGCTCGGCTCCTGGCTTCTTGACCACGTAGGCCTTGATCTCCTCGCCCATCTTCTCGTCGGGCACGCCGACCACGGCCACGAGCGAGATGGCCGGGTGGGTCATCAGCACCTCCTCTAGCTCGCGCGGGTAGACATTGTAGCCGCCGCGCAGGATCATATCCTTCTTGCGGTCGACGATGGCGAGATAGCCATCCTCATCGAAGATACCAATATCGCCGGTGTGGAACCAGCCGTCGCGCATCACCTCGGCGGTGGCATCGGGGCGCTTATAGTAGCCCTTCATCACATTATTGCCGCGGATCAGAATCTCGCCTTTTTCACCAGTCGGCACTGGGTTGCCGTCGTCATCGGCGCAGATGATATCGACGCCCCACAGCGGCTGGCCGACGGTGCCGATCTTGGAGGGCTTGTCGATGTGGTTGAACGCCGCCACCGGCGAGGTCTCCGAGAGACCATAGCCTTCCAGCACGCGCACGCCGAAGGTGTCGCTGAACTGGCGCATCACCTCAACCGGCATCGGCGCGCCGCCGGACGAGGTCAGGCGCAGATTTGCCGCCACCGGCGCGGTGTCGATGTTGTTGGCGGCGGCGTAGTTGAGCAAGGCCCAGAACATGGTGGGCACGCCGGTCCAGAGGTTGACCTTGTCGCGCTGCATGACCTCTAGCACCGGGCCTGGCTCGAAGCGTGGCATCAACGTAATGGTGCCGCCGGCAAAAAGCGTGGCGTTCATCTGCGCCGTCTGGCCGGTGGAGTGAAAGAGCGGCAACGTGATCAGCGTGACGTTAGAGGCGTCGGGGCTGGTGTCGAAGACCGGCAGCATCAAATCGCGCGTAATCATCGCGTTCAGCACCATGTTGGCGTGGGTCAGCTCGGCACCTTTGGGCTGGCCGGTGGTGCCGGAGGTATACAGCATCACGGCGGTGTCATCGGCGCGGGTGGGGGCCATATCGAACGTGGGCTGCTGCTCGTACATCAGCTGGCCGAGCGTCATCACGCCCTCGACTGGCGCTGGCCCGGCCGGGTTGGTGGTCATCACGATCATGCGCTCGCAGCCGGGCACTTCGTCGAAGCCCGCCTTGCCCATCTGGGCCATGGGCAGCTCGGGGGTGCCCTCGAAGCAGAAGAACGCCTTCGCATCGCAGTCGTTGAGATGGTAGGCGATCTCGCGCGGCTTGAACAGCACAT
This sequence comes from Herpetosiphonaceae bacterium, assembly GCA_013538855.1. GTDB lineage: Bacteria > Chloroflexota > Chloroflexia > Chloroflexales > Herpetosiphonaceae > OHK22. The sequence goes on from JABXJS010000133.1 coordinate 58,329, forward strand.
TCAGCGGCACAACCACCGCGCCAACTTTCAAGATGGCGAAGTAGACCATGGGAAAGTAGGGCAGGTTGGGGCACGAGAGCGCCACGTGATCGCCCTTCTGGATGCCAAGCTTTACTAGGCCGTTGGCGATCATGTTCGCCATGGCGTTCAATTGACCATACGAGAAGCGCATATCATTGAAGATCACAGCCGTGCGGTCAGGCCGTTTGCGGGCGTGATCTTCGATGATTGAAGCCAAATTGAGCGTCGTTGCAGCGTGGGTGATCGTCATCGATTCCTCCTTGTCAGGTTCACTAGCGTGGCTCAGTCAGCCCAGCGTGAACAGCTTCCTCAACCGCAGCAATATCAAAGGGTTTGGTCAGGTAGCGCCAGCAGCCAGCCTGGAGTGCCTTGGCCTGATCGCCCTCGCGCGCACGTGCGCTGACGCCGATCACCCGCATGCGATCGAGCAGGCCGCGCTGCTTAAGCTCGCCAAGCATCGTGTAGCCATCCATCTGCGGCATCATCATATCGAGCAACACCAGCGCGGGCGGGCCGTGGGTGGTAAGCCAGGCCAGGGCCTCTTGGCCGTTTGCTGTTTCCACAATGTTAAACTCGGGGAAATCCTCCAAAATTTCGCGCAGGATATCGCGATTGAAAGGATCATCCTCAACGAGCAAGATCGTCTGCTCCGGCATCCGGTGCATCCTCCTTCGTTGGTACATGCCGTTGAACTTCGGCGACAAGAGTTTCCATATCCAAGTGGTGCTTGGTCTGTATGCCTTGTGCAGCATAGCGCAGCTGGTGCACCTCTTCGGACGTGAGGTCGCGTGCCGTAACGATGATGACCGGAATGGCGCGGGTGCGCGGATCGTCGCGAATGCGTGCGAGCAGCTGGAAGCCATCGACAATCGGCATCATCAGATCGAGCAGCATCAGCTTCGGTAGCTCGCTTTGCTGGAGCATATCGATGGCGATGGAGCCGTCAACCGCAGTGCGGGTCTGGAAGCCGTGCTCCTGAAGTGCAGACTGAAGGAGGTGCACCATGTCGGCATCATCATCAACAATTAAAATGTGGCCTGCTTGGGTTTGCGTGTTGCCAATCAGGTTGGTGATCACGTTGATCAGGCGCTCGCCGGTGACGGGCTTGACGAGGTAGGTTGATACGCCCAGCCCTGGCGTGATCGAGGTTTGATCGTTGACCGTGGCGATCACAACAGGCACATCAGCGAGGTGCGGCATCTGGCGCAGCGCGGCCAGAATGCCCCAGCCATCGGAGTCGGGCAGGATCAGATCGAGGGTGATCGCGGCGGGGATGATGCGCTCGGCCCACTCGAGCGCCTCGTGGCCCTTGCGGGCGTGGATAACGTTGTAGCCGGCATCGTAGAGATGGTGCTCGAAGATGCGCGCGGTATCCTGATCGTCTTCGATCACGAGGATGGTCGGTGCGTGGTGCAGGTAGGGCAGATTCTCTTGCGTGTTGGTGGTGATCACCGGCAGCAGGAAGCCGAACGTGCTGCCCTGGTTGCTGCCCTGGCTATGGGCAAAGACGCGCCCACCGTGGAGTTCGATCAGCTGCTGGACAATCGAGAGGCCCAGCCCCGTGCCGCCGAAGCGGCGTGAGGCTCCGCCCTCGACTTGATAGAAGCGGTCCCACAGGTGCGGCATCGACTCCTGGGGAATGCCCACGCCAGTGTCGCTCACTGTGACCACAATGTACTCGCCAGGCTCGACCTCCGGCAGCGGGTCGGGCAGTGGCTTGCTCTGCCAGCTAATCGAGCTATCGGCGTTGACGTGGAGGAGCGCGGTGCTCACCGTGATCGTGCCGGACTCAGGCGTGAACTTGATCGCGTTGGAGAGCAGGTTGGTCAGCACCTGATTGATGCGATCGCTGTCGATGGCGATCAGCGGCACTTCGGGGGCCAGGTGGCGCTGGAGGCGCAGGTTCTTCTGGTGCAAGTTGGGCTGGAGCAAGTTGTACTGTGATTGAATCAAGGTGTGGATATCGACATCGCGGCGCTGTAGATCAACCTGGCCAGCGTCGAGCTTGGCCACATCGAGCAAATCATTGACGAGGCCCAGCAGGCGCTGACCGCCGGTGCGTATGCCCTCGATCTTGTTGACGTGCCACTTCGTAAGCACCTCGGTGCGCCGCTTCAGCAGCAGCTCGCTGTAGCCGAGGATCGCGGTGAGCGGCGTGCGCAGCTCGTGGCTCATGTTGGCCAGGAACTCCTCTTTGAGCCGGTCGAGCTCTTTGCGCACGGTGATGTCGCGGGCGACTACGACCGCGCCAATCACGCCACGCTCCGAGTCGCGCAGGGCGGCGGTGGAGACGGTGTGGATGATCAGATCGCCGTCTTGGCTGAGCAGCGCCAGCTCGACATCGCTGGCCGCGTTGCCGCGCAGGGCGGCGGTGACGGGGTCTTCGTCGGGCGTGAGAAACTGGCCGTTGGGCTTGCGCCAGAGGTTGGCGGTTGGTCCATTGAGCAGCTCGCTGCCGAAGAAGCGCTGACCGCTTTGATTGATGCGCGTGCGCTGGCCGTTGGCATCGAAGGTGATGATGATGTCGGGGATGCTGTTGAAGCTGGTCTGTAGCTCGGTGGCGCGCTGGCGATTTAGCTCCAGCAGGTGCTCGCGCTCGATCCAGCTTGAGATGCGATCGGCGATCTGCTCAAGAAACAGCTCTTGCTCAGCATCGAACGTATAGTCGAGCTGTGACGAGGCGATCGTAATCACACCGATGGGGCGGTCCTCGATGCTGATCGGCACGGCGATGTACGATGAGAGATTGATCACATCGGCGAGCGGCTGTAGCTCTGGCTCCAGATCGGCAGGTGAGCGAATCTCCTGCGGCACATTGAGCATAACGATGGAGGGCTGTTTTTCGGTGAAGAGCGGCGCGTGCAGGCCCTCGGTTTTATGGATCTCCTGATTTTGCAGCCAGGCGGCGATCAGGCCCATGCGCGAGGTATCGGGGTGATAGAGCGCGACCAGCTCTAGGCGCTCGGAGGGCGGCCCTGGTGGCTCTAGCACAATCGAGCACCAGCCGTTGAGCATTTCGCCGATGCGCTGGGCGATGATCGAGTAGAGCGGGGTGCTGGGCGTGCCGGTGACCATCAGCTCGTTGATGCTGTTGATCAGGCGCGACTCATCGATGCGTGCGCGCAGCTGCTGATTGACTTTGTCTTGGGCCTGGGCGCTGGTCTGGAGGGCCAGATTGCGCTCCTGGAGATCGTCGGTGGCCACCTGTAGCTCGCGCCACAGGCTGCCCTGACGCCGCCAAAAGCGCATCAGGATGACCGTAGAGACCAGCAGCAGCACCGCAAGGGTGATGACCATGACCAAAATAATCGTGTTGTAGAAGCTGAGCTGGTTGTTGATGCGCTCGAAGTAGGTGCGCACCTCTGTGCGCAGGTCCTCGGTGCGCATGCTGAGCGCATCGAAGATCGAGCTGCTCTCCTCGAGCAAGGTCTGCGCGGCCGCCACATCGCCGGACTGCATCAGCGCGATCTCTTTTTCAGCGTAGTTGATCTGCCACTGGGCGATATCGGTGCGCAGCTGGTGCGCATTGCGGCGCAGCTCGTTGGGTAGCGCTGGCTCGCCGGCGATCAAGCTCAGCCGCTCATCGAGCTGTGGCAGGCTTTGGCGATAGCCCTCCAGAAATAGCTCCTGCTCGCTGGCGATAAAGCCGCGCAGGCTGCTCTGGAGGTTCAGCAGATCGGTGCTGGCGTAGGAGACCTCGCGCAGGTAGCTGAGCAAGACATCGCGATTGTGCTCTAGTCGATTGGTAAGCACGCTCATGATGCCGGCGCTGAGCAGCAGAACGAGCACTAAAAACCCTTGGATAAGCACGAGGGTCCAGAAGCGCCGGGAGCGTTGAGTTGTCATCGCCGGAATGTTCAACGAGCTAGCGTCCTTTCCAGACGGGTGGGCGTTTCTCTAAGAAGGCTTGGAAGCCCTCGAAGCCGTCTTCGCTGCCGAAGATCTGGCGCTGTGTCTCGGCCTCGCGGTGCAGCGCCTCGGCAAAGTCAGTGTCGTGTTGGGCGGCGAGCATCAGGCGCTTGCCGTTTTTGAGCGCAAGCGGGGCTTGGCTGGCGATAAACGCGGCGTAGCGCTGCACGTCGGCGCTGAATGTATCGGTGGCGAGCTGCTGGTTGGCCAGGCCCCAGGCGACAGCGGTCGATGCGTCGACCATCTCGCCGGTGAACATCAGCTGCATCGCGCGGCCAAGGCCGATCAGGCGCGGCAGCGTGTAGGTGCCGCCGCCGTCGGGCACCAGGCCGACCTTCACGAAAATTTCAGAGAAGCGCCCGCGCTCGGAGACGAGCCGCAGGTCACAGGCCAGGGCGAGATCGCAGCCAATGCCGGCGGCTACGCCATCGACGGCCGCGATCACCGGCCAGGCGCAGGCGCGGATGGCGCGCAGAGTTGGCCCATACGCCTCGCTGAGAATCTGATAGACATCATCGGCGGAGGCACCAGCACTCATCGCGGCGGCGATATCGGCCCCGGATGAGAATGCGCCGCCAGCGCCAGTGATGACGATGCAGCGGGTGCCATCGTCTTCGCAGGCTTCAATTGCTGCGCGCATAGCCACCATGGTCGTTGTATCGACAGCGTTTCGCACTTGGGGGCGATTGATGGTGAGGGTGGTGACACCCTCCGCTTTGGCAATCAAGAGCGCTTCAGTCATAGATTGTTTCCTTTTGTCTCTGGACTCGTGAGTGAGGTGCGAGGTTTCGTTGTGGCATGCTACAAGAAATTGACATGAGCGTCAATTGACAGCCTGGCGAAAGTGTCCAACAATACAGGGCAACGACCTGAAACGCACGGAGATGATCATGACACAAGCTTTGCTAGCGCTGGAGGATGGGCGCTATTGGTGGGGGCGCGCGGTGGGCGCGCTTGGTGAGCGAGCCGGCGAGGTGGTGTTCAACACGAGCATGACCGGCTACGGCGAGATTCTGACCGATCCATCCTACCGTGGGCAGTTGGTGACGTTGACGGCGGCCCACATCGGCAACTACGGCGTCGATCTGGCCGATCTTGAGGATGCCCAGCCCTGGGCCGAGGCGCTGATTGTGCGCGCCTTTAGCGCGCAGCCGTCGAACTGGCGCGCTGCCGAATCGCTGAGCCAGCTTTTGCAGCGGCGCAATGTGATGGCCGTCGCTGATCTCGATACGCGCGCGCTGACGCGCCATATCCGCGCGGCTGGTGCAATGCGCGCGGTGCTCTCAACCGAGGACCTTAACCCAGAGAGCTTGAGCGCCAAGGCGCGCGCCATCCCCACCATGGAGGGCCGCGATCTGGCGAGCACCGTCGGCACCCGCGAGATCTACACATGGACCGAGGGCACACCTGCAGACTGGACGCTGCTTCAGCTTGCGCCGGAGCCGAACCAAGCGCTTGGCGCTGGCGCGCACGTGCTCGTGTACGATTTTGGGGTCAAGCGCAACACACTGCGCCGCCTCGTCGATCTTGGCTGCCAGGTGACGGTGGTGCCCAACGCCACCAGCGCCGCAGATGCGCTGGCCCTGAACCCAGATGGCGTGCTGATCTCCAACGGCCCTGGCGATCCGGCGACGCTGGGCTATGCTGTCGAGACGCTGCGCGGGCTGTTTGGCAAGGTGCCGGTGTTTGGTATCTGTCTGGGCCACCAGCTGATCGGCCAGGCGCTCGGCGGCACAACCTTTAAGCTGCCGTTTGGCCACCACGCAGGCAACCATCCTGTGTGTGATGTCAAGACCGGCAAGGTGCGCATCACGGCGCAGAATCACGGCTTTGCCCTGGACACCACCTCGCTGCCGCGCGAGGTCGAGGTGACTGAGATCAGCGGCAATGATCGCACCTGCGAGGGCTTGCGCCACACGACGCTGCCGATCGCCAGCGTGCAGTACCATCCGGAGGCCGGCCCCGGCCCGCACGATGGCGATGAGCACTTCCGCACGTTTGTGCACTCGCTGCGCGTGCAGACGGCGCGTGGCTCGGTATGAGCGGTGTTGATTAAAAATTGTGTATAATCAACATAAGACAAACTACGTCCATCCTTTAATAAAAGTAGTCTACTTATACCAATTCACGGTGGATACGCGGCATGGACCGGCGGTTTGGGGCGCAGCCCCACGCCCCCGGCAGGGTTGCTCCCTGCTCCCGCTCGCAGGTGAATTGGTCGTACAGAGCCGGAGCCGTGCACTGCCGCGCGGCTGCCGGCGCTCTAGCGCCCAATAAGGAATCTCGATGCAGACCCAGTACGATGTTGTTGTGGTTGGCGGCGGCCACGCCGGGTGCGAGGCCGCGCTGGCGGCGGCGCGACTTGGCGCACGCACGCTGTTGCTCACCATTGATCTTGATAAGCTTGCGCATATGTCGTGCAACCCCTCGATTGGCGGCCCGGCCAAGGGCAACCTTGTGCGCGAGATCGACGCCCTCGGCGGCGCGATGGCCCTGATCACCGACCGCACGGCGATTCAAATCCGCAAGCTCAATGAGACCAAGGGGCCGGCGGTGCAGGCGCTGCGGGCGCAGTGCGACAAGCGCCTCTACGCCAAGCTCATGAAAGAGTACCTTGAGCAGCAGCCCAACCTCGATTTGAAGCAGGCGATGGTTCAGCGCATCCTGCCGCTCGACGCCAGCACGCCGCAGGCCGCCCGCTTTGCGGTGGAGACGCAGACAGGCTGGCGCTATCTGGCGCGGGCGCTGGTGCTGACTACGGGCACCTTCTTGCGCGGGCGCGCCATCACCGGCGAGGCGATCGTGCCCGCTGGCCGCATGGGCGAGCAGCCGGCGCAGGCGCTGGCCGAGGACCTGAGCGCGCTGGGCTTTCCGCTGGTGCGCCTCAAGACCGGCACGCCGCCGCGCATCGACGCACGCACCGTCGACTTCAGCGGCCTAGAGCAGCAGCCCGGCTGGGCCACACCGCTGTACTTTTCGTTTCTCTACGCCGACCAGGAGCCGCCGCAGCCTGCCTACAGCGGGCCGCCCAATCCGGTCTATCCTGGCCCGCAGCTGGACGGCTGGCGGCCGCAGCTGCCGTGCTATCACATCTACACCACGCCGGAGTTCCATGCGTTGATCCGTGCGAATCTGCATCGCGCGCCTATGTTCAGCGGCGTGATCGAGGGCGTGGGGCCGCGCTACTGCCCCTCCATCGAGGATAAGATCGTGCGCTTCGCCGATAAAGAGTCGCACGGCTTTTTCTTGGAGCCGGAGGGCTGGGAGACGCTGGAGATCTACGTGCAGGGCTGCAATACGTCGCTGCCGGAGGATGTGCAGTGGGCCATGCTGCGCGCCATCCCGGCACTGCGCAATGTCGAGCTGATGCGCGTTGGCTATGCGATCGAGTACGATGCGGTAGCGACTGGCGAGATCACAACAACCTTGGAGACCAAGCGGCTGCCAGGGCTGTTTCTGGCTGGTCAGATCAATGGAACTACTGGCTATGAGGAGGCGGGCGCGCAGGGATTGATCGCCGGCGCAAACGCTGCCCTCGCTGTGCAAGGCCGCGCACCATTTATTTTGCGCCGCGATCAGGCGTATATGGGGGTGATGATTGATGATCTGGTAACGAAGGAAATTCGCGAGCCGTATCGGATGTTTACGTCACGGGCCGAGCATCGCCTGCTGCTGCGCGGCGATAACGCCGACCTGCGCTTGACACCACTCGCCGCAACCATAGGTCTGGTCGATTCTTATCGTGCGGCGGCTGTCGAGCGCAAACAGTGGGCGATTGATCGGTCGCTGGATCGTCTGCGGACACTGCGCTTGACCCCGAACACCGAGACCAACACCGCGCTGTCCGCCGCTGGAATTGAGCCGCTTACTCAGCCTGCCAACGGTGAAGAGGTGCTGCGGCGCGTTGGCGTGACCTATGCTCAGCTGCAGTCTGTCGCTGAGCTGGAGTCGCTCCAGCCCGATGTTGTTGAGCAGGTTGAGCTGGCGGCGAAGTATGCCACCTACATTGCCAAGGAGCAGCAGGCCGTCGAGCGCGTGCAGCGCATGGAGCATCGCCGCCTGCCTGCCGACCTTGATGTGGCGGCGATCCCGAACTTGCGCATTGAGGCGCGCCAGGTGCTGAGTCGCTTCCGCCCCGCCACGCTGGGGCAGGCAGCGCGCCTCGCCGGCATCAATCCCGCCGATATTGCGCACTTGGTCGTGCACTTGGAGCGCCGCGAGCGCTCAAGCGCCTAACGCTCCTGCTTCGGCTAGATCCGCCCTGCCCTGCCTGTGTGGCAGGGCTTTTTTGTTGCTCCTGCTGGCGCTGTGCCCCGCTTGCGGCTAGATGCGCCTTGACCGGATAGCCGTGCCAGAAGTGGACTTAAGCGGGTCTGTTTTTATGCCCATGGTATTGTACTTCAGACTACATAATGTCTTGGGAACGTTTCCAACACTGCTGTCGAGCGTGCGCGCTACGCCTAAGGGTGCTTGGGGCCAGGCGGCCGACCATGGCGTAGGCCTGCGCTCCGGCTTGGTGTGGATTTTTGCACGATGTGCCTCTTCTAGAGAAGGAAGCGAAGATTCTATGGATGCAGAGTGGCTAAAGCATGTAACTATTCTGGTTGTTGATGATCAAGAGGCCAACGTTGTGCTGCTGAAGCGCCTGCTTGAGCAGCACGGCTTTAACAATGTGCGCACAACCACAAATGCCCACACCGCGCTGGAGTGGATGCGCACCCAGCTGCCCGATATTGTCCTGCTTGACCTGATGATGCCCAATATCGATGGCTTTATGGTCTTGGAGGAGCTCCAGGGGTTTGTGCCCGAGGATGAGTACCTGCCAGTGGTTGTCCTAACAGCCGATACGACCTCGAACTCGCGGCGGCGGGCGCTGCACCTCGGCGCACGTGATTTTCTCTCGAAGCCGTTCGACTCGGTCGAGGTGGTGCTGCGCATTCGCAATCTGCTGCAAACCCGCTGGCTGCACGTGCAGCTGCAACATCAAAATATGCACCTAGAGGAGCAGGTGCGCCAGCGCACGCTGGAGCTAGAGCAGGCCCGTGACGAGATCCTCTCGCGCTTGGCGCGCACTGCGGAGTACCGCGACGACGATACCGGCCGCCACACGCAGCGCGTTGGCTCCATGGCTGAGCGCATCGCGCACAAGCTCGGCCTAGAGCAGCAGTTCTGCCAGCGCCTCGGCCGCGCCGCGCTGCTGCACGATATTGGCAAGATCGGCATCCCCGACCGTGTGCTGCTCAAGCAGGGCCGCCTCACCGATGAAGAGTACACGCTGATCAAAACCCATACGCAGATCGGCGGCGAGCTGCTGTCCGCTAGCACGTTTCCGCTGCTGGCCCTGGCCTGTGAGGTTGCCATGACCCACCACGAGCGCTGGGATGGCCGCGGCTATCCCAACGGGCTACGCGGCGCGGCCATCCCGCTGGCCGGCCGCATCGTCGCCGTCGCCGATACGTTCGACGCCCTGACCCACGCCCGCCCCTACAAGGAGGCTTGGCCGCTTGAGGCCGCCGTTGAGGAGCTGCGCCAGCACGCCGGCAGCCAGTTCGACCCCGCTGTGGTTGCGGCCTGCCTGCAGGTGCTGGTCGATGATGGCCGCCTAGACCCCGATCTATTCGCTGCAACCCTCTAGCTGAGCGAGGAACCCATGGCTACGCCCCTCACCGTCATTCAACGCTGCGCTGTCCAGCGCCTGATCTGCGAGCCTGCCACCAGCGCTGAGCTGGCGCTGAGCGTGCTGCGCCTGATTACGCCCACGCCCGCCACAACGCTGCTGATCCAGCTGCCGACCGAGCACCAGCACGCTGTCGATGAGCAGCTGTGGGCTGCTTGGGCCGACGCGCAGATATTTTGGTTTGGCGATCCGCCGCCGCCAGCGCTCAGCCACGCCCACTACATCCCCGTGCCCGCCGATCATCCGCTGCGCCTGGAGCTGCTGATCTGTGTGCGCAGCGACGTGCTCGCCGCCAGCTTGGTGGCGACCTGCCACCGCCACGGCCCGCTCTGCTGGAGCTGGCGGCCGGATGTGCTGCAGACGGTGTGGGAGTGCCTGAGCGAGCTGTGCGCCACCTGGAAGCCTGCGCTGGCCCCTGAGTTGACGGCGGCAGGCGCTGGCCTCGCCGCCATCGAGCCGAACTTCCGCCTCGTCGATCAGCTGGTCGGCGTGCTGCTGCAGCAGCAGATCCAGCATCAGCAGCAGGTCTCGAACATCCAAACGATGGAGGCGCAGGTGCGCTCGACCGAGGCGCATCTGCGCGGGGTGATGGCCGCGCTGCCTGATCTGATGTTCCAGCTCGACAACGACGGCATCTTTATCGATTATCACGCGCCGAACCCGGCCGAGCTGGCGGTGCACCCGGCGATCTTCTTGGGCCGCCACCCGCGCGAGGTCGTGCCGCCGCAGGTCTCCGAGCCGATCCTTAGCTCTATGGAGCGGGCCAAAAATACCGGCGAGGTGCAGTTCTTCGAGTATGAGCTCGACACGATGTCCGGCGCGCCAGAGGCGTTCGAGGCCCGCGTGGCGCTGACGCCGATCGGCCACTACCTGGTGATCATTCGCAACATCACCGAGCGCCGCCGCGCCAGCCTCGAGCTGCTGGCCGCCAAAGAGGCCGCCGAGGCCGCCGACCGCGCTAAATCGCAGTTCGTCGCCAGCGTCAGCCACGAGATCCGCACGCCGCTCAATGCCATCATCGGCATGACGAGCCTGCTGCTCGAGACCGACCTCAATGCCGAGCAGTACGACTATGTGACGACGATCCGCTCCAGTGGCGATACGCTGCTCGCGCTCATCAATGATATCCTCGACTTCTCGAAGATCGAGGCGCAGCGCCTGGAGCTAGAGACGCAGGCCTTCGATCTGCGCCAGTGCATCGAGGAGGCCATCGATGTGATCACGCCGCAGGCCAATGCCAAGCACCTTGAGGTGCTCTGCTCGTTTGCGCCGAACTTGGCCCCGGCCTACATCGGCGATGTGACGCGGCTGCGCCAAGTTGTCGTTAACTTGTTGAGCAACGCGGTGAAGTTTACCCACCAGGGCGAGGTGCTGCTGGCCGTGTCCGTGGTCTCCGCCCCCGGCGCGCCCCAGCAGGAGGTGCAGATCGCTGTGCTCGACACCGGCATTGGTATTCCAGCCGGCCAGATGGATGCGCTCTTTGAGGCGTTTTGGCAGAGCGACGTGGCCACCACGCGCATGTACGGCGGCACTGGGCTGGGCTTGGCGATCTGTAAGCAGCTGGTGACGCTGATGAACGGCACGATCAATGTCGATAGCCGCGAGGGCGTCGGCTCGAACTTCTGGGTCACGCTGCCGCTCCAGGCCGCACCGCAGACCAGCGAGAGCCAGCGCCAGGCGGTCGAGCACCTCCAGGCTAAGCGGCTGCTGATTGTGGAGGATCAAACCAGCGTGCGCACGCTGCTCGCCCATCAGGTGCAGCAGTGGCAGCTGGAGGTCGATACGGCGCGCTCGGCGCTGGAGGCGCTGCAGATGCTTCAGGAGCAGCAGCCGTTCGACGTGGTGCTGATCGACTATCAGATGCCGCACACCGACGGCCTCACCCTCGTGCGCATGATCCGCCAGCACGCCGCCTACAAAACCCTGCCGCTGATTCTTATGGGCTTCGAGCGCCCGCGCGGCGTCGATGCCGATGGCGTCAGCGCGATCTTGACCAAGCCGATCAAGCCCAGCGCGCTGCTTGCCTGCCTGCTGCGCGTGATCGAGCCGCAAGCGCCTGTGCTCTCCGTTCCAGATACGCCGCCGCCGCCGCCGCTGCCGCTGCGCATTTTGGTGGCCGAGGATAACCCCATCAACCAGCGCGTGCTGGTGGGCATGCTGCTGCACATGGGCTATACGGCCGAGGTCGCCGACGATGGCCGCAAGGTGCTTCAGCAGCTAGCGCAGCGGCCTTACGATCTGATCTTCATGGATATTCAAATGCCGGAGCTGAGCGGTGAGGCCGCCACGCAGCAGATTCGGGCGCTGCATGGGCCGCAGCCCTGGATTGTTGCTGTGACCGCCAATGTGCTTACCGGCGAGCGCGAGCGCCTGCTGCAGATCGGCATGAACGACTACATCAGCAAGCCCGTTGCGCTGAGCGAGCTAAAGCGCGCCCTGGGCACCTTTCAGCGCCAGGATCAGCCGCCCCGCTCGCCGAGCGCCGAGGGGTCGCGCCGCCTGCGCTCCAACAGCGCCGTCGCCACCGCTGTGCTCGACGAGCTGGTGTCCAACCTCGGCGAGAGCGGCATGCAGACGCTCAAGGATATGATCGACTACTTTCTGCAAAATACCCCGCAGGTGCTCGCAGAGCTGCGCAGCGCCGCCGATCAGCGCAGCATGGAGCCGATTGTGCGCATCGCCCATATGCTGCGCTCCAGCAGCGCTACCCTGGGCGCGCTGGAGCTAGCTCAGCTCTGCTCGAATCTAGAGCAGGCGGCGCGTTTGCACGAGTGGGCCACAATCGACGGCTTGCTAGAGCAGTCCGAGGCGGAGCTAGAGGCGGTGACCACAGCGCTCAGGCGCTTTTGTCGATAATCAGTGGCTGCGGCTCGGCGTAGAGCGCGCAGCAGTTGCGGCCTGCATTCTTGGCGGCATATAGCGCCTGGTCCGCCTGACTCAGCAGCCGATTGATGATGCTGTGCACTGGCTCGTCGGTGCTGCTGCCTGGCTCGAGCACGGCAATGCCGATGCTGGCGCTTAGCTCACTGCTGGGCAGCGCGTGGTCGAGCTGCTGGCCGCCGATGGCGCGGCGGATGCGCTGGGCGGTGGCGATGGCGGCGCTGCTGTTGGCTCCTGGCAGCAGCACCAGCATCTCCTCGCCGCCCCAGCGTGCCGTGGGGTCGCTTGTGCGCACAGTCTGCTGAATCTGCTCGGCGATCAGCCGCAGCGCCTGATCGCCGACGGTGTGGCCATGCTGATCGTTGATCTGCTTGAAATGGTCGAGGTCGAGCAGCAGCAGACTCAGCGGCTGCTGCTGGCCCTGGGCGCGCTGCACAAGCAGGTTAAGCTGCTCTAGCGCCGCCGAGCGCTGCAGCAGCCCGGTCAGTTGATCGTAGGTGGCCTGGATGTAGAGCTGGTCGCTCATGGCCAGCAGCCGCTGCTCTAGGGCCACGATGCGCTGGCCAATCTTGACGCGCGCGGTTAGCTCGGGCAGGTTGAACGGCTTGGTCAGGTAGTCGTCGGCTCCAGCCTCTAGGCCCTTGACTACGTCGGTCTTGCTGTCAAGGTTGGTCAGCAAAATAACGTAGATGTAGCGCGGGAAGTTGGCCGCGCGAATCTGCTGAATGAGGTTCAGGCCATCCATGAGCGGCATCAGCCAGTCAGTGATCACCAGCGGGATGGGGTTGGCCTGCAGGAGTTCCCAGGCCTCCTTGCCATTGACGGCCTCGATTACATGGAGGCCCATCTGAACTAGCCGCGCTTGGAGCAGGCGGCGCGTGACAAAATCGTCGTCAACTATCAGTACTTGCATGAGTTTCGCCCTTCTTCGATGTGCTGCTGTTATGGTTGCGCAAAATAGGGCAGAATGCAAGCTGCTTTAAGGGTGATCGCTGGCCGCCGCAACGGGTTATGCTGTGGATGGACCAGCAGCGGCCTGGGCTGCTTGCGCGGCTGACCGCTGCTGGTTGCGCTCCTAGCCGTTGATGACTTTGCCGCCGTTGGGGTGCAGCGTCTGGCCCGAGATGTAGCTCGAGTCGCTCGCCGCGAGGAACACGTAGCACGGCGCGACTTCATCCGGCTGCCCAGCGCGCTGCATCGGCACATCGCTGCCAAACGTGGCCACATCCTCGGCTGGAAAGGTCGAGGGGATCAGCGGTGTCCAGATCGGGCCAGGCGCGACGGCGTTCACACGGATGCCTTGCTCAACGAGATTCAGCGCTAGCGAGCGTGTAAAGGCCACAATCGCCCCTTTGGTCGCCGAGTAGTCCAGCAGCATCGGGCTGCCCTGGTAGGCGGTGATCGAGGCGGTGTTGATGATCGCGCTGCCCTCGTGCAGGTGCGGCAGCGCCGCCTTGGTCATGTAGAACATGCCGAAGATGTTGGTGCGAAAGGTGCGCTCAAGCTGCTCGGCGCTGATGTCGGTGAGCGCCTGCTGCGGGTGCTGCTCGCCGGCGTTGTTGACCAGAATGTCCAGCCGCCCCAGCTCGCCCACGGTCTGCTCGACCACCGCCTGACACCAGTTTTCGTCGCCGATGTCGCCAGCAAAGGCGAGGCAGCGCTGGCCCTCTTTTTCCACCAGCGCCTGGGTCGCATTGGCGTCTTTTTCCTCCTCCAGATAGGTGATCGCCACGTCCGCGCCCTCGCGCGCAAAAAGTATCGCCACCGCGCGCCCAATGCCGCTGTCGCCGCCAGTGATCAGCGCCACCTTGCCCTGGAGCTTGTTGGCCCCCGCGTAGTTGGGCGCGTCGTACTCTGGCTCTGGGCGCATAGGGTCGTTGCGCCCTGGCTGCTGGTCCTGGTGCTGCGGTGGCCGCTGCTGCTTGCTGTCTGCCATTGACTCCTCCTTCTAGCTGATGCCCGCGCTCCTTAGCCGCCTGGCCGCCGTCACGCGGGCGCTTTTGCACTTGCAGCAGTATGGCGCTGCCTGCGCTGGGCCGCACGCCAAGCTGGCGCATCGACCGTTAGCTGTGTCTGTTAGCAACTCCTGGGCCATTCGCTGCGGCCTCATGGCCCAGGAGTTGCTTGCATGCTTAGTAGAATTCAACGCGCAAAGAGGAGGTCATAATGGCTACAGAACGAGATAAAACCCCCCAAGCTGAGCAGCCCGACCGCTTGGCTAGCTCGGCGCGCTCAGAGGCCCGCCAGGAGCTAGAGAACGAGGGTAATCCGCAGGGCGCAGCTGTGTTTACCAAGGGCGATAATGCGCCCACCTTCAATCAAACGGGCCTACCCTACGACACCACCGAGATGAACCGCCAGGCCCACGAGCCGGACGGCGGCGCGGACAAGCCCGGCGGTGACGGCGCGACGCCGCTCTCCGCTGAGCGTATGCCCTTCCTCGATGATCTGGTCAAGTCGGGCCACTTTGGCGATCGCGTGACGGCGGCCCACTGGGCCAAGGCGGTCTTCAATGTGCTGCGCGCCCGCGCGCTTGATGCCGATCCCGATACGTTCTCGAACGAGCTGGCGCAGGTTGTGCGCGTCGGCGAGGCTCCTGCCGTGCAGGTCGAGGAGATGATGTGGGGCGGCGATTTTATCAAGCGCTGGTCACGGATGCTCAACGCCCTGCAGCAGCCCACCAAGCAGCAGTTCCTGCGCGATGTCGCTCAGGCCGCCAGCTCCGACGCCGCTGACCCGTGGGTTGAGGATGCAGTGTACAACGTGCTCGGCGCGATTAAGTCGCGCAGCGATTCGGTCGACCCGTCTAACCTCGGCGAGCTACAGTCCATCTGGCAGCAGGCGTAGGCGGCGGGCGCAGGGAGGCAATCTATGAGCTGGAACGATAGCTGGAGCTTTTTAAAGCAGACGTTTAGCGAGTGGAGCGAGGATAAGGTTCCGCGCCTGGGCGCAGCACTCGCCTACTACACCGTGTTTTCGATTGCGCCCCTGCTGCTCATCGCCATCGCGATCGCGGGCCTCGTCTTCGATCCGAGCACGGTGCGCGATCAGCTGAACGCGCAGCTTGGCGACTTCATCGGCCCGTCGGGCGCGTCGGCCATCCAGGCGCTGCTGGAGAGCGCCAGCAAGCCGAGCTCGGGCATCATCGCCACGATCATCGGCGCTGTTACGCTGCTCTTCGGCGCGTCTGGCGTGTTTGGGCAGCTCAAGGACGCCCTCAACACGATCTGGGATGTGGAGAAGAAGCCCGGCGGCGGCATCTGGGGCTTTATCAAGGACCGCTTTCTGTCGTTTACGATGGTGCTCGGCATCGGCTTTTTGCTGCTGGTGTCGCTGGTGGTCAGCACGGTTATCCAGGCGCTTCAGTCGTATTTGTTCACTGGCAGCTGGAGCTTTCTGGTCACGCTGGTGAACATTGTAGTGTCACTGGCGATCATCACGCTCTTGTTTGCCCTGATCTTCAAGGTGCTGCCTGATGTCGAGATCGCCTGGCACGATGTCTGGATCGGCGCATTTGTCACGGCGGCGCTGTTTACCGTCGGCAAGTATGCGATCAGCCTCTATGTTGGCCGTGCCGCCCCCGAATCGTCGCTGAGTGGCGTGGGCGCGCTGATCGTGGTGCTGCTGTGGGTCTACTATTCGGCACAAATTATGTTCTTTGGCGCTGAGTTGACGCAGGTGTACGCCAATCGCTACGGCTCCAAGGTGGTGCCCGACGATGACGCTGTCGCGCTCACCGACGAGCGCCGCGCCGAGCTAGGCATCCCGCGCCAGGAGCAGGTCGAGCGCCAGGCCCACGCGCAATCCGGCGCACGCCGCAGCGCCAAGCCCAAGCGCCAGGTGCCGCGCCATGTGCTCAATGCCGCGCAGCAGGCCCCGCAGAAGCTCACGCTGCGCCGCTTCAAGCAGCTCAAGCGCCAGCGCTACACGGCCGCGCTCGTCGGCTTCTTGGCCGCCCTGTTCTTAGGCGGCTGGCGCGGCTCGAATCAAAGCTAAGCCACGGTCGTAAACACAAAAACGCAGCGCTGTGGATCACCGCAGCGCTGGTTTGCATGCGCCGGACTGGCCGCTGCTGATCACGCTGCAGACACGACAGCCGATCAGGCGGGCCGGATGGCAGCGGGCGTGATTTTCACATACCGTCGCTGTATGTTGAGGATGGCTAGCCGTGCAGGCTGCGCGCTCGGCGTGGTGCAGTGCTCGCGTGGTGCTAGGTTGGCGCACAGATGCGCGCCGTGCCACAGCGCAGCGGTGATGCCGCCCGCCCGTGGCTGCGCGCCGAACGGCCTCGCCGCACTGTGCAGCGGTCGTAAACACACAACGCAGCGCTGTGGATCACCGCAGCGCTGGTTTGCATGCGCCGGACTGGCGGCTGCTGATCACGCTGCAGACGCTTCAGCCGATCAGGCGGGCTGGATGCAGCAGGCGTGATTTTCACAAACATCGCTGTATGTTGAGGAGGGCTAGCCGTGCAGGCTGCGCGCTCGGTGTGGTGCAGTGCTCGCGTGGTGTGCGGTTGGCGCACAGTTGCGCGCCGTGCCACAGCGCAGCGGTGATGCCGCCCGCCCGTGGCTGCGCGCCGAATGGCCGTTGCTATCGCCCACAGTTGATGGTGCACTGGTGCAGAGCCGTGCAGCGCTGATTGAGGTGTAGGGTTGCCGCTGGTGGACACAAGCGGAGCATGGGCGTCAACTCTCATCTGGCGCTCATCCTTGCGCAGCGTGCGGGCCAGCACTTGTGGCACACAGACTGCTCGGTAATGGTTTACAACGCAGGGGAGACTGAGGAGAGGTCTGGCATTAGCAAGAGGAGGAATGAATGAAACTCGAATCACTCAAACAGCTGTATCTCGATGAGCTACGCGACGCCTACAGCGCCGAGGATCAGATCACGAAGGCCCTGCCCAAGATGATCGACGCCGCCTCATCGTCACAGCTTAGCTCTGCCTTCCAGGAGCACCTCGATCAGACCAAGCGTCAGATGGAGCGCCTGGAGAAGATTTTCGCCATGCACAGCGAAAGCCCCAAGGGCAAAACCTGTAAAGGCATGGAGGGCATCATCAAGGAGGGCGAGGAGTTTATTAAGAGCCGCGGCGACGACGCCACCCGCGATGCGGCGCTGATCTCAGCCGCCCAGCGCGTGGAGCACTACGAGATTGCCGCCTACGGCACGCTGCGCACCTATGCGCGCATGCTCAATGATACCGAGGCCGTGACCCTGCTGCAGCAGACGCTTGATGAGGAGTCGAACACGGATGAGAAGCTCACGCGTCTCGCCGAAAGTTCGATCAACCAGCAGGCCAAGGCCGCCGGTCGCTAACGCGCGCTGCTGTGTGCTTTTGGTCAGCGCCGCCATCCCAATGCGGGATGGCGGCGCTGGCTGTTTAGTGCGCCTGAATCCAAGCGGCGATATCGTCGATGACCGGCTGGGCCACGTGGCTGGGCTGATCGTACTCTGCTGGTGAGGGCTGGCCTTCGCCAGCGATGAACAGGTGGTTGAGCTTTGGCTCCTGCTTGATCGTGACGTTGGGCTGCTGGCCAAGCGCGTCCTGCCAGATCGCCAGGTCGTCGGCGACGGTCACTTGATAGTCGCGCTCGCCCTGCAGAATGAGGATGGGCAGCTTGAGCTGCTTGGCCACGGCCACCTGATCATAGTCGCGCAGGTCGATCCAGTAGGCGGCGGGCGTGTTGAAGGGCAGGTCGCTGGCGGGCGTGTCCATGGTGAGCGTGGGCGACATTGCGAGCGTCGCCTGCTGCTTGAGCTGATCGATCTGCTCCTGCTCAGCGGCGCTGATGCTGCCGTCGAGCTGCGCCAGATAGATGGTCTGATCGATGATCAGCTGTGGCAGCGGGCGGGCCGGCGCGGCCAGCATCACCATGCCGCTGAGCTGCTCGTCGGCGCTGGCGATGCGCGGCGCGAGCATGCCGCCGAGGCTATGGCCGATCAGGTAGGTGCGCTCGGGGTTGATCTGCTCCTGCTGGCGCAGGAAGTCCAGCGCGGCCAGCGTGTCGTCGATCACCTCGGCCTGCACGGTGGCCTGCGCCGGATCGTCGCCGAGGGTGTGATAGATGAAGGTGCGCTTGTCGTAGCGCAGCGAGGCGATCTGCTGCTCGGCGAGGCCGTGGGCCAGGTCGAGGTAGGGCTTGTTGGGGCCAAATGCTCCGTTGCGGTCGCTGGGGCCAGAGCCTTGAACGATGACTGCGGCGGGGAAGGGTCCGTCGCCTGTGGGCAGCGTGAGCGTGCCGGTGATAATCCATGGCGCTGTGCCGAAGTGTACCTCGATCTCGCGCCAGGCGTCGCTTGCGCTGGGCGCTGTGGTCGGCGCGGCGCTGGTGGCGCTTGGGCGGAAGTAGAGGCCGCTGATCTGGTTGGCGGCGTTGAAGCTGAGCTGAATGTCGATGTCGCCCTGCTCGAAGGCGGTTGTGACCACGACGGTATTTTGCTGGCTCGAAAGGCTGACAACATCCTTCTGGCTTTTGAAGCTGCCGAACTGGGTTTCGAGCGACTGCCAAATCTGGGCGAGCTGCTCGGTGGTGATGGCGGCGGCCATGGTGCTGTCGAACTTGGCGCTGACAGCGGCGAAGTCGCCGGCGGCCAGATCGCTGACGATTTGGGCGGCCTGCGCGGTGTGGTCCTGGGGGGCTGTGTCGCCCGCCTCCGGCGTTGGCTGTGGCTCTGGGCTGCTTGGTGTGGCGCTCGGGGTGGCCGTTGGCGTGCTGCCACCGCAGGCGGCCAGTGCCACCAGCAGAATGAGCAGCAGCGGTGTGATTATCCGTTTCATAGGTGTTGATACTCCTTCGTTAAACACAGTGCATCCAGCCACAGTGCGGTTTGGATGCACGGATTGAGCATAAATTATACAGCGCAGCGGGCCAGGTTGGCTCCCTCGTTGGCCGGTTTAGGCGCTGGTTCTCAAGGGCGGGCTAGCCTGCGCTGCGCTCCTGCTCGGCAGGCTCCAGCAGGCCGAAGCGGGCGGCGACGTCGGGGGCGTAGCGTGGCAGGTCGCTGCGCAGCCGCAGCAGGGCGGTATCTTTGAGCTTGCACTCGAGCATGACATCAAACTCTCGCTCGGGCACCTGGCGCATGACATTGATAAACTCAAACGGGTTAACATAGTCGGCGTGGTTGGTCCAGCTCGGCGGCTGATAGACGGTCGCGGCCGCGCCAGTCTGCTTATTTTTGCGGCGTGTGGCCTTCATCTCGGTGCGTGGCGTGGAGAAGTGAATCTTGGGCTGGACGCCGTGCGGCCAGGTGGCGATGCAGGCGCGCAGCGCCTCGGCGACCGGGATGCGCTCGCGATCTAAGCACATGTGGTGCTGATAGTCGTAGATCAGCGGCACGCCGGTGTGCTGATGGATGTGCAGAATATCGCCGACGGAGAAGCGCGTGTCGTCGTTCTCCAGCACCAAACGGCGGCGGACTGGCTCTGGCAGCTGTGTGTAGGCGTGAATGAAGCGCTCGCGGCTGGCGCTGCGGTCGCCGTAGACGCCGCCGACGTGCAGCACAACGACGGCCTCGGGGCCAAGCGCCATGGCATCGAGGATGGCGGCCTGGGCTGCAAGCTCGCGCACGCTGCGCTGCACAAGGTCGGCATCGGGGCTGTTGATGATGATGTACTGTGATGGGTGCAGCGACAGCCGCAGGCCCTGGGCGCGCGCGTCTGCGCCAAGCGCGGCCAGCTCGGCGCGGCACTCGTCGATCTGGCGGTGAAACTGCGGCATATCGGGATGCGTGACGTAGGGCGCGAGGTCCGAACTCATGCGGTACATGCGCACGTCGATGCTGGCGAGATAGTCGAAAATAGCGCGCAGGTACCCGAGGCTGACCCGCAGGTGTGGGCCGCTCTGGTGGCGGCGGGCGTCGTTGGAGGGCAGGTCGTCGCGCTGCGTAATTTTAACGGGAAATCCTAGCTGCATGGCATCCACCTTCTGCTATACACGGCGTTGGCGCACGCTCGCCTGTGCATCAGGGAGTGTGCCACCAACGGAGCGGGAGCGTCTGTGCGCTCCTACGTCCGCTAGCTGGCGGCGGATTGCTCAGGCGCTGCGCTCGTCGGCCGATGGTGGGTCGAGGTGCCGCCAGGCCGGGTCGTGGCTTTGCTCAAACCACTGGTGGCGCTCGTCGCCCTGCGTGCTGCTCGCCGCCACCATAAACTCGAGCGCGCCGCAGGCGCTGCACACCAAGCACTCGATCGGAAACTTGGCGCTGCGGGTGCTTAGGCCGCGACCGGTGGCCACATGCAGATGCAGCCCATCATCGAGCTTGCCGCGATAGACGCTCTTGGCCCCACAGTGTTGACACACTCCGTTGTGCATACAGACCTCCCTTGGCTAAGGCAATGATCGGCAGTCGCTGTCAGAATATCGGTGTGGGGCTACGCGGCGCTGCCCGCATGATTTCGATGTGCATCACCCGCAGTGTCCCCAAGATCGCGACCTTGGGTCCCCGTGAGCGCCACCGGTGAGCGAGCGTTTGTGCACCAGCGCAGACACTGCTGCCCGCAGCGCCAGCGTTAAACCACCGACGAATCTTCACACAACAAAACCCCCGCACAGCGTGATGGCTGCTGGAGCAATGGCTGGCACGTGCGCAGCGCTATGGCTCGGCGTTGACCTGCTTGATCAGCTCGTCGGCGGCATCGAGCAGGCGCTTGCGGCGGGCGGCGGAGATTTTGGAGCTGTGCAGGTACAGCTCCAAGGCGCGGCGCGGGGTCAGGCCCTCCTGCAGCTCATCGGCCACGGCGGCATAGCGGGCGCGGCTGTTGCGCTCCACATCGATGACGATGCTGGCGATGCTGGCGACCTCGGCCTCCTCCAGCTGTTTGCGCATGGCGTTCTCGTCGATGAGCGCGCGCTGATCCTGGGTGGCGCTGACGATGACGCGCACGACGGTGTCGGCGAGCGAGTGCTTGCTGAGGGCGCTGCTGATGCGCGCGTTGATGTCGGCGGCCTCGCGCACGTCGATGCGCACCGTGCGGAAGGGGCGGGCGTGGACGGGCACGAAGCGCCAGCTGGCGGGCGCGCCCCCGGCCTCCAGCTCGACGATGACCACGCCTTTCTCCTCGTGCTCCTCGCTGAAGTCGATGCGCTCGATCGAGCCAGGGTAGATGGCTGGCGGGTGCTCGCCGGCGGTCTGGTGGCGGTGGATGTGGCCGAGGGCGATGTACTGGATGCCAGGCTGGGCGAGCAGCGACGGTGGCAGCACGAGGTCGTTGCCGAGCATCACCGAGCGCTCCGCGCCGTAGGTGGCGTTGGCCACCGAGCCGTGGAAGGCCAGCACGGCGGGTAGGCTGGGGTCAAGGCGCGACGGCAGCGCATCGAGCCAGGCACCGACGCGGCGCAGCAGCTCGGCGTCAAGCTCGGCGAAGGGCAGATTGCGCAGATCGTCCTTGGTTAAAATGGCCTGGCGGTTGATCCAGGGCACGGCGGCGATCTGCAGCGGCCCGGCCAGCGTGTCGATGGTGTGCAGCTGCATGCGGTGGGCGATGGTGACGCCCTCGACCGCCAGCGTGTCGAAGATCTCCACCGAGTGGGCCTTGCCGGCCGCCGCCGACACATCGTGGTTGCCGATCAGGATAAACACAGGGATATTGGCCTTGAGCACCTTGCGCAGCCGCCGGGCGAACTCGCGCTGGTGGGTTGGGTTGGGCGAGCGGTTTTTATATACGTCGCCGGCCAGCAGCACCAGGTCGACCTGCTCGTCGAGGCCGATCTGCAGCGCCTCGTCGAGGCGGTCGAGGTAGTCGATCAGGCGGGTGTTCAGGCCGGTGGCGCTGTCGAGGCGGCCATAGTTTTCCATGCCGATGTGGATATCGGCCAAGTGTAAAAGTTTCATCTGCTGTTGCTCCGGTCGCTCATCTGTGCGTGCAGCATACCACATTCTGCGCTGGCGGGCGCAACGTGGTATACTCGATCTGTTAGCACCAACGCACCATACCGTGCCCAAGCTTAGGAGGCGATCGATGCATCAACAAGCTTATGCCACAGCGCATACTGGCGCTGTCTACCTCGACCGCTCCGCCGCCGGCTGTGTCTTAATCACTGGCCGTGATCGGCTGGCGGTGATCCACCGTCTGTCGACCAACGCGGTCGATGCCCTGGCTCCT
This sequence comes from Herpetosiphonaceae bacterium, assembly GCA_013538855.1. Classification (GTDB taxonomy): domain Bacteria; phylum Chloroflexota; class Chloroflexia; order Chloroflexales; family Herpetosiphonaceae; genus OHK22. The sequence goes on from JABXJS010000133.1 coordinate 80,921, forward strand.
GGAGCTGGTCAGCTCACTGTTTTCACCAATCATAATGGCCGCATCATCGACCTTGTGTCGGTGCTGGCCATCGACGACGATAGCGCACTCGTTGTGACGAGCGGCGGCCGCGGCGGGGAGATCGCCGCGCTGCTGCAGCGCAATCGCTTCTTCAACGATCAGTTCAATGTCATTAATCACAGCGACGAGTACGGCCAGCTGCATGTCTATGGCCCGCAGGCCGCTGCGCTGCTGGAGCAGGTCGGCGGCGTGAGCGATCTTGCTGCTGTTGCGCCCTGGCACCACGTGGCCGCTATGATCGACGGCTGTACGGTGCACATCCAGCGCATCTGGCCCATCCACGGCCAGGGCTGGCGCGTCATCGCCGATATTGCTGCGGTCGAGGCCGTTGGCGAGGCGCTTGACGAGGCTGGGGCCATGCTGCTCGATCCCGCCGCCTACACTGTGCTGCGCATCGAGGCTGGCCAGCCCGATCTGCCCGAGCTGAACCTCGAGTACATCCCGCTGGAGACCAACCTGTGGGACGCGGTCAGCTTCAAGAAGGGCTGCTATGTGGGCCAGGAGATCATCGCGCGTATGGAGAGCCGCGGCCGCCTGGCTAAAAAGCTCACCGGCGTGCTGCTTTCCGCCGAGGTTGCCACCCCGCTTACGCTAACAACGCCTGACGCGGGCAAGGACGCCGGCACGCTCACCAGCGTCGCCTACTCGCCCGATCTGGCCAGCTGGGTTGGGCTGGCCTATGTGCGCAGCGCTTTTCTGGCCGCTGGCACCACCCTGCAGGCCGCTGCTGTCACCGCCACCGTCGCCGAGCTGCCGCTGGTCAGCGTGGAGCACGCGCTGTGAGTCGGCGCTGCGGCGCTGGGCCTGCGGCCTGTCGCCGTGCCGCCGGTGTGGTGGCTGGCCGCTAGCCGCTGCACAGCGGCGCACACGCGCCGCGCGGTCAGCTGTCCGCACGTTTCGGATCAACCACTGCTTGTGCACGGAGGTGCTGTATGTCTCGTGGAGCCTGGCTGGCACGGCGTCTGGCGCTGGTGCTCCTGCTCATACCGACGCTGGCCTACGCTGCGCCGACGCCGCCTGGCCCGGCGCTGCCCAACGCTAGCCTGCCGCCGACGCTGGCGGGCACGCGTGTGTTTGCCGCCAGCGGCTTCAGCATCCACGATCCGCTGGCCGCCTTCTGGCAGCGCAACGGCGGTCTCGCCGCCTTTGGGCTGCCGCTGGCGCTGGCCAGCCACACGCCCGACGGCACAGAGACGCAGGTCTTCGAGCGCACGCGGCTCGAGTACCACCCGCAGAACCCCGCGCCCTACACGGTTCAGCTCGGCCTGCTGGGCAAGCTGGCGCTGGAGCAGCAGGGCCGCGACTGGCGCGCCGAGGGCCGCGGCGTGGCGCTCGACGGCCCCTGTCGCCTATTTGATGAGACGCAGCGCACGGTCTGCGGCCCCTTCCTGCGCTTTTGGCAGTCTGCGGGCCTGGACTTCGGCCAGCCTGGCGTGAGCTATGCCGAGGCGCTGGCGCTGTTTGGCCTGCCGCTCACCGCGCCACAGATCGAGACCAACAGCTCCGGCGATCAGGTGCTGACGCAGTGGTTCGAGCGCGCGCGCTTCGAGTGGCACCCAGCGAACCCGCCCGCCTTTCAGGTGCTCCTGGGGCGGCTGGGCGCTGAGGTCTACGGTCAGCCGCTGCCGCCTGCGCCGCTTGCGCTCAGCGCGCCTGCCACAGTTGCGCAGGGCCACACCTTCCGCATCACCATCGCCGCCAGCGATCTGTTTGGCGTGGCGGGCACGCTGGGCGACTGGCCGCTGGCCTGGGTGCAGCAGCCTGACGGCACGTGGGTTGGCCTGGGCGGCACCCACGCCATGCAGCCGCTGGGAGCGCTCGACCTCGATGTGGCCGCGCAGCGCGCCGACGGTCAGCCGGTCTACGCCCACGCAACCGTCACGGTGGTCGCTGGCGGCTACGCCGCCGAGCGGGTGATTCTGCCGCCGTCCGTCAACGATAGCATCGCCGGCAACCCCGAGCGTGTCGCCGCCGAGCGTGCGGCGGTCAATGCGCTCTGGCCGCAGGTCACGCCTGAGAAGCTGTGGGATGGGCCGTTTCAGCTGCCCGCCGACGGCGCGATCGAGTCTGAGTTTGGCACGCGCCGCGCCTACAACGACGGCCCGTTCGACAGCTACCACGAGGGGCTGGATATCGCCAACCAGCGCGGCACGCCGGTGCGCGCCGCTGGCCGCGGCCGCGTGGTGTTCGCGCAGGACGACCTGATTGTGCGCGGCGGGGCGGTCATCCTCGACCACGGCTGGGGCGTGCACAGTGGCTACTGGCATATGGACAAGGTGCTGGCCCAGCCCGGCCAGCTCGTCGCGCAGGGCGATGTGATCGGCCTGATGGGCAGCAAGGGCTTCTCGAACGCGCCGCATGTCCACTGGGACCTGCGCATTGGCGCGCTCAACGTCAATCCACACGACTGGCTCGACGCAGGCTGGTAGCGCTAGCATAGATCGACAGAACATCGTAGCAAGTGAGGCACCTATGCTCAACTCATCTTCAGCGCAGCCGCTGAACGACTCAACCATCAGCGTGCGGCGAATTGAGCTGTTTGTGCTAATTCAGGCTGTGGCCACCATCTGCTTGATGGGGTTTATCAGCCTGGTTGGCTGGTCGCAGCAGGTGGTCTCGGTGCTGATCTCTGGCTCGGCTAATCTGGTGGTGCTTAGCGCTACCTACGCGCTGCGGCGCTCGCGCTATGCCGAAATCGTGGTCTACGTTAATCTGGCGGTCTCAACGCTGATTATTAGCATCGGCAGCATCTTAACTGGCAAGGTCGATGGCTCGGTCTGGTCGCTCTATCAGCTGACGCCGCTGTTTGCCACGATTGTGCTCAATCGGCGGCGCGCCACGCTGATCACGATGCTGATGTCGGCGCTGGCGCTGGTGGCGCTGGTGGCGCTCTACTTTAGCGGCATCGTGCCGATCACCTTTCTTGTGCCCAAGCCGACGCTGATTGTCACCCTCGGCTGTCAGTTGATTGTCCTGGTCGTCGTCACGGTGACTGTCTGGGTGCTGGTCGGGCGCTCGCTCACGGCGCTCAGCGCCGCCCAGCAGACGCGCCTGCAGGTCGAGATTCAGCTGGAGCGCGAGCACGCGCTGCTGGCCCAGCAGGAGCAGGCCAACGCCGAGCTGGCCACGAGCCTCGCCGCCCTGCGCCAGCGCGACGAGCGCATCGCCCACGCCCAGGCCGAGCAGGGCCGCCTGCGCACCTTGATCAGCGAGCTGACCACGCCGGTGCTGCCGGTCTGGCCCGGCGTGGTGATCATGCCGCTGATCGGCGGCCTCGACGGCGAGCGCTCGCGCCAGATCACGCAGATGCTGCTGGCAGGCATC
>JABXJS010000134.1 GCA_013538855.1 Herpetosiphonaceae bacterium
CAGCCGAGCCGGGTGCCCTTTGGGCGGCGCTGCTGCCAAGCGACCGCTCGCCAGGCGCAGACACCGCCACCGTCCACTCCACGACGGCAGCGAACGGGCACTGTCAGCGGTGGCGGTTCGACCAAGCAGCACTCAGCGCCCAGCGTAGCCTGCGAGCCGCTATCTGTTGGATGCTAGGTCGGGCTGCGCCGCCACAGCTCAGCCGAGCAGCGGCATGGTTGGAGCCGACAGGCTGTGGCGAGAGCTGGTCCGACCGCGTGTGTGGCTGCCATGAAGCGAGCGTGCGGGATGGCACCAGCGCCGACTCTGCACACAGAAAAAGGAGCGCTTAACCACAGCGCTCCTTTTCTCAATCTGACTGCGCTTGCCGCACCAGCCTGTGCGCGTGAAACAGACACAGCAGCTTCAGCGCTGTGCTGCACGCGGGCACACAGCCGTCAGCACCATCCATGGATCAGTCGCCGCACACGACCGCGCGCACAGAAAGGGCCGCCCAAGCAGCGACGCCTAGCGCGGCGGAATGGGCGCGCCTGGCGGCAGGCCGTACTGGCCCAGCAGCACCTGCACAGCCTGCGAGCGCGTGTCCATCAGGCGGATGGGGCTGGCGACCGCCGCCGACGAGTGGGCGATGGTCGTCACCGATGAGAACCACCAGCGCGCTGGATAGACGGCACGAATCTCGTAGCTGAACAGTGCGATCGGCGGCATGAAAACTGGTTTGATCAGCAGGCCGCCCTGATAGACTGTGACGCCAAGCAGCGGGCCGCTGAAGTTCAGGCTGCCGAGGCGACCGCCGCAGCGCGTCGTAGCCAGCACCGCGCCGCCGCTGGCCTGGAGCTGCTGGACGGCGCGCTGCCGCTCGGCGGGCCGCGAGCGGTACAGGAAGCGCGGGAACACGAGCGCAAAAAACAGGTAGCCAAACGCCAGCAGCGCCAGCGGGTGCGACACAGCCAGCGGCAGCAGCGGCGGGCGACCGCTAGCAAAGACCAGAACGTTGGCCATGCCCAGCACAGCCACGCCAGCAGCAATGAGGCCAAGCAGCGTTTTCATAGCGCACCTTTGCGACGAAAGCGCACAGCAGATCGACGGCCGCTCTGCGGGCGGACGCTGCGCGCCGGGAAGGATCAGCGCACATTATAGGCTGAATTTTCTGCTCAGGGTAGCGGCTTGCGGGCGCGGACGTGCAGAAAGTAGGCGACGACCTGGGCGTCCTGAAGGGCCGGCTTGGCCTGCACAACGGCGTCGGATGGGCGCGGCTCGGCGAGCTGCTCGATGCTGAAGCCGGTGGCGACGAGCAGGTTGAGCCAGGCGCTGAGCGTGTGGGTGAAGCGCGGCACCTGAAACTGCGCGAGATCGGCGGTCAGCGCGGGCGGGGCGTGAAAGATCCACTGCTCGATCTCGCCGCTAAGCTGGCGGAAGTAGTCGCCGACCTCGATGGCGTAGGTGCGGCCGTCGTCGCCGCGCAGGTTGCGGCGATGCGGCGTGCTAAAGCAGGGGTGGGTGATGGAGAACTGGAGGAAGCCGCCGGGCCGCAGCACGCGGAACGCCTCGGCGAGCGCCAGGTCGGTCTCAGGAATGTCCATCAGGCTCATGCAGGCGATGGCGAAGTCGAAGCTGGCGTCAGCGAAGGGCAGCTCGACGGCGCTGGCGACGCGGTAGTCGATGCCGAGCGGCTGCTGCTGCTCTAGCGCCTGGGCGGCGGCGATGAAGTCGGCGGCGATGTCGATGGCGGTGACGTGGGCAGCGCGCTGGGCCAGCAGGCGCGTGTTGTGGCCCTCGCCGCAGCCGATGTCGAGGCCGCGCAGCCCGGCGACCGGCGGCAGCAGCGCGAAGAAGGCCGGCGTGTTGAGCCAGTCGCGGTAGAGATCGTAGCCAGCGCGGGCGAGCAGCGTCCAGGCGCGGGCATTGGCGTTCCAGAGCCGCCCAACCTCGGTGTGGTCCATACTAGGTCCTCCCTCGTGCTATAGAATTGATGGAGGAGGATTATAGCAAGGTACGAAGAATTAGTCATTCAGCTGCCGCCAGCGCCGTTTGACTGCACGAGCGGTATTAGGGTCATCAATGTACGCGTTGAGTTTAAGCACAAATTCTTGACGCTTTGAAGGTGATAAAACAACAAGATGCTGCATTAGCCACTCATATTTGTAGCACTATGGTAAGCGAGAAACGTATACTATTTAACGTTGTATGCGTCACAGAGACAGGCGGTTTGGGGCACAATCCCATGCCCCACGAAGAGTTGCACCATGCATCCAAGATGTGGGACGTTTAAGGCTAAACGGGATTAAAAGTATGCTGGTCTTCAAGGAGGGTGGATTGAACGTGATTGATCTTTTTAGCGGGGCGGGCGGGCTATCAGTGGGGCTAGCGGCGGCGGGCTGGCAGATTGCGCTGGCCGTTGAGAATAATCGCTATGCCTGCGCAACATACCGCCATAATCATCCACACACGCCGATCCTTGAGCAAGATATTTGCAGCGTAGATTTCGCCCCATGGCGCGGAAACGTCGATCTCGTTGCTGGCGGGCCGCCCTGCCAGCCCTTTTCTGTGGCTGGACATCAGCGCGCCTCCGCCGATGAGCGTGACTGTGTGCCGCACTTCATTCATGTAGTCGCGACTGTGCAGCCCAAGGCGTTTCTGATGGAGAACGTGGCGGGCTTAGCGACACTACGCAACAAGGTATATTTACACACGATCATCAAAGATTTTCAAGATTTAGGCTACGTGGTCACCTATGCGGTGCTGGATGCAGCACACTATGGCGTGCCACAGTATCGACGCCGCCTGATCATAGTGGGCATGCGGGAAGCAGTATTTATTTTTCCTGCGCCAACCCACGGCCCAGGCACACACCAGCCATTGGTCACAGCCCGCACAGCGCTCGCAAACGTACCGCCAAGCACACCGAACCAAGCCATTGTCACCTATGCTAAAAAGCCTGTTCTTCGACCTAGCCCATATGCTGGAATGCTCGTTAATGGCGGTGGTCGGCCGATTAACTTAGACGAGCCGTGTCAAACCATCCCCGCATCCGCAGGTGGAAATCGCACCCCCATTGTTGATCAGACAGGCATTTTTGCGGCATACCATCAGTACTTGTTGGCTGGTGGGAAGCCGAAGCAAGGCGTCGTGCAGGGTGTGCGCCGCCTAACGGTGCACGAGGCAGCCCGGCTCCAAGATTTCCCCAGCGACTATACGTTCATTGGCCCGACTAGCGCCCAGTATCGCCAGATTGGCAATGCTGTGCCTTCAGGTCTCGCCCAAGCAGTCGGCGCACAACTTATGCTGGCGCTCAGCGAGCCACAACGCTATCAGCACCAACGCACCAAGCCCCCGCTCGAACAGCTAGCAATGCTCTAGTTAAACGCACCCAAACGTGTACAGCACCTACGCCACGATGAGCAGCTTTGGCTAGGCGATACGCAGCTGCCTTCGACAGCCGCTGAATTTCTTGTATAGTTAGCGCATGAAGTGCGCTCTATGCTTGTGTTTGGGAGGTTTGATATGCGCAGATTGATTGGGCTGCTGGCTGTACTGGCGCTGCTTACGGCACTTAGCCCCGGGCGGGTCACGGCATTTAGGGCAGCTGGGACCGGTGCCAGCATCGCGCTAGCTCAGCGAGCGGCCACAGCAGCAGGCGCTGGCTGCAAGCCCTCGCTGGTGGTGGACGCGCCACAGGGCAACCACCGCTACGCCAGCGCCGCCGATGTGGCCGCTATTCCACAGGCCAATGTTGGCGACTACATTGTCGATGGGCGCAACACGCCCAACGCAATCTACATCACCACCGCAGCAAACTTCAACAACTCGCCGACGCTGGGGCCAGGCGCGAAAATCCTGATCAAGGGCGGCACCTATGATGCGATCTACCTGCATCTGCCCAACGTCCACGGCAGCGCCAGCAGCCCGGTCATTATCACCAACTACGACGGCCAAGTCGCCGCCCGCAAGCTGACGATCCTCGGCGCAAGCAACTTTGTGCTGACCGGGCGCTACAATCCCTCGGCCAAGACCGGCGATGTAGACTTCCAGGGCTGGGAGAGCAGCGCCAGCAGCTACCAGGGCCAGTTTGGCTTCGACATCCGCAACGCCTGGCAAAACACCAATGTCAGCAGCTTGGCCATCGGCGGCGACGCCACCAGCTACGAAATCGAGTACGTCGAGGTCGGCGATGGCGGCTTCGCGGGCATGCTGCTCAAGACCGACAGCGGCAGCGTGGACATGGAGCACGTGTCCATCCACGACAACTACATCCACGACTCGGACGGCGAGGGCATCTATCTTGGCAGCACGCAGCCCGACCCGCAGCACCAGTTTCGCCATCTGCGCATCTACGACAATGTGATCGCGCGCGCCGGGCTGAACACGCTCCAGGTAGGCCAGCTGGCCGAGGATGTGCGCATCGAGCACAATGTGCTGATCATGGGCACGCTCAACTGGAAACATCCCTTTGGGCTGTACCAGGATCAGGCGGTGCAGTTTGGGCTACGGCGCGGCGGCACCATCTTCCGCAAGAACATTATCGTCGGCGGCGCAAGCTGGCTCGCGATCGCGTTTCTAGCGCCGAAGGATGGCCTGGCGCTTGATCCAAACGACCCATTTGTCTTCGAGGACAATCTGCTGCTCGGCAGCCGCAGCCAGGGGGCGGCCTACTTCGAGAGCCGCGGCGACCCGGCCACGCCGCTGATCGTGCGCAACAACTATGTGGGCGCGCTCAACGGCGACTATGGGCTGGTGTATCCAGGCAGCTCGATCTCGGCGAGCATCCGCTGGGCGGCCTACAATGGCATCACGCCGACGATGAGCGCCAGCGGCAACCGCTTCGACGCCAGCGCCACGCAGCCGTATGTGCAGGCCGGCGGCAGCGCGCAGCTGGTGGCCAGCGACAACGTCCAGGGCAGCGTGCCCCAGCCGCGCTTCCACAACTTCATGGAGCTGCCGCCCAGCTTCGACTACCGCAGCATCGAAAAGTGGAACGCCAGCATCGGCATCGGCGACAACAGCGGCGCGCCGATCACCTACGCCAGCGGCGCGCTGGTGATGCACAACGGCTTTCTCTACCGCTCCAAGCAGGACGGCAACACCAACCACATGCCGCAGAGCGCCTCCGACAGCTGGTGGGAGCTCGTGACCTTCGCATCAACCGGCGGCCCGTGCATCCCCGACGACGTGCGCCTGCCCAGCGATGACTTCTACGCCCAGCAGGATATCGGCCTCTCGCGCAAGATTCTGCCGCCGCTCAACGCCGCCGCCGTCTACCTGCCGCGCCTCCAGCGCTAGCCAGCCAGCAGCGCGCTCCGCTACGGCCAGAGCGCGCTGTCTCGATCAATGCAGTCAATGTGATTCTTCTCTTGACATGCATAATAAATAGCTATAAGCTGGTTTATGCGGAAAATTCGCAAAAATCAACCTTTCAGATAGGAAAATGGTGTTTTTATGCTGATCGAGTTTAGCGTCGGCAACTATCGCTCCTTCAAGGATGAAGTTACGCTGAGCATGGTAGCGGCCAATCTCACATCGAAGAACAAGGAGCTTGACACAAGCAATGTGATCGCCGTTGATCAGAAGCTATCGCTGCTGACCAGCGCAGCGATCTACGGCGCGAACGCTAGCGGCAAGAGCAACCTGATCGCCGCCATACGCTTTATGCGCACTTTTGTGCTGTCATCGTCTCGTGAGACGCAAATTACTGATACTATCGCAGCCGAGCCGTTTCGGCTCAGCACAGCGACTGAGCACGAGCCAGCAACATTTGAGATGGTGTTTCTGCTGCAAGGCACGAAGTATCGCTATGGCTTTGCGACCACCACAAAGCGCGTGGTTGACGAATGGCTCTACTATGTGCCAACAACACGCGAGGCGCTGCTCTTTGAGCGGAAGCTTGATACGATTGAGGTTAAAGGGAATTTCAAAGAGGGCCGTGGCTTAGAGGAGCGCACGCGTCCGAATGCGCTGTTTCTCTCGGTTGTCGCACAGTTTAATGGGCAAGTCGCAACACAGATATTACGTTGGTTTCAACGCCTGAATGTAAGTTTTGGCATCAGCGAAACGCACGATATGCTTAATGCGCTTACGCGCTTTGAAAATGAAACGCTTCGACCTAACATCGTCAGTTTTGTACAACAGCTCGATCTAGGTATCAGCGATATTCATATTCAGCGCTCAACGATGAAACCGCCCAAACTACCACACGATGCTCCAGAAGATATTAGATTATTTTTTGATAACCTTGAGAAAGCCGAAGCTGAGCAGATTTCAATCTTAACGCGGCACCGTAAATACAATGAAAACAATGAGCCAGTTGAATGGATAGACTTTGAACTAGATGAAGATGAATCTGAAGGAACACAAAAGATTTTTGCACTTGCCTACCCTATTATTCATACATTACGGTATGGCACAATTTTGGTTATTGACGAGATAGATGCACGTTTACATCCATTGATAACATGTGAAATCATTAAATTATTCAACTCTGTCGCTACAAATCCACATAAAGCACAGTTGATTTTTACAACTCATGACACGAATTTATTAAGCACCGATATGTTACGTCGTGACCAAATCTGGTTCACCGAGAAAACTCGTCAAGGTGCAAGTCAGCTCTACTCGCTCGCTGAGTATAAGTATAACGTGCGCAACGATGCAGCGTTTGAAAAAAACTACATTGAAGGCCGCTACGGTGCGATTCCTTTTATTGGTGACTTTAGTCATTTACTTAGTGAGGCTGCCAACAATGGCTAAAAAACGCGCATCATCGCGGCGCACAGAGGCTGGCTACCGCCAGCGCAACGTAGATGTACGTGAGCCAGAACAGCGCTTCCTGATCATCTGTGAGGGCGAGAAGACCGAGCCGAACTACTTCAAACGCTTCCGCGTTCCAAGGAAAGTTTTGCCGGATGCACAAGGCATCGGCAAAGGAAAAAATCCAATCGAGCTAGTTGAGCTAGCTCGTAGCAAGCGCGCTGAAGGCGACTACAACCAAGTCTGGTGTGTGTTTGACCTTGATGATATTCCAGCAGATATATTCAATCGGGCAATTGCTTTAGCTCAACAGTACAATATCAACGTTGCCTATTCAAATGAAGCATTCGAGCTGTGGTATTTGCTTCACTATGATCTGCATACCGCTGCTATAACACGGGATCAATACTGTACTAAGCTAAGTCACAAGCTTAAACGACCGTACAAGAAAAACGACTCTTCGCTCTTTGATGTGTTAGAAGACCTGCAAGATCAGGCCATCAAATATGCAACGAAGCTGCTTGAACAACACCAAACTAGTGCAACTAGCGGATCGAAAAAAGCAGCAGGCCGAATAATGCCGTCGAATCCAGCCAGCCTCAATCCCTCGACAACAGTGCACTGGCTTGTGGAAGAGCTGCGGAAGCATAGCCGACCATAGCCACGCGGGAAGCTCTGGGAGCTTCCCGCATGGTTGTTTAGCGCTAGTCGACGAGGCTTTGGTACTCGGGGTGGCGCTTGATGTAGCCGGCGACGTAGGGGCATAGCGGCAGGACGCGCAGGTTTTGTGTCTTGGCGTGCTCGAGGGCGATGTGGGCCATCTGGCTGGCGATACCCTGGCCCTCGAACTCGACCGGCACCTCGGTGTGGGTGAAGACGATCGTGTCGCCGCGCAGCTGGTACTGAATCATGGCCAGCTGGTCGTCGATGTGCGCCTCGAAGCGCGGCGGATGGGCCTCAATATTATTAGTTACGTCAACAGTGCGCTTGCTCATAGATGCTCCTTGAAACGCTACTCGGCCTGAAAGCCGACAATCTGATGGGTGCCGTCGCAGAATGGCTTGCTGGCCGAGTGGCCGCAGCGACACAAAAAGCCCTTTGTGCCGCTGAACAAGAGCTTGCCGGTGTGGTCGCGCACCTCGAACGGCCCCTCTAGCTGCAGCGGGCCATTGGGCACGGCGGTGATCGTGAGCGGGCCAGACGCGCTCTGCGGTTGGATGGGCCGCGCGCCAGGGTCAACCTCGCTGGCGCTGAAGCCAACCTGGCGATGCGCGTTGTCGCAGAATGGCTTGTGCTGCGACTCGCCGCAGCGGCAGAGCGTGGCGCGGGTCTCGCCCGCCACCGCGACTGTCGCGCCGGTCAGGTGCAGGTCGCCGTGCACCTGCAGCGGGCCATTGTGCCAGACGCTGATCACGTTGACGGCGGGCGCGGCCTCGGCGGCTCCGCCATCCTTGCGGATGAAGTGCAGCGCGCCAGAAGGGCACTGCGCGACCGTGGCCGCCAGCGCGTCGGCGGCGGCCGCGTCTGGCTTGATCCACGGGCGCTCGTCAGGGTTGAACGACTGCGGCAGGCTGCGCACGCACTCGGCGGCGTGGATGCAGTGGCGCGGACTGTAGGTTATGTCAATATCTTCGCCTGAGTAGCGCTTGTCCTGCTTGATCCCTGTGTACTGTTTAGCCATAGATCGTCCTTTCGGCAGCGGCCTAGCCTCACAGCCAAGCCCCACCACGCGACAGCGGAACTACACAAACTATACACCGCCTTTGCCAAACACGCTTGGGCGCGCTCAGCCTCCTGCGACTCAGCATCAGCCAACGGCCTCAAGCTTGGCTATGCTGCTGACTGCCCGTCACGTAGACCGCCCGAACACTTGTGTGCGGAGCCAATGGTCAGGCTAGCGGCCTAGCAGCACGCTATGGTTTGAGCAACAGCGCTGCTGATGTGTCGCTGCGGCTCAGCCGAGTGTCAGCGCTGGTGCGCATTCGAGCGTTCACGGGTGTTGCCCCAGAGCTGCGGGTGCTGAATGGCCCCACAGCTGGAGGGCAGCGCGACGCCGCGCCACCGTGGCCATATGGCGCACAGTGAGTTGGTCCGACCGCGCGGCGGGGTGGCCGATCTATTCAGCCAGAGTGACAGCACCACGCTGGCTCCAGCCCTGCACCACGGGCGCACAACCACGGCGCTTGTTTCTCCCAGCACCTGCCAAACCGCCGCCACACGGCGCACGGTGCGCTGGTCCGACCGCGCGGCGGGGCGGCCACAGGGTACGCAGGGTTGCACAGCGTGCGGATGGCGGGCGGCGGCTTGGCGCAGGGGTCGGTGAGAGCGAAGCGGGCCACCGGGGCGGCGTGGGCGGCCGACCCGGTGGTGGCGGGGCTTACTGCTGTGCGCGCTCCATGACATCGCGCGGGCGGTCGGGGTAGTCGGCACCGACGGCATCGACGCCGAGGGCGATGATGTGCTCGTAGTTCTGCTCGGGGCCGCCCCAGGGGCTGATCAGCAGGTCGGCGGCGTGGGCCTGCTCGACCTCCTCGCGGGTGAGCAGCGCCCAGTAGGGCATCAGCACCTCGGCGTTGACGGACTTGGCCATAACGGTGGGATCGGGCAGGCGCGAGGCATAGAGCACGCCGGTGGCAACATCGGGGGCCAGGGCCTTGAAGTCGCGCAGGACGATATGGTCGAAGGAGATGACCAGCACCTCCTGGCGCATATCCAGCTCATCGAGCTGCGTGAGCAGCAGGCGCTCGATGTTGGGATAGAAGACGGGGCCATTTTTGATCTCGATGACAACGCGGGTGCGGCCACGCGCCCAGCGCAGCACCTCGCGCAAGGTGGGCACGCGGCAGGCGCTGAAGGATGGATCGAACCACGAGCCAGCGTCGAGCGCCTGAATCTCGGCGGTGGTGTGCTGGCAGACGAGGCCCGAGCCGCTGGTCGTGCGATCGAGGGTTGGATCGTGAATGACAATCAGCTCGCCGTCCTTGGAGACATTGATGTCCAGCTCGATCGCATCGGCGCGCAGGGAGAGGCCGCGCTCGAAGGCGACCATCGTGTTCTCGGGCGCGTAGCCGCCGGCACCGCGGTGGCCGATGACCAGCGGGCCAGAGCGCTTAGTCTGTAAAATCTCTTTCATGGGGCGGTGTTCCTTGTAGCACTGCGTCGGTCAGCCAACAGTGCGAGTAGCGCCCGGCGGGCTGCCGACTAAGAATAAAGACAAACGGAATCCGGTCGCCGTCTGCACTAAGAATAGTAACCGAAAGGCGCGCGACAAGATTCTGAATAATCAGCGATTCGAAGGTTGCCTGCTGATGGTTGATCAGCGGCGCATAGAGCGGGCTTTTGACCAAGGTGCAGAAGCGGTCGAGCGGGCCGGTGACAACCTTGTTGGCCGGCGAGGCGAACAGAAAGGCCACCCGAATACCTGTGTCGGGGCGCGGCGAGTTATTATGGCGCAGCGCCTGGAGCTGGATCGCGATCACATCGCGGGGCGACCATTCGGGGTTTGGCTCGGGCAGAGCGATGTAGTGGTCGATGGGCAATGTCACAGGGCGGCTCGCTGGGTAACGGTATGCGCAGCCTCTATGATGACCGGAACGAGCTGCCCAAAGACAGCAAAGCGCTGGTCGGCGGTCTGGCCGCGATGGAAGCGAATATAGATCTGGGCGATGATCACGGCGAGGCGGAAGAGGCCCAGCGCGTGATAGAAGTCGATATGGTCGACGCTGCGGCCGGAGCGCAGGGCATAGCGCTGGACCAGCTCGGCGCGGGTCATGAAGCGGGCGTCGGTAGGCATCATAGCCATCTGCTGGAAGAGCGGCTCGTCATCGGGCTGGCTCCAGTAGCAGAGGAGCGTGCCGAGGTCGGAGAGCGGATCGCCGAGCGTGCACATGTCCCAGTCGAAGACGGCGATGAGCTTAGATGGATCGGCGGGGCTAAACATCGTGTTATCGAGCTTGTAGTCATTGTGGACGAGCGTGCTCGCGCTGTGGGCGGGCTGGTGCTGGCTAAGCCAGGCGTGGACGGCGTCCATGCGCGGGCTATCTTCAATTTTGGCCTTGTGCCAGCGCTGGTACCAGCCGTCGATCTGGCGCTGGAGAAAGCCCTCGGGGTGGCCGAGGTCGGCGAGGCCGAGGGCGGCGTAGTCGACGGCGTGAAAGTCGGCGAGCGTATCGACGAGGGCGGTGCTGAGCTGGCGCGGGGCGCTGGGCGTGTCGAACACGTCAGGCAGGCGGCGGCGCACCACGGTGCCCTCGCGGCGCTCCATGACAAAAAAGGGCGCGCCGATGATGGCTGGATCAGCGCAGAAGACAAAGGCCTGCGGTGCAGGCGGAAAGGCGCGGTGGAGCACCGAGAGCACCTTGAACTCGCGGGCCATGTCGTGGGCCGAGGGCGCAAGGGGGCCAAGCGGTGGGCGGCGCAGCACATACTGGTGCGAGCCATAGTCGAGCAGGTAGGTGAGGTTGGCCGCGCCGCCGCCAAACTGGCGCACCGTCAGCGGGCCAGCAGCGGCGGGGAGCTGCTCGCGCAAGTAGGCGGCGAGGCGCTGCTCATCGAAGCGCTCATCGCTGCGCACCTCGATCGTATCGCTCAAGTTGCTCATAGCAAAACATCTCCTTCAAATAACAACGGCTAGGGGTTGGCCTGCGCCCATGCGCTGAGGATCAGCCGATGGGCGGCGACATTTTGGAAGAAGCCTGCGCGCAGCGCCGGATCAGCAATCTGCTCGGCGACCTTGTGCAGCTGCTGATAGGCGCTCGTGAGCACCGCCGGGCTGCGCTGGTCACCGCTGGCATGCAAAATCTCATAGCAGGTCCAGTGGATGCGGAACGGCTCCTCGGCACCATCGAGCGAGTGCTGCTGTATCAGCTCCAGAATGGCATTGACATGCTCGACGGCAGGGGCGAGGCGACCCTGAGCGAACTCGAGGCGCGCCATGCCGGCCATGGTCTCGATCAGCAGCGACCAGTGGTTCATCTGGCGGCGGATGGTGGCGGCAACGGCATAGGCGTCGGCGGCGGCCTGCCAGCGCTCGGTGGCGGTGAAGGTGTGGCCGAGATAGGTTTGGGCGTAGGCCTCCATCACGCGGTCGCCGATATCGCGGGCGATGGCGAGGGCGGCCTGGCAGTACTGCTGGGCGGTCTGCTGCTGATTGGTGACGTGGTTGAGCAGGCCAAGGTTGATCAGCGTAATACAGACACCCTGGCGGCGACCGGACTCGTAGGACAGCTCCAGGCAGCGCTCGTAGTAGCTCAGGGCAGAGCTATAGTCGCCGAGGAACCAGTGCGCCAGGCCCAAGTTGTTGAGCGCGCCGGCCTCGCGCCAGATATCGCCGATCTCGTGGAAGACGAGGCGCGACTGCTCGAACATCTCGCGGGCGGTGATATAGTCGCCAGCGTGATCGTAGTAGACGCCGAGCTGGAGGTAGACCTCGGCCTCGCCGCGCTGATCGCCAAGCTCATGATAGATCGTGAGCGCCTGATTGAGCCACTCTAGCTCCTGGGCAGAGTCGCTTGCCGTTTGGCCCTGGCTGCGCAGCCATGTGGAGAGCACCATGTACAGTTCGGCCTCATCGTAGCGCAGGCCGTGGCGCTGGGCTAGCTCCAGGCCGACCTGGGCATCGTGCAGTGCGGCGCTAAAATCGGTGAAGTGCTGATTGACGCGAGCGCGCAGCAGTCGCGACTTGACCAGGATGAGCGGCGGCAGCTCAATCGTGCGGGCGATGGACTCGAGCACCTGATCGACGAGCATGCGGGTGGAGGCATAGTTGCCCATGCGCGTGTGACAGTCGGACTCGCGCACGAGGACACGGGCGAGGGCCAGCTGATCCTTGTGCTGCTCGGCGAGCGTGCGAATCGCAGCCAGATCGCGCTGCTGCGCGTCGCGATCACCGAGCAGGTCGAAGACGGCCTCGCGGGCAAAGAGCAGATCGACACGGCTGGCGACCTCGCTCGGCGGCGTCAGCTCCAGGGCGCGCGAAAAGTACTGAATAGCCTCGTTATTGGCGTAGCGTGCGGCGGCCTGCCGACCAGCCAGGGCGGCCCAGTGGCGCTCGGCGGCGGCCTGCTCGGCGAGCCGCGAGTGGTAGACCAGGTCGGAGTAGTGGCCGCTCAGATCGCCGGCGTAGACCTCCTCGATGGACTGGGCGGCGAGGGCGTGGAGCGCGCGCACGTGCGAGCGCAGCTGCATCGCGTAGGCGGCATCGCGCAGCAGCGCATGCTTGAACAGGTAGCGAATCTCGCTGAGGGCGGCCCAGATGGCGGCATTCTCGGCGACTTTGACCTTATCGAGCAGCTGCGAGTCATTCTGGAGCATATGCAGCAGCACGCGCAGCGGCCACTCGCGCCCAAGCACAGCGGCGGTCTGGACAACCTTCTTGACCGAAGCGGAGAGGCGGTCGATACGGGCGACAAGCACATTCTGAATATTGGTGGGCAAGGTCGCGGCAGTGTCGCTGAGCGAGCGCAGGTCGAAGGGCGCGCTGCTGGTGAGCAGATTTTGCTCGCGGAGGAAGAGCACCAGCTGTTCAACAAAAAACGGGTTGCCCTCGGCGCGCTGAGCGAGAAACTCGGCCAGCTCGGCGGTGATCGGCCCTTCGAGCAAGTTCGCGGCGACGTGGCTCGTGGCGGCGGGACTAAGCGCCGTGAGCTGGATGTGCGTCTGGCGCACGCCTGGTGGGAGCAGCTGATCGAGCTGATCGGATGGACGTGCGGTGATCAGGAGCGCAAAGGGCGACAGCTCAACATTGCGCATCAGCTCGTGGAGCAGCAGGCGTGAGTCTGGATCGAGCCAGTGCGCATCCTCCAGCAAGATGACGAGCGGCTGGCGGCGGCTCTCGGTGCGAATCAGCGTCTTGACAGCAGCGATGGTGTTGGGCAGACGCAGCGTGGCGTCGATGCGCTCGTAGAGCGAGTTAGGCCAGTAGAGATCGAGCAGCGCGCCGAGGAACGAGCGCGTGCGGTTTAGCTCCATGTGCAGCTGTGGATCGCTGGTGGTGCTGATCAACTCGTTGAGGATGCGCTCGAAGCTGGCCTTATTCTGCCGCTCGTCGGCGTCGGGAATCTGCTGAAAGTAATTGCGCAGGAGGTAGCGCCATGGGTTGAGCGACTGGCGCAGCACCTCGTCGGTTTGAGCCAGGAGCCAGCGGCTGCCGGCGGCGGCGTGCCACTTATACTGATACTCATGCACAAGGCGGCTCTTGCCGAGACCGGCCTCGCCAACGATGACCACAGCCCCGGCGAACTCGCCGCTCTGCAGCGGCTGCAGGGCAGCCGACATCTGCGCCAGCTCGGCGTCGCGGCTGATGAGGCTGCCGCGATAGAGCGTGCTGAAGGTATCGCGGCGTGCGCCAAGCTCAAAGACCTCAAGCGACTGCTCAAAGCCCTTGAAGAGCTGCGGGCCGCGTGGCAGCAGCTCGAACTGGTGCTCAATCTGCTGGGCGGTGTGCTCATCGAGCCAGACGCTATCCCAAGGGGCGCTGGTCATCATGCGGGCGGCGAGGTTGAGGCCGCGGCCATAGCCGCTGTACTCGCTGCGCTCCAGCGAGCCGATCAGCCCGGCGTAGATCCACTGTGAGGTGATGCCAACGCGCAGGCGGGTGGGGGCCTGATCGCTGAGCGCCTCGACGAAGCGCAGCGCGCGGGTCGCGTCGCTCTCGGTGCTGGTGGGCGCGCCCCAGAGCAGCAGCACCGTGCAGCCCTTATCATCAAAGTTAATTGCGCTGAGATAGCCGCCGTACTGGTTTTGCAGCTCGAACAGCGTCTGAATGATCTCGCTGAGCAGCTCGACGGTTGAGGCGCGCTTGAGGTTGATCATGACCGTTGTGACATAGCGAAACTCGCCGCGGGTGTTGAGCTGCAGCACGTCGGAGCCGACGAACGGCTCCAGCAGGGCCTGGTTACTGGCGACTGGCGCAGGGCGTGGCGGCGGCGTGGCGATGGTGTTGACCTGATCGAGGCGCAGATAGCCCTTCGCGCCAGTGGTGCCGCTGACCGCCGGGCCGAGCTTGGCCGCCACCGAGGGGCTGAGCACAATCGTATTGGGCTGCGCCTGCTCCTGGGCGCGCACGCAGTCGGTGATCGCCGTGCCGGAGAAGTAGTAGGTGGCGCGCTGCCCGTCGGGGCTGGTGACGATGTGCCACTGGATCTGACCAGCGCCAAGGCCAATCTTGAGCGCGAAGTGCATGGAGCCGACCGGTGTAGTTTGGTGGGCCAGCGGCGCAAACTTGGCCTGCATCATCTGGGCAGCGCTCACGGCGTGCAGCCAGACATCGGCGCTGGCGAGCGGAAAGATAGCGGTGAAGGCATCGCCGCTAAAGCGTGTGATCTGGCCGCCCCAGGTGGCGATTGCCTCAACCAGCGGCGTAAAGATCGTCTCCATCAGGCTGGCCAGCGTCTCGGTCTCCCAGACACCATGCTGAAGCAGCTGCTCGGTCATGGCGGTGAAGCCCGAAAGATCAACAAACAGGCTCGCGGCCTGGAACGCGCCGTGGTGCTCGCCAGCTGCGATCTGCTTGATGATCAGCTCTGGAACAAGGTACTGCATAGTCGGGCCTTTGATCATGTGGCGAGCGGTGCGGCGGCGGCGCAAGCGGCACCGCAGCTACCACTCGATCTGTTTGCCATTGACGTAGTTTTTGAGAATAGCGCGCGAGACCACCATCTTGTGGACCTCATCGGGGCCGTCGTAGATGCGGGCGGCGCGGCCCTGCCGCCACATAAAGGCCAGCGGGGTGTCGTCGGACACGCCGAGGCCGCCGTGGACCTGAATGGCGCGGTCGAGCACCTGCATGAGCATGTTGGCGACGGCGAACTTAATCAGCGAGATGTCGATGCGGGCGGCGCGCATGCCGAGCTGGTCGATGCGCCAGGCGGCGTGAAGCGTCATCAGGCGCGCGGCCTGAATCTCAGCAGCGCTCTCGGCGATCCAGTTCTGGACGGTCTGCTTCTCGGCGAGCGGGCCGCCAAAGGCCTGGCGCTCCATGCTGTAGCGGCAGAGCAGGTCGAAGCCGCGCTGCGCCTGGCCCAGCCAGCGCATGCAGTGGTGGATGCGGCCAGGGCCAAGCCGCGTCTGGGCGATGGCAAAGCCGCTGCCTGGCGCGCCGAGCGTGTAGCTCAGCGGCACGCGCACATCGTTGTAGCGAATCTCCCAGTGGCCGCCGCCGGTGGTGTGGCCCATAACCGAGATGGGGCGCACCAGCTCCACGCCGGGCGTGTCGGCGGGCACGATGATCTGCGAGTAGCGCTGGTGCGCTGGTGCGTCTGGCTCGGTCTCGGCCATGACGATGCCGAAGGCCGCGCCGTTGGCGTTGGTGCTGTACCACTTATGGCCGTTGATCACCCAGTGGTCGCCATCGCGCACCGCCTTGGTCTGGAGGTGCGTGGGATCGGCACCGCTAACCTCTGGCTCGGTCATGCTAAAGAACGAGCGCACATCGCCGCGCTGGAGCGGCCAGAAAAAGCGCTCTTTTTGCTCGTCGGTGCCAAAGTGCCACAGAATCTCGGCGTTGCCGCTGTCAGGCGCATTGGAGCCGAAGATGCGCGGCGCGAAAAACGAGCGCCCGATCAACTCATTGAGCAGGCCATACTCCATCACGCCCAAGCCCATGCCGCCAGCCTCGGCGGGCAGGTGTCCGGCCCACAGGCCAAGCTCCTTGACCTGGGCCTGTAGCTCGCGAATCTCCGGCAGGTCCTCGGCGCAGGCGGGGTAGTGCTCCTCATCGTAGCGAAACCAGTCGGCCTCACGCGGATAGATGCGCTGCTCCAGCAGGTCGTGGATCTGCGTGCGCATGGCGGCGATGTGGGGCGGTATCGAAAACTCCATTGTTTTTCTCCCTTGCGGCTGGGGCTAGACCAAGGCCAGGATCAGCGCCACGATAATCAGCAGCAGGCCAACACCCATGATGATAAATGGCAGCATTGCGCTTGAGCCGCGGGCGGCGCTGGGCTGACTTGGCGCGGGGTAGGGCGTGTAGCCAGGCCCCCCGAGCGGCTGCGAGCCAGCTGCCTGCTGGTAGGGGTTGGGCGTGGTCGAGCTGCCTTGCTGATAGGGGCTGGGCTGTGACTGCGGCGGGTACTGGTTGGGCTGCTGGGCTGGCGGAGCCTGGTAGGGGTTGTAGGACTGGGCTGGCGGAGCCTGGTAGGGGTTGTGCGGCTGCGCCGCCGGTGCTGCGCCGGAACTCGGCGACGCGGGCTGCGCCGGGCTAGCATCGAGGGCGGCAGCCGCCTCGGACGAGAGGTTGGTCGTCTTGTAGGCATCGGCCTGCTTGTGGGACTCGGCCTCGCGCAGCGCGGCGGCGGCCTCCGGCGACAGATTGATCGTGCCGTAGGGATCGTCGGGGTTGCTGCCGTGCGCAGGGCGCTGCTGCAGCGCGGCGGCGGCCTCCGGCGACAGATTGACCGTCGCATGCGGGTCGTCGAGCTTGCGGGTGGCGGATTCGCGCAGCGCGGCGGCGGCCTCCGGCGAGAGATTGACCGTGCCGTAGGGATCGTCGAGCTTGCGCGTCGCTGGTGTTTCTGGCTGTGGCGCAGCGCTGGGGGCGCTCGGCTCCTCGTAGCTGTCGCCGAGGCGGCGGGTGGCCATTGAGCGCTTAGCGTTAGGGTCGGGGGTTTGGTTCTGATCGGCCATGGTTCTTCCTCCTATGGGCACAATTCTGCTCTACGCTATCACATTCTCCAGGTGCACGCAACCAGACAGCGGGCCGCGCCACCGCCTGGCTGCGCAGCCACTGCACAGGCTACGCCGGATAGTCTTTGCGGAAGATCAGCACCGGGTGCAGCGGCTCAAATCCACAGCGCTGATAGAACTGGACAGCCTGCACACGCTCCTGCTCGGTCTCAACAAACACCTGCTGCGCGCCGACGGCAACACATGCCTGGAGCAGCACCGACATCAGCGCCTTGCCGATGCCTTGCCCATGGTAATCAGGGTGCACGCCAAACGGCTCGACCTGAGCGGAGCACGGCTGTGCCGAATTAAGCCAGCCAATGCAGAACCCAATCATCTGATTCGCCGCATCGACGGCAACCAGATCAAGCGCCGGGTTATACAGCGGCTGCTCCAGCGTGCGGGCGCGCCACGCAACGGTCATATTCTTTGAATTAAAGACGGTCTGGTGCAGCGCAACGTAGGCGGGCACCTCGGCCTGGCCTGCCAGCGGGCGAATGCGAACACCGCTCGGCGGCTGAATGTCCGGCAGAGTCGTCAGGGGATTGCGCAGCAGCACATCGGACCAGGGCAGCGTTGGATGGCTGGTCTGCTCGCTATAGCCCGCCTGCTCCAGCACCCGCCGCCGCTGCACTTGCTCCGGCAGGATCGAGCAGAACCACATAGGCCGACCAGCGCCAGCCTGCTGTAGCTCGCGACAGCGCGCGTCGGCCCAGTCCATGATCAGCGGCAGCAGCTGATCCTCGGCCAGCGGCTGACAGACGATGTCGAGCATCCAGAAGGGCAGCTGAAGCGCCGCCCATGCGATCAGCGCGCCCTGCGCATCGACCCACAGGCTTACGTTGGCAGGGTCGTCGAGCGCCCAGGAGCTGAGGCGGTAGGGCATGTCGATCACGTGCAGGGTACTGGCGCTTGTGGCGGCCACAAGTCCTAGCAGGGCAGGCTGCGCAGACTGCGTGTAGGGAAGGCGCGTAACATTCATAGCGGTTCGCTCATCTATGTTGCCGAAGAAGTTTATTGATCAAACGGCCAGGCGGGCAGCGGCTCCCGCGCCGCAAGCCAGTGACTGGGGATCTGCTGGCGGCCAACAGCGCTGGCGACTATGCCGCCGACGATCGCGCAGTTGGTGTCGATGTCGCCCAAGCCGCTGGCGGTGTGCCACAGCGCCTCGGCGTAGCTGCCAAGGTGCTGACCGGCGCACCAGATGGCGAAGGGCACGGTGTCCTGCGCGGCGATGGTGCTGCCGTTGCCCAGCATCATGGCAATGTGGTAGAGCGAGGTCTTGGGCGCGAGCTGGGCGGCGCGGCGCAGGCGCGCGGCAACCTCGCTCGGCGGCACGTGGGGCAGGATCAGCGTGATAAACATGTTCACATCGGGCGGCGCGGCGCGGTGCTGCCAGGCGATCGCGGCGGCAACAGCGACGGCAATCGCGCCTGCGACGCCCTCAGGATGCGTGTGCGTGACCTCGGCGGAGCGCCGGGCCTGCTCCACACACTGCGCCAGATCATCGGCGAAGAAGGCTCCCAGCGGCGCGACGCGCATGGCTGCGCCGTTGCCGTAGGAGCCTTGGCCGTCGAACATTTCGCGGGTGTGGGCCAGCAGCGCCGAGCCAGCCGTCGTCGTGCGCAGCAGGCGGCTGATCGCCGGGCCATAGCCGCGCGTGATGTCATAGTGGGCGATGAAGCTGTCGGCCAGCGCAGGCGCGTCGATGCGCCCGCGCCGCGCAAGCTGCTCCACCAGCGAAAGGGCCATGGTGGTGTCGTCGGTCCACAGCCACGGTGGCGGCGGCTCCTCGCGGCGCATGAGGTTGCCAACACTTTTACGGCTATCGAAAAACTGCTCGCCAAACGCATCGCCAACCGATAGGCCCTCGATGGAATCCAGCATGCGCTGATAGCGCGCTTGTGGGCTGCTCATGCGATCCCTTTCTGAGCTGTAGCAGCTTGTTGCGCTGTTCTGGCTCACTACAACGGTCTCGCACTCGATTATAGCATTTTCGGCTCTGGCGCTAGGCGCGCAGCTCGGTCTGCTGCTCCATCAACAGCTCGGCGCGCAGCTCCATCAGGATTTTGCCGAGCATGTTCTTGCCGCTGCCGTCGCCACCGTCGCCCCAGTAGCTGTCGTTGCGCGTGTGCTCGATCAGCGTGGCGTCGCCGGTCTCCAGCAAGGTCGCGCGCACATCGGCGTGCTGCTGGAGCTTGGCGCGCACGGCGCGGCGCATCACGTCATCTTTAATCGACTCCCAGTCCTTGCGCAGCGGCAGCTGGCGGCTGCGCCCGATGCGCGCGGCGGTGCCTGGCGTGGCGGCAGCGCGCACCCGCGCCTGTAGCTCTGGCTCGCGAAACTTCTGGGCCTGGAAGTAGTGCTCGGACGTGGGCCAGGTGTGGCCATCTAGCGCGATTGGGTGTGCCGAGAAGTTCGAGAAACAGCCGTAGTGGTCCTCGACGCGGTAGAAGCGAATAGCGTTTGCGGTCATAGCGCCTCCTTAAACTAATGCTGAATGCTGGAAGAGCTGATGCTAGCGTTCCAGCGCCTGCACCAGCTGGCCCACCTCGGCGCTGGCTGTGCGGATGGCCAGGTCAAAGCCGGCGCGCTCAGGCAGGCCCAGCGTCGGGTAGCCAACTGACGCTGCGGGCGCGTCGCCGTACATACTGGCAAACTGCACCGGAAACTCGGTGCTCGCCAGCAGCGGCTCGATCACGGCGCGCACATACTCGCGCTCCTCGGCGTCGCTGATGAACGGCGTGCGGCCGCCAAAGCGCTGCGCATAGCCCTCCTGGCGCAGGATATCCGCCAGGGTGGCGGGCGTGCCATACTCGCGCACGTACAGCGTGCGGTAGATCGCGCTGAGCACCTCGGCGCGAATCCAGTCCAGGTCAAGCGTGTCGCTGGTCCAGCACAGCGGGGTGATCCAGCCGTACTTGTTGGGGCCAGGGCTGAGCTGCCCGGCGGCCTCGGTGAGCCAGCGGTTGGTCCAGCCGCCCTGAGCATCGTCGGCCAGGATGAGCGCCACACGGTAGCTGCCGACGAGATGCGCAACGTGCGCCTGCGCCGCAGCTGTGGCAGCGGCGGCCACGTCGTCGGCGGCGGCGGCGAGCATGGCGTCGAGGTAGGCCGGCACATGCTCTTTGCCCATCGGATTCATGGCCTGCAGCGGCAGCTCGAACTTCTCGGCGCTGCCAACCATGGTCTGAATGTAGTGATTGAAGCGCTCCATGCCGCGCGGCAGGCGATAGATATCGCGCTGCACGTGCAGCAGCGGCACATACTCTAGCTGCATTGGCGTTCTCACTTACTTGATAGCCGTAGCGATAGGCTCAGTCTGCCACATGCGCCGCCCGCCCGGATCGGCCCAGCGGCGCACATGCGCTCAGGCCCAGGGTTGAGGCTGCTTCTGGCAAGCATCATGCTCGGCCTAGCGCTAGACCAAGCGTGATGTAGAGCACAGGAGGATTTGAATGGAGCAGACATCCGAGCACACCCGCCAGCCTGGGCAGACCAAGTCGGTGCCGCAGGAGCCACGTGGCGTGCAGCACTTGAAGTGGCTCGGCCCCGGCTTTTTATGGATGGTCTCGGCCGCCGGATCAGGCGAGCTGCTGTTCACGCCGCGCATCGGCTCGCTGTATGGCTACACGCTGATCTGGGCCTTGCTGGCGGCGGTGCTGTGTAAGTGGTTTATCAATCGTGAGGTCGGGCGCTACGCCGTGTGTACCGGCCAGCCAATCCTCGAGGGCTTCAAGACGCTGCCGGGGCCGCGCAACTGGGCCATCTGGCTCATCGTGGTGCCGCAGATCATCGTCGGCGTCGCGGCGGTGGCCGGGCTGGCCAGCTCCGCGGCCACCGCGATCATCGCCGTCGCTCCCGGGCCGCTCTGGCTCTGGACGCTGCTGATCGTCGGCGTCGGCGCTGGCTTTGTGCTCTGGGGCCGCTACAGCCTCATCGAGAACGCTGCGACGGTGCTCGGCATCGCCCTGGCGCTCGCCGCCATCGTCACCGCCCTCAGCGTCGGGCCGGACTGGGCCGCCCTCGGCGGCGGCTTCGTGCCCAGCGTGCCGCGCAATGTTGACTTCAGCGAGGTGCTGCCGTGGATCGGCTTCGCCCTCTCTGGCGCGGCCGGGATTATGTGGTACTCCTACTGGCTGCCGCCCAAGGGCTACGGCGTGGCTGGCGGCAACGACCAGGCCGAGCCGCAGACCGCCGACCCCAAGCGCGACCTCAGCGCCGCCGATCGCCAGCGCCTGCGCGGCTGGCTGCGCCAGCTGACGCTCGACAACACCGTCGCCGTCGTCGGCACGCTGATCATTATGCTCGGCTTTTTGGTGCTCGGCACCGAGCTGCTCCAGCCCCAGGGCCGCGTGCCCAAGGAGGATCAGGTCGCGCAGGTCATCGCCCAGCTGATGGAGCAGACCTGGGGCCGCTTCGGCTACTGGTTTATGCTCGCCGCTGTCGGCATCGCCTTCTTCAGCACCACGCTCTCCAATCAGGACGGCTGGGGCCGCCTGCTCAGCAACGGCACGCGCATCATCTTGCGCGGTCTCGGCCTGCACGGCCGCTGGACCGACGCCGAGCTGCTGCGCAAGGTCTATATTGCCATCGTGCTGGCGGTGCTGCCGGTGACGATCTTTGTGCTGTTTGGCAATCCGGTGGTGCTGCTGCAGCTGGCAGGCGGCATCGGCGCAGCGCATCTGCCGATTCTGGCAGGGCTGACGCTATACCTCAATCGCCGCGCGCTGCCTGCCGCCGTCCAGCCGTCGCGCTTCACCTTCTGGGCCACGGTGGCCGCAGCGCTCTTCTTCGTGGCCTTCGCGGGCATCTATCTCTATCAGCTCAGCAGCGGCTCCGGCGGCTAGCGCTGTGCCGCCGACGCACGGTGCGCTGGACGTGCGCGCATGCTGCTTGGCATCCACGCACGTCCATGACGCCTAGCTGAGCAATCGCAGCGCGCTAGGACTCTGCGCCGAGCACGTGGGTGGCGTAGTAGTCGGGCCAGTGCGGCTGGCGGCCATCGACATCGCTGAAGCCATACTCGCGCCCGAGGTCGCCGGTGTTGAGCGCGCGCCCGCGCTTGGCGAACACGTCGGGGTCGCAGGCCAGCCCCACCACCGCCCGCCCGATGAAGAACGGCGTCTCCGAGGCGATGAAGTGCTTTTCGGCGGCGGTCGCGTCGCGCCAGTTGGCCTCGGTCACGCCGAAGTGGTCGAGCATGGCCTCCGAGCGCAGGAAGCCCGGCGTCAGCGCCAGCGCGGTCACGTTGTGCGGCTCGAGGTCGGCGGCCTGGCCCAGCGCCAGCCGAATCACGGACGCCTTGACCAGATCGTAGTAGAAGGAGCCGCGGTAGTCGGGCTGGTCGCCGTCGGTGATCTCGATGATCAGGCCCTGGCGGCGCGCCACCATCAGCGGGGCCGCGAAGTAGCTGGTGATGATGTGCGAGTGCACGCCCTGCTGCTGAAGCTTCAGCCCGTTGTCCAGCGAGTGCTCCCAGAACGGCACACCCCACTCGGTGAGCACATCGCCGCCCCAGACATCGTTGACCAGCAGGTCGAGCTTGCCGTCCTGCTCGGCCTTGATGCGCTCGAACAGCGCGCGCACCTCGTCCACGACCGTGTGGTCGGTGCGCACGGCGATGCCCACGCCGCCGCGCTCCGTGACTAGCTCGGCGGTCTCGTCGATCGTCTCGGCACGCCCGCTCACCAAGTTGCCGCGCACGCTGCGCCCGGTGCAGTACACGGTCGCGCCCGCCGACCCTAGCTCCAGCGCGATGCCGCGCCCAGCTCCACGTGTTGCGCCCGCCACAACCGCGACATACCCTTGCAGTGGTTTCATCACGCCTCCTTCAATAGATAGTGTTCGCTCGGGATGTGCGAGTATAGCAGCGCGCGCAGGAGCGCGGATCGGTCGGCGGTCGGGTTGGCAGCTGTGCGTTCGCACAGGGTTGTGCTAGGCCCGTATGGCAATTTTTTGTGAATGGTGCGTCTGTGGTTGGGGCCAGCGTGGCGCGGCGTGGGCCGGCGCTGGATTACGCCGCACGTTCCCGTTGGCTCTGCCGTGGCTGCGGGTGGATCGGCGCTGGGCCACGTTTGCGCCCTGCGGATGGGCAGCTCCAGGCGGCTGGCCTAGCGCGCAGCGTTCACGCAGGTAAAAACAGTGCGAAGCGTGCCTGGCAGCAGGTGGCGTTGGCAGCAAGCGCATGGCCGTGACCGTCGCTGCCGCGTGGGCCGAGTGCGCGCAGCCGTAGCTCCCACAGCGACGTCAGACCCACTGAGCTGTGCAAGCACCGTCAACTAGGTGGCCGCTCTGTCTGCGCGCCGCCAACCGGCGCACGGGCAGCGCAGCCCCAGCGCTGGGCAATCGCGCTGGCCGGAGCGCGGGCACCCGCCAGGGTCGGCACCGCAGCCGCCCGCAGGGCATCGCGTGCTGGCCGACGCCGCCGCGCGCAACCACGGGCGCTCCTGTTCAAAAACAGCCTCCACCTTTGCCGCCAACCGGCGCACGGGCGGCGCAGCCCCAGCGCTGGGCAATCGCGCTGGCCGGAGCGAGCCAGCACCGCAGCCGCCCGCAGGGCATCGCGTGCTGGCCGACGCCGCCGCGCGCAACCACGGGCGCTCCTTTCAAAAAACACCATAAACGCTTGACACCTACTGGCGCGTCACACAGAAGTCAGCCCACACCCACGCCAGACCTCAGCCTAGCCTGGCGGTCCGACGTGGGAGTGGGCTAAACTTCGACGCCGTCGCCAAACAACCCCCATTGCATTGACGACGGCGGGGCGTGACTGATGCCCCTGCTATCTAGCGGCCAGCGCGAGATCGGGGGCGGCGAGCCGCTTCAGCGCGTGCTCGATCGCCCAGATCGACTGCGGCCGCATATACATGCTGGCGCGGAAGGTGCGCTCCTGGCCCCATGCCTCCGGCGTGCGGAACCACAGGCCCAGCTCGATGTACGTGGCGTTGTATGCGCCCCAGGCCGTGCGCCAGCCCGCCTCGGTAAGGCCGGATTGGAGCATCAGCGCCGCGAGCGCGTAGGTTGTGCCGCTCCAGACCTCACTGGCCTGGTTCGAGCTGGTATCGACGGTTCCATCAGGGAACATGCCGTTGACCGCGCCAAGCGCGCCGTGCGCATACTGCAGCACATTGTGCTGATAGATCGTCTGGAGCGCCGTCTGGATGAGCTGCGGATCGACGACCGGCGGCAGGTCCAGCGCGCCAGCGTACCACTGGCCGACGAGCTGGTCGGCCATGATCACGTGGCGCAGCGCATTGTCGGCGGTGTGGTAGTCGAAGTACGCGCCGTTCCAGAGCTTCTGGACCAGGCTTGTGCGCGCCTGGTCGGCCCAGTCGCGGTAGCCCTGGGCGGCGCTGTCGGCACAGCTGGTGGCCATGCTGGCGGCGGCATCGAGGGCGGCGATGAGCAGGCTGGCACTGTAGGGGCTGGCACCCGTCATGGCCCAGGTGTCGTAGGTCTGATCAGCGCCGCTGTGGTCGAGCAGGCCGTCGCCATCGCTGTCGAACTGGCGCACATAGTCGATGGCGGCCTTGACCGAGGGCCACAGCTCCGGCAGCAGCTCCGGCGCAGGCAGCAGCGTGATATCGCGGAAGACGCGCAGCACATACTTCAGGTTCAGGTCTTTCCACACATTGATGTTCTGGTACGAGTAGGCGTTGGCGCGCTCCAGCGGCTGCTCGAACGGCGCGCCCAGGTCGTGGGGCAAGGCCCCGGCGCACTTGCGCGGCGCGATCTCGCCGGTGGCCTGGATGGTGACATCGACCAGATCGGCGTCGTTGACGGTGGCGGCGAACTGGCGCAGCTCCTGGCGCTCCAGCTCCGGCCAGAGCGCCAGCACCGACCACGAGCTATAGAAGGACACATCGAGCGTGCCATAGAACGGGTAGTCGAAGCACTCCAGGTAGCTGAACCAGCCGGGATGGTCGGGCGGCGGCGGGGGGCTGCCGAGCTTGTGGTCAACCCAGAGGGTGCCGCCATCGAGCAGGTAGTACAGCTCGTTGAACAGCGCCGTCTTGTACCAGTCGGGGCGCTGCTGATCGCTGAGGATCGGCTCCTGCCAGGCGCTAATCTCTGCGCGCCAGCCCTGGTAGTGCTGCAGCGTATGGTCGGCGAGCTGCGCGGCCTGCTGGCCGGAGTCGCCCCAGAAGCGCGTGTAGCGCTTGGCCCAGGCGTGGTCGGGGCCAAACGCGGCCACTGGAAAATCCCAGGCCAGGCTGAAGGGGATGCGCGCCGACCCATTGGCGGGCAGGTCCAGCGTCACACAGAGCGCAGCGGCGGAGCGCTGGCCGTTGGCGGAGCGCTGGCCGGAGCGATCATCGAGCCGCCCATCGCGGCTAAAGTCGCGCCAGATCGCCGCGGCGTCGCCCTCGATCTCCCAGAAGGGCCAGCGCGTGATCTGATAGCCGGGATCGCGGGCCACAGCGAGCGCCTGGCTGCCGGAGCGGCCATCGTTGGGCGTGCTCGACTGCTGGCCGAGCACGATGCCATAGGCGGTGTCGGTATCCCAGGCGCTGTGCTGGCGCTTGAGGCCCTGCAAGCTGGCGACGGGGCTAAGCGCGTGCTCCCAGGTGAGCATCAGGCCAACGCGCAGCGGCTGATTCGAGCGATTGACGATGTGCCACTCCAGCGCGGCGACGGGGAAGCTGGTCTCGCGCAGATTGCCCGGCAAGATCGGCGACAGCTGCTCCTGCATCAGCACGATCGGCCAGTCCGGGTGATCGTAGACATACCAGGCGCGGGGGAACAGCGCGTGATAGGTGCCAGCGCCAACAGGGTAGCGCCAGCGCCAGGTGGGCAGGCCCGCGTCGGGGGCGGCGGTGCAGAGCACCTGCGCGGTGCTGGTGTCGCCCTGCTGCCAGAAGACGCTGAACTGATTGGCCCAGGCGGGCGCGTAGGTGTGCTGGCCAACCTCAAGGTGCCAGCGCGACCAGTCGCCGCGGAACGAGCGGCCGACCGCGCCAGCGCCTAGACCGCCCAGCGGCAGCCCCTGATACGGCCCATCGTCGATCAGCGGCTCGGGCACATCGGCGGCCACGGCGGCGTTGGGGCAGTCCAGGCCGAGCGGGCGCATCCAGGCGGCGCTGGGGATCGCCGCCTTGAGCGAAGACAGATCGTGCATATATCCCCCTACTTCACCGCACCGGCGGTGAGACCAGCGATAAAGCGCTTCTGCAGCAAGAAGAACATCAAGGCCACCGGCAGAATGATCACCACCGAGGCGGCCGACAGCAGCTCGTAGCGCTGCTCGGAGCCAGCGACGCCAGTGAACTGGCGAATGCCCACCGGGATCGTCTGCACGTTGAGCACCCAGGCGAACAGCAGCTCGTCCCAGGCGGTCAGGAACACGAAGATCGCCGTTGAGATCACGCCTGGCCCGGCCAGCGGCATCACGATGTACCAGAAGGCTTGGAAGCGCGTCGCGCCATCGACCATGGCCTGCTCCTCTAGATCGACCGGGATGGTCGCGAAGAAGGAGCGCTGAATCCACAGCGAGATCGGCAGGAAAAAGCCAACGTACAGCACGGTCGCGCCAAAGTTGGTGCCGATGAGCGGGATGTGCAGCGTGTTCTTGATCCACAGGAAGGTCATATACAGCGGGATCAGGAACAGCGTGCCGGGGATGAGCTGCGTGCCCAAGATGCCCAGGCTGAAGGCCCCCGCGCCAGGGAAGCGGAAGCGCGCCAGCGCATAGCCGGACATCGAGGCCAGGATCGTCACCACCAGCGTTGTCGCGCTGCAGATGATGATGCTGTTCAAAAAGTACTTGCTGAAGTTCACGCGCTGCCACATCACCGAGTAGTTCTCGAAGTGCCAGGACTGCGGCCAGAAGGCGCTGCCGACGGTGAACTCCTGGCGCGTCTTAAACGAGCCGATAATCAAAAAGATGATTGGCAGCAGCAGCAGCGCGATAATCAGCAGCAGCAGCAGATCGTAGGCTCGGCTGACCAGGAAGCGCCGCAGGCGGTGCTGATCGACGCGCAGCGACTTGGCTGTTGTGCGCTCGGTAACAGAGATGCCCATTTAGCTTCCTCCTTCAGTGCGCAGGCTTGAGCGGAACACGCGATACCAGATGCCAACAAACACCAGCAGCAGAATCATCAGCAGCACCGACGAGGCCGCGCCAAAGCCGTACAGGTGGCGCTCCCAGGTCTGGCGGGTGATGGCCGGCACCAGCAGGTCGGCGTACTCGCCAGCGAAGGCCGTGCCGCCGCCGAACATCTGCACGGCGATGTTGTAGCCGCCGTAGAGGCCGTTGATCACGCCAAACAGCACCAGCGTGGCCAGGATCGGCTTGAGCAGCGGCAGGGTGATATAGCGAAAGCGCTGTAGGCCGTTGGCTCCGTCAAGCTCGGCCGCCTCGTACAGATCGAGCGGGATCACCTGCATCGAGGCCAGCATCATAATCGTGGCGAAGGGCAGGCCGCGCCAGACGGTGGCGATCACCAGCGCGTAGAGCGAGTTTGGCCCAATCAGCCACGTGATCGGCTGGTCGATGATGCCCAGCCAGTCGACGAGGATGCGGTTGGCCAGGCCGCCCTGCTGGAGCCAGATAAAGTTGAAGATCGTTCCGGTCACGAAGGTTGGCACCACCCAGGGCAGCAGCACCAGCGTGCGGGCGATACCGCGCCAGCGAAACTTGCGGTTGAGCAGCAGGGCCAAGATCATGCCCAGCGTCAGCGTGGCCACGTTGGTCCAGAAGGTGTACTCAATCGTGTTGCCGGTGGCATTGAGCATGCCGGAGATGCGCGAGCTATCGCTGCCGAACAGCAGCGCCAGAATCACCTCGCGGTAGTACTTGAAGCCCACGAAGGGCGCTTTAAGATACAGCGTGAGCGTTGTGAGGCGCACATCAAGCAGCGACAAGTACAGGCCCTGGACCATGGGGATAAAGTGGATGAGAAACATCGCCACCACTGTCGGAGCGATGAACTTATAGGCCAGGCTGTGCTGCTTCATGCGCCGCCAGAGCGATGGCTTCGAGTGTGGAGATGCTGCCATAGCTGGCTCCTTCCTATGACATCGAGCGCGGCTTGTGCGAGCGGTGGCGGTGAGTAGGCGGCGGCAGTGTGGTGGATGCAGCCGCCGCCTAGGCCAGACGGATGAATGCGCTTAGTTGCCCAGCAGCTCGTCCACGGTGGTGGCGGCCTTGTCCAGGCGCTCCTTGACCTTATCGGACGTGATCACGCCATCGGTGCCGGCCACATCGTCCCACAGCGAGCCAAGCTGCTCGTTGAGCACGCTCTCGATCTGGCCCCACTCGGCGATCGAGGCTGAGGTCTTGCCGTTGGCGGCGGCCGCGATGAACACGCTGTACAGCGGATCGCTGGCGATCTGCGGATCGCTCTGGGCGGTCTTAGTGGCGGGCAGCATGCCGATGTTCTGCGTGTAGCGCAGCTGCGACTCGTTGGCGGTCAGGAACTTGACCAGCTTGAAGGCCTCCTCCGGGTTCGGGCAGCTCTTGAGGATGGCCAGGTTGCTGCCGCCGACGAAGGTGTACTGGCCGCCAGGGCCGGCCGGGAACTGCGCGTAGGCCAGGTTATCGGCCACGGTGCGGTTGGCCCAGCCGCCGTCGGCCTCGGGCGTGCGGGCGTTGCTGATCAGCCATGGGCCAGTGATGATGCTGAAGGTGCGGCCGTCGCCGAAGGCGGCGTCAACCTGGCTCGAGTTCAGCTCCAGCGTGTTGGTGATCGTCATCTTCTCGCCGTACAGCTTGGCGAACTCGGTGACGCCAGCGATAGCCTTGTCGGAGTTGAAGGCGGCCTCGGAGTCATTGCTCAGCAGCTCGCCGCCAGCGTTCCAGATCCACATTGAGCTATTCTGCCACACGTTCCAGTCGTTGCGGCCAGGGAAGGCGATGCCGGCCACGTCGGGGTTCTGCTCCTGAATGGTCTTGAGCGTCTGCTCGAAGCTGTCCCAGTCCTTGAAGGCTTCCTCGGGCTTCAGGCCAGCTTGCTCCAGCAGGTCGGCGCGGTAGGCCAGGGCGCGCACATCGGCGAACCAGGGGATCGAGAACGCGCCGGGCTGGCCGATCAGCTGCGTTGTCTCCCACGAGGCATCGACGAAGCTGTCGCTGCCGCCAAGCTCGGTGATCTCAGCATCGCTGAAGGGGCGCAGGCCGCCCATCGCGGCGAAGGTTGGGTTCCAGGTGGTGCCCAGCTGCACAACGCACGGCCCCTCGCCGCCCTGCACGGCCGTCTGGATGCGCTGGAAGGCAGCGCCCCAGTCCAGCATCTCTGGCTCGACCTTGATGCCCGGGTTGGCGGCCTCGAAGGCGTCGATCTCTTTCTGCATCGCCTCGGCGGGTGCGGCTCCGTTGGGCATATGCCAGAGCTTGAGCGTCACAGCGGCGGTGTTGGAATCTGGGGCTTCAGTTGGGGCCTCGGTGGCGGCTGGCGCTGCGGTGGCTGCGGGAGCCTCGGTGTTGGCGGGCGCTTTGGTCGGCTCGGCCTGGGCCGCGTTGCCGCCAGTGGCACTTGTAGCGGTGGAACCGGTCTCATTTGCGCCACAAGCTGACAGGAGCAGCGTGAGGCAGAGCAGAAGGGCAAGTGAGCCGCGGAATGATCGCTGCATCGAGCGTAGCATGGGAATCCTCCTTGATTCAGCGGTGAACGAACAAGGTCACCACCTGGTTGTCAGAATGCTCCACAAGACTTTCGGATGATCAGCTCGGGCTTGAGCTGCTGATGATGGATGGCGGGCGGATTACCTTCAAGATGATCCAGCAACATCGTGGCGGCGGTGGCACCGAGCCGCTGGATCGGCTGGCGCACCGTGGTCAGCTCAGGTGTCGCAAAGGATGCGATCGGGATATCGTCGAAGCCAACCAGGGCGATGTCATCGGGCACGCGCAGGCCGGCATCGTAGATCGCGCGCAGCGCGCCGAGCGCCATCATGTCGCTGGCGGCAAACACGGCCGTGGGCGGCGGCTGCACGTCCAGCAGCGTGCGCATGGCGCTGTAGCCACCCTCCTGGGTGAAGTCGCCCTCGCCGATGAGCTGCGGGTCGATGCCGACACCGGCTTTGAGCAGCGCCTGCTTGTAGCCGTCGCGGCGGTCGATGGCCGTATTCATCTGGAGCGGGCCGGTGATCGTCGCGATCCGGCTGTGCCCCAGCCGCAGCAGATGCTCGACGGCGACAGCGGCACCATCGCGGTTGGCCACATCGACGCTGTACATCGGCTGCAGGTAGGGATGGCTGCCTATCAGCACCAGCGGCATATCGTCGTTGATCAGCAGGGGCAGGATCGGGTCGTCGATATCGCTGGAGAGCATCAGCACGCCGTCGGTGATGCGGCTGCGCAGCACGCGCTGGTAAAACGAGCGTTCCTCCGCTCCGGTCGCCATCGACAACATCAGCGAGTAGTCGCGCGCGGTGCACGCCTCGGTAATGCTCTGGATGGTCAGCGAGAAGAACGGGTCGGTGAAGATAAACGCTGAGCTGCGGGGAATCAGCAGAGTCAACACATTCGTGCGGCGGCTGGCCAGACTGCGCGCTGCTGCTTGCGGCACGTAGTCCTGCTCTTTGATCACCTCTAGCACTCGCTGGCGCACCTCCGGCCGGACGCTCGGGTGGTTGTTCAGCACCCGCGAGACTGTCGACCGCGAGACTTCCGCCAGTTTGGCTATTTGCCGAATGGTTATCTGTTGTTCCATTTGGAACCGCTCCCATGAATACTAGATGGCGAAGGTTCAAACGCTCCTGCCTCTACGAGAGACCTGTGCTGGTTTTGAGTGAACTGAGCCATAGCTGAATTTCTTGAAACCGGTCTCAGGGATTAATCTGAGAATACGCTATACTGTGCATTTTGTCAAGTGCGACAGCACCGACCAGCAGCGCTAGCGCGTCTAGTAGGGCGACGGCAACATTGCCTACTCCACGCAGCTGCCTAAGGGCTGCTGGTGCGCCGCCAAGTCATCGTTTTGGCCACCCATTGAGAACACTGTGTAGGCGCGATTCTACCGCAGTTTAGCCGCCCTGACAAATGCCTCGCTGCATATATGCGCACAAGCGCTTTTTGAATCATGCTTGACACCGCTGGCCAAATAGTTTACGATATTTTTACATTTGGGACCGATTTCAGCACACCCCTCCATCACACTCGCAGCAAACGTCACAGCCCCCACACCATACCGCTCGTATATAGCGCATAATTGGGACCGGTCCCAGTTGTGCTGGAAGGAGGCAGCCCCCAACTCGACGTTTTCGCTGGTGACGAACTATGGCATCGTCGCGTCGTTTGTATCACGCAATGTGCACTGTTGCCAACATACCTACAAAGCTGTCAGGAGTGTTCTATGATCAGTCCACATCTACACCGCACCCGTAGAAGCGTTCGCATCGCTGCGGCCCTCATCACATCACTACTCCTTCTCACATCAATCGTCGCGCTTGTTCCACGCACCCAGGCTGTGCCTGGCACCTATAACTATGGCCAGGCCCTGCAGAAATCGCTGCTGTTCTACGAGGCCCAGCAGGCCGGGCCAAAGCCAGCCTGGAACCGCGTCTCCTGGCGCGGCGACTCGGTGCTCAACGATGGGGCCGACGTCGGCCTCAATCTCAGCGGCGGCTGGTTCGACGCCGGCGACCACGTCAAGTTTGGCTTCCCCATGGCCGCCAGCACCACCATGCTCGCCTGGGGCGCGGTCGAGTATCGCGATGCCTATGTCCAAAGCGGCCAGCTCGATGCGCTGCTCAACAATCTGCGCTTCGTCAATAACTACTTCATCAACGCTCACCCAGCACCCAATGTGCTCTACGGCCAGGTCGGCATCGGCAGCAAAGACCACGCCTTCTGGGGACCAGCCGAGATCATCCACCTCGATGATCAGGCCGGCAATCGCCCCGCCTTCAAGATCGACGCATCCTGCGGCGGCTCCGACCTCGCCGGCGAGACCGCCGCCGCCATGGCCGCCTCATCCATGGTCTTCCGCTCCTCCGATCCCGCCTACGCCGACACACTCGTCAGCCACGCCCGCCAGCTGTATGCCTTCGCCGACACTGTGCGCGGCAAGTACAGCGACTGCATCACCGACGCCAGCGCGTTCTACAACTCGTGGAGCGGCTACAACGATGAGCTGGTCTGGGGCGCTATCTGGCTCTATCGCGCCACCGGCGAGGCCGCCTACCTCGCCAAGGCCGAGTCCTACTACGCCAATCTGGGCACCGAGCCGCAAACCACCACGAAGTCGTATCGCTGGACCATCGCCTGGGACGATAAGTCCTACGGCTGCTATGTCCTGCTCGCTAAGCTGACTGGCAAGGCGCAATATAAGCAGGACGCCGAGCGCTGGCTCGACTTCTGGACTGTCGGCTACCAGGGCGATCGCATCACCTACTCCGCCGGGGGCCTCGCTCAGCTCGACACCTGGGGCGCGCTGCGCTATGCCGCCAATACATCGTTTGTCGCGCTGGTCTACAGCGATTTCATCACCGATCCAACGCTCAAGGCGCGCTACCACGACTTTGCGGTCAGCCAGATCAACTATATGCTCGGCAGCAACCCGCGCAACAGCAGCTATATGGTCGGATTTGGCAGCAATCCGCCGCTGAATGTGCACCACCGCACCTCGCACGGCTCCTGGGCCGATAGCATCTCCACGCCCGCCAATCAGCGCCACGTGCTCGTCGGCGCACTCGTCGGCGGCCCCGGCAAGGGCAGCGGCGACACCTACAGCGATAGCCGCTCTGACTATGTGGCCAACGAGGTTGCCACCGACTACAATGCCGGCTTTACCAGCGCCCTCGCCCGCCTCTATCAGGAGTATGGCGGCACGCCGCTCGCCAACTTCCCTGTGCCCGAGACACCTGGCGAGGAGTTCTTCGTCGAGGCCAAGGTCAACGCCTCCGGCCCCCGCTTTGTGGAGATCAGCGGCGTGCTGAACAATCACAGCGCCTGGCCCGCCCGCAACAGCACCCACCTCTCCTACCGCTATTTCGTCGATCTGAGCGAGGTGTTCGCTGCTGGCTACAGCCTCAGCAACCTCACGGTCTCGACTGCCTACAATCAAGGCTCGGGCATCTCTGGCCTACAGCATTGGTCCGGCAACATCTATTATGTCGAGGTATCGTTCAACGGCGTCAATGTCTACCCTGGCGGCCAGTCCGAGTCGCGCAAGGAGGTGCAGTTCCGCATCTCGCTGCCCACCAACACCAACAACCCCGACTGGAGCAACGCCAACGATTGGTCATTCGCTGGCCTCAACAGCGCCGATCGCGTCAAGACTACGCGCATCCCGGTCTACGACAGCGGCGTCAAGGTCTACGGCGACGAGCCTGGCTCCAACCCGGTCACCGCCACGCCGACCACGCCACCAACCAACACGCCCACCACGGGACCAACCAGCACACCGACGCGCACGCCCACGCCCGGACCAACCAGCACGCCGACGCGCACGCCCACGCCTGGCCCCACCAGCACGCCGACACTCCCGCCACCGGCCACGCCCACCGCACAGCCTGGCGGCTGCAGCGTCAAGTACAGCATTCCCAATCAGTGGCCCGATGGCTTCCTTGGCGATGTCACCATCACCAACAATGGCCCGGCGCGCTCCAGTTGGTCGCTAACTTGGACGTTCCCCGGCAACCAGCAGATCACCAATCTGTGGAACGGCGTCGTCAGCCAGTCTGGCCAAAACGTCACCGTCACCAACGCCGCATGGAACGGCAATCTGCCCAGCGGCGGCACGGTCAACTTTGGCTTCCAGGGCACCTTCAGCGGCACCAACGCCAAGCCCGCCAGCTTTAAGCTCAACGGCAGCGCCTGCACCGTCATTCCGTAGCAGCAAAGCGCCGAGCAGCTGTGGGGCAACACGCTCCACGGCTGCTCCGCCGTGCCCAAAAACACCAGCCCGCCCTGATACCTAGTGCCACATGGCTTTGTTGATACTGCTCGTCGATCCGGTCACGGCCGCTTGTGCAGAGGAATACCCGGCAGCCCATCACCGCCCGCGCTCCCGCCCGCGTGCCAGCCCGCCCTGATGCCCAGCGCCGCCAGTTTTGTTGATGCTGCTTGTCGATTCGGTCACGGTCGCTTGTGCATAGGCATACCTGGCAGCCCATCACCGCCCGCGCTCCCGCCCGCGTGCCAGCCCGCCCTGATGCCCAGCGCCGCCAGTTTTGTTAATGATGCTCGTCGATCCGGTCACGGCCGCTTGTGCATAGGCGTGCGCAGCTGCACACCGTCGCCCGCGCTCCCGCCCGCGTGCCAGCCCGCCCTGATGCCCAGCGCCGCATGGTTTATTAGAAGGAGGCCCACGTGAAGACGTCAACGCATAGTCGATCATTTGGTGTTCGCGGCATGCTGGTGCTCATGCTGCTGCTGGCGCTGCTGCCGAGCTGGC
Source organism: Herpetosiphonaceae bacterium (assembly GCA_013538855.1). Taxonomy (GTDB): domain Bacteria; phylum Chloroflexota; class Chloroflexia; order Chloroflexales; family Herpetosiphonaceae; genus OHK22. The sequence goes on from JABXJS010000134.1 coordinate 34,749, forward strand.
TCGCTCGTGGCAGCAGTCAGGCGGCCGCAGCAGCTACCTGCGAGGTTATCTACTCGATCCCCAACCAGTGGCCCGGCGGCTTCCTTGGCGATGTCACCATCACCAACAACGGCCCGGCACGCACCAGCTGGACGCTGACCTGGACGTTCGCCGGTAACCAGCAGATCACCAATCTGTGGAACGGCGTCGTCAGCCAGGTCGGCCACAACGTCACGGTCACTAACGCCGCGTGGAACGGCAATCTGCCCAGCGGCGGCACGGTCAGCTTTGGCTTCCAGGGCACCTTCAGCGGCACCAACGCCAAGCCCACCAGCCTTGCACTCAACGGCGTGACCTGCGGCGGCAGCGCGCCAACCAGCACGCCGACGCCGCCGCCAACCAACACACCCACCACGCCGCCGACCAGCACGCCGACCCAAGGCCCGACCAGCACACCCACCAGCACGCCGACCCAAGGCCCGACCAGCACACCAACCAGCACGCCAACCCAAGGGCCCACCACAACGCCCACCACACCGCCGACCGACGGCGAGTACACCCAGCGCTTCTTGGAGCTGTACAGCGACATCAAAGACCCGGCCAACGGCTACTTTAGCCCCGAGGGCGTGCCCTACCACTCCGTCGAGACGCTGATCGTCGAGGCCCCCGACTACGGCCACGAGACCACCTCCGAGGCCTATAGCTACTGGCTCTGGCTCGAGGCGATGTACGGCCACGTCACCGGCAACTGGCAGCCGCTCGCCGCCGCCTGGAGCAACATGGAGCAGTACATCATCCCCACCCACGCCGATCAGCCGACTAACGCCGGCTACAACGCATCCAGCCCCGCCACCTATGCCGCCGAGTGGGATCTGCCCAGCCAGTATCCGTCGCAGCTCCAGTTCTCCACCCCCGTGGGCCAAGACCCGCTCGCCGGCGAGCTGAAGAACACCTATGGCAGCGCCGACATCTACGGCATGCACTGGCTGCTCGATGTTGATAACTGGTACGGCTACGGCCAGCGCGGCGACGGCACCACCCAGCCCGCCTACATCAACACCTTCCAGCGCGGCCCGCAGGAGTCCGTCTGGGAGACGGTGCCGCAGCCCTCGTGGGAGGCGTTCAACTGGGGCGGGCCAAACGGCTACCTCGATCTCTTCACCGGCGATAATAGCTACGCCAAGCAGTGGCGCTACACCAACGCCCCCGACGCCGACGCCCGCGCCGTGCAGGCGCTCTACTGGGCCAAGCAGTGGGCCGATGAGCAGGGCGGCTCGCCAATCGTCGATGGCCTCGTCGCCAAGGCCAGCAAGATGGGCGACTACCTGCGCTATGCCTTCTTCGACAAGTACTTCAAGCAGATTCCCTGCACCACGCCCAGCTGCGCTGGCGGCTCGGGCTACTCCAGCGCCCACTATCTGCTGTCGTGGTACTACGCCTGGGGCGGCTCCGCCAATCCTGCGAGCGTATGGGCCTGGCGCATCGGCTCGAGCCACAGCCACTTTGGCTACCAGAATCCGCTGGCGGCCTGGGCGCTGAGCCAAGACAGCGACTTCAAGCCCGCCTCGCCCAATGCCGCCCGCGACTGGGGCACCAGCCTCCAGCGCCAGCTCGAGTTCTATCGCTGGCTCCAGTCCGCCGAGGGCGGCATCGCCGGCGGCGCAACTAGCAGCTGGCAGGGTCGCTACGCCACGCCGCCTGCCGGCACCAGCACCTTCTATGGCCTGGCCTACGACGAGAAGCCGGTCTATCACGATCCGCCGAGCAATCAGTGGTTTGGCTTCCAGGCGTGGTCCATGGAGCGCGTCGCTGAGTACTACTATGTCACCGGCGATGCGCAGGCCAAGGCCATCCTCGACAAGTGGGTCGCCTGGGCCATGGCCAACACCACGCTCAGCGCCGACGGCGGCTATGCTATCCCATCAACCCTGGCCTGGAGCGGCCAGCCCGACACGTGGAACGCCGCCAGCCCTGGCGCGAACGCCAACCTGCACGTGACCGTGGTCGACACCACCCAGGATGTCGGCGTCGCCGCCGCCTATGCCAAGACGCTGATGTACTACAGCGCTGGCACTAAGCGCTACGGTACCCAGCACAGCGCCTCGCAGCAGCTCGCCAAGCAGTTGCTCGACCGCATGTGGAGCAACTACCGCGATCCGCTTGGCGTGGCCGTCAGCGAGACCCGCAGCGACTACAGCCGCTTTGAAGACCCCATCTACGTGCCCAGCGGCTGGTCTGGCGTGATGCCCAGCGGCGATCCGATCAACAGCAGCTCAACGTTCCTGAGCATCCGCTCCAAGTACGCCGACGATCCGAGCTTCGCCAAGGTGCAGACGTACCTGGACGGCGGCACAGCGCCAACCTTCACCTATCACCGCTTCTGGGCACAGAGCGATATCGCGCTCGCCAACGCCGAGTACGATCGCCTGTTCAACTAGCCAGCTCCCACAGCGCGCGCGGCATGGAGGGACCGTGCGCGCTGTGCTCGCCCTCGCCAACGACGGCAAGCGGCGCAGATGGCGCTTGAGCGGCTGTACCAGCAGACGAGCGCATCCTGTCAGCACCAATGCTGTGCGCGTGCTCGCCCTCGCCAACGACGGCAAGCGGCGCAGATGGCGCTTGAGCGGCTACAGCGGTGGCCCGTGCGCCTCCAGCCGAGCTGGCCCCGCAGCGCACGCTGCCAGCGCACGACGGCGCGGCACCAGCCGATTGGGGGCTGCGGCCATGTGAAGCCTGCGGCTGCGGTGCTAGCATCACCCGCAGCCGCGGCGCGCCACCATCCTACGTGCGGGCGACAGCCGTGCAGACCCTTGGCTGAGCCGCAGCGACACACCAGCAACGTTCCTTTTTTCCATAACCCAGGCCCGTCCACCAACGTGGATCCATGCGCAGCGGATTAATAAACACGCTCTCTTGGTTGTCCCTAGCGCTAGACACCTTAAGAAAAAGTAAATATAATAGACGTGCTGGGATCGGTCCCAATAGCGATCTCGCATTTAGCTGCAAGGAGGCATGAATGTCACTGTCGATTCGTCGCGGCGTACTGCTGCTGCTGGGGGTGAGCCTGCTCGCCGCCTGCTTCCGCTCCCAGCCGGTCACGGGAACGGTGAGCAATCCCTATCGCTACCCCTACAACCAGCCCACCTCGATTAACTTCAACACCGCCGATGTCACGCAGGCGTGGAACAGCTGGAAGGCCAGCCAGATCACCGCCACCAACGCTGGCGGCGGCGGTCGCCTGCGCGTGATGGGCGGCACCGACACCAGCAGCACCGTGTCGGAGGGCATGGGCTACGGCATATTGTTCGCCTCGCTCTTCGACGATCAGGCCACGCTCGACGGGCTGTGGCTCTTCACCCGCGACTATCTCAACGCCCACGGCCTGATGCACTGGCACATTGGCAACCCCGGCCAGACGCTGGGCACCGGCGCGGCCACCGACGGCGACGCGGACATGGCGCTGGGCCTGCTCAACGCCTGCATCAAGGTTCAGCAGGGCGCATGGAGCGCCAGCCCCAACGGCCTCGACTACTGCCAGCTCGCCAGCAATCTGATCAACGCCATCTACACCTACGAGGTCGATCACCCTGGCGCGCAGCCGCTCGCCGGCCTGACCAACAACCCCGGCGACGAGCTGCTGCCCGGCGATATGTGGAGCCTGTCCAGCGACTACCAGCAGGGCATCGTCAACCTGTCGTACTTCGCGCCTGGCTACTTCACCGTCTTTGGCAAGTTCACCAACAACCTCGCCGCTTGGCAGGCCGTCAACGCCCGCAACTACGCCATCACCAACCTGGTGCAGGCCAAGCCCGGCAACTGCTCCAAGCTCGTGCCCAACTGGAACCAGTATGACGGCGATCCGCAGCAGGTGTCCTGGCAGCCCGAGGAGTACGCCTGGTGGAGCTACGACGCCGCGCGCTTCGCCTGGCGCATCGCCGTTGACCGCGCCTGGTACGACAGCGCCAGCGCCCGCGAGACGCTCAACGAGGTCGGCGGCTTCTTCAGCAGCGTCGGCATCAACAATCTCAAGGCGCGCTATCGCCTCGACGGCGCGTCGGTCGATAGCTACACCAACGCCTTTTTCCTGGGCAACGCCGCTGCCGCGATCTGGGGCGCGCCCAACCCGCAGCCGGTTAGCTGCGGTGCCGCGACGCCCACGCTCAAGACCACGCCGCAGCAGGCGTACGACAAGCTGCTGCAAACCCAGGACAGCTCGTACTACCCTGGAGCCTGGCGCTTGTTCAGCATGCTCTTGCTCACCGGCAACTTTCCGAACTTCTACGAGATCGCCCACAGCAGCCCGCAACCAAGCGCCACGCCCACCACGTCGGCCCCCACCGCGACGCCGACGCGCACGCCCGCTGCGCCGACCAGCACGCCCGCTGCGCCAACCGCGACACCGCAGCCCGGCGGCTGCAGCGTCAAGTACAGCGTGGCCAACGACTGGGGCAGCGGCTTCACCAGCGATGTGATCATCACCAACAACGGCCCGGCGCGCTCCAGCTGGTCGCTGAGCTGGGCGTTCGCCGGCAATCAGCAGATCACCAATCTGTGGAACGGCGGCGTCAGTCAGTCCGGCCAAAACGTCACCGTCACCAACGCCACCTGGAACGGCAGCCTGCCAACCGGCGGCAGCGCCAGCTTTGGCTTCCAGGCCAGCTACAGCGGCTCCAACGCCAAGCCCACCAGCTTTAAGCTCAACGGCAGCGCCTGCACGATCACGCCCTAGCATCCATACGAGCAGGCAGAATCACGGCGGCTGGCGCAAACGCCCAGCCGCCGCATTGCTCGCCCCGCAAGCCACACCGCCAGATAAAAGCCACCCAGCAGCACCTACACAATGACGCCCTAGCGCACACGCGCAGGCCCACACCCAGCCGCGATTCTAACCCCGCAAGCCACACCGCCAGATAAAAGCCACCCAGCAGCACCTACACAATGACGCCCTAGCGCACACGCGCAGGCCCACCACGTCGGTTTCGCGGCTAAGCCGCAGCACCTTTTCGGCAACAATTCAGCGGCTAGCGCTGAAGCCGGCAGCTGCGGTGGAGCAGGGCTGCTCACGGTGGTCTACTCTGGTTGATGTTCAGCGCGTTGGTTCATTCAGGCTGGCGTGCAGCGCGCCTGTCACGGTGGTCTACTCTGGTTGATGTTCAGCGCGTTGGTTAACGCAGGTTGGCGTGCAGCGCGCCTGGCCGTGCTCGGGCGGGGCTTGGGGTGGCATTGTGGATGCGCGCAGCGGCGGCGGCACATGCAGCGCACACGCTAATCGACCGCTGGTATCGCGTTGCCAGCCTGGATGCGCGTATAGATCTGCTGGACCATGGCCAGCTCCTCCGGGCTAAAGTACTGCAAATAGTAGCGCTGGATACGCTCCTGATGGCGCTCCTTGAGCCGCTCGATCAAAGCGCGGCCCTGCTCGGTGAGCTGTACATATACCTCGCGGCGATTCTCCTCGTACACGTGGCGCTCGGTCAGCCCCTCCTCGACCAGGCGGTCAACGAGGCGCGTCATGCCGCTGTTGCTGATAATGCAGCGGTCGATCAGGTCCTGCATACGCAGGCCGCGCTCGCGCTCGCTATACTCGTACAGCGCGATCAGCACATCATACCAGGCGATGCGCACGGAGTCCTCCTGCAGCATGTCCTGCGCCAGCCGCTGATTGATCCAGGCGTGGGTGCGAATAACCGCCAGCCAGGCCGCCGTTTCTTGCTCATTCATTGGTCGGTCCCTCATTGCACTACACAGATTCCAGTGTGCCCGACGCTGTGCCATTCAGCGCTTTTCAATGGGCACAGAGCTTGCGCCAAGTGTATGCCAGCAAGCCCCAGCCAGCAAGCCGCGCCAGCCGCAGCGCTGCTGCGTCGCCAGCATCCACGCACCAGCCCGCTGCTGGCGTGGCGCGCTCCGCTCATCAACTCACCCTAGACAAGCTCAGTATATGTGCTATAATTTCATCAGTCAATATTTTCAATTACAAATTTATACTATGGAAATTATGAGGTAGATTGTATGCTAGATGGACAGCGGATACTGGTTGCTGGCGGCGCTGGCGAGGTTGGCGCAGGGATTGTGCGCCAGCTGCTGGCGGTCGGCGCGCAGGTCATCGTGCCCTCACGCAGCGAACAGCGGCTTACTGAGCTGCGCTCGCTGCTTGATCCAAACACCCACGCCCGGCTGCACACATGGGTCGCCGATCTCGGCACGCTGGAGGGGGCGCTCGCCTTCCGGGCGCAGCTGGAGCGCGAGCTAGGCCAGCCGCAGCACGTCGTCGCCAGCCTGGGTGGCTGGTGGCAGGGCCAGCCGCTGGTTGATGTGCGTCTCGATCTCTGGCAGCGCCTGCTCGACAACAGCCTGACCGCTCACTTCATCACGGCGAAGGTGTTTCTGCCGCCGCTGGCGGACACGGCGGGCAGCTCGTACACGCTGATCAACGGCGGCGGCGCGCTCAACCCGGTGCCCACCGCTGGCCCCATCTCCATCTCCGCCGCTGGTCAGCTGATGCTGCAGCGCGTGCTCGCCGCCGAGCACCACCACCAGCCTGTGCGCATCAACGCGCTGGTGCTCGCCACGCCGGTCATCACCCGCTCGCGGCCCGACGGCCCCGCCAGCTGGCTCAGCGCCGACGACGCCGGGCGCTACTGCGTCTACCTCGCCTCCGCTGCGGCAAGCAGCGTGCGCGGCCAGACAATCATCTTCGCCAAGGCCGCAGAGCTGCCCGGCGTCTAATTTTTTAGTATATTTTCTTTTGAAAATATTGTATGTAAAAGCATAATAACTCGTAGGACAGCGGCCGTTTCGATGTACCCATCCCGCATCCTGCGAGCAGGGTGCAACCTTGCCGGGGCTTGGATCTGCGACCCACACCCGCCACGCAGGTTGGGGCTTCACCGTGGACTAGTAGTAGCATCTTTGGAGGAAACACGCATGCACACGATCAACGACTTGACGCTTGAGAATAGCGTTTTGACTCTGATCGACCATCAGCCGTTCGTCGCCTTTCCGGTGCGCTCGATCTCGCCCGACGAGCTGACCAACAACGTCACCGGCTTAGCCAAAGTCGCCAAGGCGCTAGAGCTTCCGGTGGTGCTCACCACGATCAACGCCGAGGGCGGCCCGCTCAAAGACCCGCTGTTCACCCAGCTCACGGCGGTTTTTCCGGAGATCAAGCCGATCGACCGCCACAACACCAACGCCTGGGCCGATCCCAACTACGTCGCCGCGATCAAGGCCACCGGCCGCAAGAACATCATCGCCGCCGGGCTGTGGACCGAGGTGTGCCTGGCGCAGACGACCCTCTCCGCGCTCAAGGACGGCTTCAACGTCTACGTTGTCCCCGATGCCTCCGGCGGCGTGAGCGCCGAGGCCCACGCCATGGCCGTGCAGCGCATGATCCAGGCCGGCGCAATCCCGATCACCTGGCAGGCTGTCTACGCTGAGCTTTGCCCCGACAACACCTCCGCCGAGTACCCGCGCCTCTACGATGTGGTCGGCACACACGGCGGCGGCGTTGGACATGCCGTGCAGTACGTCATGGCCCAGCTTCAGCAGTAGGTTCGCAGGTGCGCAGCGCATCGTCGGCGCAGGTGGCGGAAGCAGGTTGGCGCTCCGTCGGCCACCGCGCCGCAACGCAGACGCGCACATAGGCGGCGGGAGCAGGTTGGCGCTCCCGCCGCCTACGCTTTGATCTCAGTGCACTGCGCTCAATCACAGGCCCGCTAGCGGGCAGCGCCGATGATAGCGCAGTGGTGCAGCCTCCACCGCCGCCGCACCACCGCCCCACGGCAGCGCGTCCGCGTGCGCCACCTGCGCCGCTGTGCTGAGCCACCCGCAGCTTTTTTATTGCCAACGGTGAACGGACGATTGAGCACCAGCGCTGACTCTGCTGTCTGAGCCGCAGCAACCAACCACCAACGCTTCTTCAATAACATCGGCCCGCCAGCGCGCCACAGCACGGCGGCTAAACCCGCGCCCGCCGCCGATCCGTTAAGAATATTGAGCGCCGCCCACGGCACAGCCGGTGCTACAATACGAGCAGACACTCAGCCACAAGGAAGGAAGCCCCCATGTTTGACGCATTTCGCAAGAAGTTCGACCGCACGCCGCCTGGCGCTGAGGAGCGCGTTCCGCCTGGCCAGTATGTCACCGAGAAGTTTCCTGTACTGCACTACGGCGATGTTCCCAACTACGCCAACCTAGAGCAAACCTGGGACTTCCGCGTCTTCGGCGACATCACCGAGCCAAAGACCTTCTCCTACAGCGAGTTTCGCAGCCTGCCCACCGTCACCGTCGAGAACATCGACATCCACTGCGTCACACGCTGGAGCAAGCTGGGCACGCGCTGGACGGGCATTCGCTTCAGCGAGTTTCTCAAGCACATCCCCGCGCTCAAGCCCGCGGCCGCCTACGTCCTGGCCCACTCCGAGGGCGGCTACACCGCCAACCTGCCGCTTGAGACGATGATGGACGACGATGTGCTGCTGGCCTACAAGTTCGAGGACGCCGAGCTGGCCCCCGAGCACGGCTACCCGCTGCGCCTCTTTGTGCCCAAGAAGTACTTCTGGAAGAGCGCCAAGTGGCTGCGCGCCATCGAATTTATGTCAAGCGACCGTCTGGGCTTCTGGGAGCGCTACGGCTACAACAACCACGCCGACCCGTGGCTTGAAGAGCGCTACGCCGAGTAGAGGAGCCGCGCTATGTCCACGCTTGAGCGCCACCCGCGCCCCTGGCCGCTGCCGCCGCGCCCGTGGATTATGGCCATGGAGTGGCGCGACCTGCTCTTCGCCCACTGGCCCATCGCGCCCGCCGCCATGCAGGCGCTGCTGCCGCCGGGCCTAGAGCTAGACACCTACGACGGCCAAGCCTGGCTCGGCGTGGTGCCCTTCGAGATGACCGGCGTGCGCCCGCGCGCCATCCCCGCGCTGCCCTGGGTCTCGCGCTTCGCCGAGCTGAACGTGCGCACCTACGTGGTTGTCGATGGCAAGCCCGGCGTGTGGTTCTTCAGCCTCGATGCGGCCCAGCCGCTGGCCGTGCGCGGCGCACGCTGGGGCTTTCACCTGCCCTACTTCGACGCCCAGATGCACATCGAGCGCGGCGACGGTATCCGCTACCAGAGCCAGCGCACCCACCGCGGCGCAGCGCCCGCCACCTTCGCCGCCAGCTACCGCCCGACCGGCCCGGTCTACCACAGCCAGCCCGGCACGCTGGAGCAGTGGCTCACCGACCGCTACTGCCTCTACGCCACCGACGACCGGGGCCACGTCTGGCGCGGCGACATCCACCACGCCCGCTGGCCGCTGCAGCCCGCCAGCGCCATGCTCAGCGTCAACACCATGGGCGACTGGATCGGCCTCGACCTCAGCGCGCCGCCGTCGCTGCTGCACTTCGTGCGCTACCTCGCCGTCGTCGCCTGGTGGCCCGAGCGGCTGCGCTAACATGAGCAAAGGCCGCTAGGCCCCAATGCCTAGCGGCCACCACAGCCGGTTCTTCATGGTTTTATGAAGGCTAGCCGTGCTAGATGATTGCTCCTACTGCTGCCCATTTCACGCCACGCTCCATCAGCGCAGCTAGGCGCGCCCGCCTGCGCCCGCCCCGTGATGGCCAGCGCCGCGTGTTGTGTTGAGCCGCACACCGCCGTTGCCGCCCGCTCGTACTGCTGCCTATTCCGCACCGTGCCCCACAAGCGCCCGCCCGCACGCCTGCCTGCGCCCGCCCCGTGATGATCAGCGCCGCCTTTTTTGTTGAACCGCGCACCGTTGTTGACAGCCGCTCCTACTGCTGCCTATTCCGCACCGTGCCCCACAAGCGCCCGCCCGCACGCCTGCCTGCGCCCGCCCCGTGATGATCAGTGC
>JABXJS010000135.1 GCA_013538855.1 Herpetosiphonaceae bacterium
ACGGTTCCTTTCTTGGTTGGCACCACAAAGGATACCGCACGATTCGGCCGCCACACCGTTTACCCTGGCCCCAGGGAGTCCTGTGATCTACTGAGTTTGTATATACAGAAGCTTGGGTTGAATTTCTAATTGAAAAAGTGAATGATTCTGAAGAATTCAAAAAAATAAAAGCATATCGAGAAAATAAATAGTAGCCATCAAGCTTGAGCCAATCAACTGCCAGCTGCCGCTCCGCACCATCTACGAGCAGGTGGTGCTCGATGCTGAGCCAGAGTAAACTCCATACACCCCATCCAGACAGTATCACAGATCAAAGCGTCTGTTGCTGCTGCTCGGTATGTACCACCCAGGCGCGGTGTTGCGGGAGCCAGGCGCTGGGCCGACCCTGACGGGTGCCCGCCGCCCGACGAGCGAGCCGCTGAGCCGTGCGGATTGCCCCCACGCAGGCTGGCGAGGCAGCACGGCGCGGGTTTTGTTGATGTCCAGCGCGGTGTTGCATGCAGGCGTGGTGCTGCGGGAGCCAGGCGCTAGGCAATCGCCCGTGGCGAGCGGGCTGCTGAGCCGTGCGGATTGCCCGCAGCACGAGCTGACGATGGAGCCGGGCGCGATTTTTTTATGAAGATTAGCGCTGCGGACTATCCAGGCGTGGTGCTGCGGGAGCCAGGCTTGAGGCAATCCCGCCCGACGAGCGAGCCGCTGAGCCGTGCGGATTGTCCCCACGCAGGCTGGCAACGCAGCACGGCGCGGGTTTTTCTACGATTAACAGCGCTGCACGCTGCCGCATAGCGTTAGGGTATTGACAGCGCTGCATCGGCGGTGTATTGTTATAAAAACAAAAATACAAATTGTTTTTATGGAGATATATATGCCGACATTTACGCCAGCCGAGCGCGAGAGCATTCGCGCCACGCTGCTTGAGACCGGGCGGCGTCTGTTTACGACCTACGGGCTGAAGAAGACCTCGCTGGAGGAGCTGACGCAGCCGGCGGGCATAGCCAAGAGCAGCTTCTACAGCTTCTTTGACTCCAAGGAGGAGCTGTACCTGGAGCTGCTGGCGCTGGAGGGGCCGCGCATCGAGCAGCAGATCATGCAGCCGTTTGTCAGCGCCAGCGCGCCGCGCCAGGCCATCGCCGACTTTCTGCGCACCTTCATCGCCGAGCTGGAGCACAACCCGCTGACTAAGCGCATGCTGACCAACCCCGAGGAGCTGCAGATGGTCGCTCAGCGCGTCGAGCCGCTGCACCTTGAGCGCAAGATGCGCCAGGGCGTGCTGCCGATCATCGGCGTCGTGCAGCGCTGGCAGGCCGAGGGCAAGCTGATCGCCGCCGATCCGACCGTGATTGGCGGCGTGATCCGCGCCGTGACGATGCTCACGCTGCACCAGGAGGACATCGGGCCGACCATCTATCCCGCCGTGATCGATCTGATCATTGACCTTGTGGCGCGTGGGCTAAGCCGCCCGTCAGCGCCAGCCGACACCACCGAAAGAGGCGACCAATGACCACAACGCTTGTTCGTCCGCAGCGCCACACCGCTGCGCCAGCCACAGCGCTGCCGCCTGCCGTGCTCGACGTGCGCGATCTGCGCTTCACCTACGCTGGCAAGCAGGAGCCAGCGCTGCATGGGCTGACCTTCAGCATCCAGCCGGGCGAAATCTTCGGCTTTCTAGGGCCAAGCGGCGCAGGCAAGAGCACAACCCAGAAAATCTTGATGGGCCTGCTGCAGGGCTACCAGGGCCAGATCAACGTGTTTGGCCAGCCGCTGGCCACGCTGGGCGCGCGCTACTACGAGCGCATCGGCGTCGGCTTCGAGCTGCCCAACCACTACCAGAAGCTGACCGCGCTGGAGAACTTGCAGTTTTTCCGCTCGCTGTACAGCGGCCCGACCGCCGATCCGCTGCGGCTGCTGGAGCAGGTGGGCCTGGCCGACGACGCCAACCGCCGCGTGGCGCAGTTCTCGCAGGGCATGCAGTCGCGGCTGACCTTTGTGCGCGCCCTGCTGAACGAGCCGGAGCTGATCTTTCTCGACGAGCCGACCTCGGGCCTCGACCCGGCCAACGCCCGCGTGGTCAAGGCGCTGATCCGCGATCAGCAGCGCCAGGGCCGCACGATCTTCCTGACCACCCACGACATGCACATTGCCGAGGAGCTGTGCGATCGCGTGGCCTTTATCACCAACGGCGCGATTGCGCTGATCGACAGCCCGCAGCACCTGATGCTTGAGCACAGCGCGCGCAGCGTGCACGTGACCTACCGCGCCGGTGCGGCCAGCGCCAGCCGCGACTTTGCGCTGGACACGCTGGGCAGCGACGCCGACTTTGCCGCGCTGCTGCGGACACATACGATCGAGACCATCCACAGCCGCGAGGCTGCGCTGGAGGATATTTTTATCACCGTGACCGGAGAGCAACTGCAATGAGACGCTGGATGAACGCCCTGCGCATGGAGCTGCGTGTGCAGCGGCGCTATGGATTTGTGTACGCCGCCGCCTTCTCGGTGCTGGTCTGGCTGGCGCTGCTGCGCGCTGTGCCCGCCACCAGCCTGCCAGCGCTGGTGCCGGCGATTGTCTTTCTCGACCTGGCGCTGGTGGGCTTTTACTTCATCGCCGGGCTGGTGCTGTTCGAGAAGGGCGAGGCCACGCTGTACGCGCTGGTGGTGTCGCCGCTGCGCTTCTGGGAGTACCTGAGCGCCAAGCTGGCCAGCCTGACGGCGCTGGCGCTGGCGCTGAGCGTGGCCCTGGTGGCCTTCAGCTACGGCCTGCACGTAAACCTGGGCCTGGTGCTGCTGGGCACGGCGCTGATGGCGCTGATCGCGCTGCTGGTGGGCTTTATCGCCGTCGCGCCGTTTAGCTCGTTCAGCAGCTACCTGATCCCATCGCAGATCTACGCGCTGGTGCTGTACCTGCCGCTGATCGAGTACATCGGCTGGTGGCACAGCCCGCTGTTCTACCTGCTGCCGACGCACGGGGCGATGCTGCTGCTGCACGGGGCCTTTGTGGGGGTGGCGGCCTGGCAGGTCGCCTACGCGCTCGGCTACGGCGCGCTGTGGATCGCCGGGCTGAGCTGGCTGGCGCAGCGCATGTTCAACCGCTCAATCGTCGCACGCCAAGGGAGGCGCTAAGATGCTACGCACACTGCTGGCCTTTGGCCACAACGACCTGAAGAGCGTGCGGCGTGACTCGCTGCTGCTGAGCATCGCGCTCACGCCATGGCTGATCGTGATTATGCTGCGCCTGGCGGTGCCCAGCCTGACCGCGTGGAGCTACACGCGCTACCAGATTCGGCTGGAGGACTACTACCCGCTGATCGTGGGCGTGTTTCTGCTGCTGAACGTGCCGCTGATGTTTGGCGTGATGAGCGGCTTCCTGCTGCTCGACGAGCGCGACGACGACACACTGACAGCGCTGCGCGTTACCCCGGCTGCGCTCAGCGGGTTGCTGAGCTATCGGCTGCTGACGAGCGCGCTGCTGAGCTGGGCGTACATGCTGATCTGTCTGCCGCTGACCGGGCTGGTGGCGCTGGCGCAGGTGCCGCGCACCATTCCCGCGCTGCTGCTGGCCAGCCTGTTCGCGCCGATCGTGGCGCTGGCGCTGATGGCCTTTGCGCGCAACAAGCTGGAGGGCTTCGCGCTGCTGAAGGGCGTTGGCGTGGTGATGCTAGGGCCGGTGGCGGCCTACTTCATCAGCGCAGGCTGGCGGCTGGCGTTTGGCCTGCTGCCGACCTACTGGAGCACGCAGGCGTTCTGGGCAGCGCTGAACGGCGACATGGGCTGGGGCTATCTGCTCGGCGGATTCGGCTACTGCGGCGCGGCGCTGCTGGCGCTCTGGTGGCACCTGCGGCGCACAATCGTGCGCTAGGGCTGATCGCCATCGTGTGCGGCAAACAGCGCCGTGGGCGCGGATTTACCCTTGAACAGCAGCGGCTTCAGCGGTGTGGTGCGGATAACCGCCTGCACCTGCTGCAAGACTGGCTCGGTAATCCAGACCTGCCCTGCTGGCGTTACGGCCGTAATGCGTGAGGCTAGATTGACCGTATCGCCAATCGCGGTGTAGGTGTAGCGCAGGCCGCCGCCGCTATTGCCGACAAGCGCTGGGCCTGTGTTGATGCCGATGCCGAACTGGAGGCGCGGCTGGTCGGCGGGCAGGCTATGGTGGTAGTCGGCGACCGCAGCGTGGACGGCGAGCGCAGCCTGCACCGCATGGCGGGCATACGCTGGCAGATCGAGCGGGGCATTGAAGATCGCCATCACATTATCGCCCTGAAACTGATTGACAGTGCCGCCGTGCTCGGTGATCGCCTGCACCGCAGCGGTGAGGTGGGCATTGAGCGTCTGCATCGTCTGATCAGGCGTGAGCCGCTCGACGGTGCGCGTGTAGCCGCGGATATCGGCAAACAAGATCGCCACCTGGCGCTGCTGGCCGCCAAGCTCTGCCGCCAGCTCGCCGCGCACCAGCTGATCGGCGACTGTTGGCGGCAGATACACATTGAGCAGATAGAAGAGCTTCTGGTTGAGCGTGTCGAGCTGCTGGCGCAGCAGGCGTAGCTCGTTGCGATTCTGCGTGAGCGCCTGAAGTGTGCGGCCTTGAGCGGTGCTGTCTTGGGCCACGAGCAAAATGTGGCGCTCGGCGGTGGGCAGCAAGACAACATTCAGGTAGCGCCAGCGTCCATCGCTGCCCTGGCGCTGCAGCAGATCGAGGCGCAGATGGTCGGCGCTGTGAGGGAGCGCCTGGATCTGCTCGGCTAGGCCCCACAGCTCCGGCAGCACCGCATCGGCGGGCTGGCCTTGCACCGTGGCATCGAGGGCAAACCACATCAGCCAGAGTGGATCAAAGGCCAGCAGCGTTAACTCGGTTGGATCGAGCAGCGCCCACGTTAGCTGAAAGTAGGGCTGGATATCGCTCCAGCCAGGCGCTGTAAACGTGGTCATGGTTGCACCGTTGGCGTAATAATATCCGGTGAGATGGCGCGGGTCAGGCTCACCCACTCGGCGGGCAGCCAGCCAATCGCACCGCCGGCTGAGTCATTGGAGCGGGCCACGCGCACGTGATACCAGTCGCCGTTCTGCGCCAGCACCTCAACAGGCGCGCCAAATGGCGCAATAAAGCCTGTGCGCGGCGTATCGAGGCTGGGGCCATCGCGCAGGTAGACGTTGCCGATCATCACGCCGCCGAACGGCGCAATGGTGGGCGTGGCGCTGGGCACAGGGGTTGGTGTGGCTGTGTCGGTTGGCGTTGGCGTCGGGGTTGCGGTGGCGGTGCTGGTTGGCGTGGCGGTGGCTGTCGCCGTCGGCGTGGCCGTTGGCGTGGCGGTCGGCATGGCGGTGCTGGTTGGCGGCAGCGCCAGCGCACGATTGAGGCGCTGCTCGACGTGCCACATCCACCAGCCGCAGCCAAGCAGCGGCAGCGCCAGCAGCGCAAACACCATCAGCGCCATGATCATTTTCTGGGTGCGTGAGAGCGGCGGGCGCTGGCGGCCCTGAGCTGTGGGCGCTGGTGGTGCGATCTTCTGCTCAAGCAGCGTTTGTGCCGTGTGCAGCACAGCATCGTCGCTGCCGTCGAAGGACTTGAGCAGCTTGTAGTGCTGCTCTTGCAGCCGCACAATCATCTGCTGGAGCTGGGCGCGGAAATCCTCTGGCGGCACGCCTTGAATCACGGCAGCGACATAGACCTCGCCGCCCGCCTCAATGATAATGTGCTGGGACTCATAGGCGATCTCGCCTAGCTCACCCTCCTCGCCGCGGCCAAAGGCATCGCGGGCAAACGAGCGAATGGCTGTGAGCATGCCGCTGACCATATCGCGATCGTCTGGCACCGCCTGATTGGCGGCGTGGGCGATGAGGAGGCCCGTCTCACGGTGAATCAAGAACAGCTCGCGCACCTCGAACGGCAGCGCGGCGCGCAGCATATACTCCGAACCAGAGACGCCGCGCACACGGGCCTGCACGCGGCGCACGAGCGTCTGCAGCGGAATTTGCGCCCGCACGCGCTCATCGACGCGCCGGGCCAAGTCGGCGACCGCCTCGGTGATCGCTTTGTTGATCATCTGGCCGACGATGGGGTAGAGCGCATCGACGATGTCATCGCGGGCATTGTAGACCTGGAGGCGCAAGGTTTCGCCAATCACCGGCGCGAGCGCTTCGGCGATCTCGTCGCCAGAGTCGCGGATGTTTTCGCTGATGATATCGGCGATCAGCGGGCTAACGCGGTCGACAAGCGCCTCGGGCTTGAGCAGCACCCGCCGTAGCTCCTCAAGCTGATTGTTGAGCGCGCTATCGGAGGTCATTGTCCTGGCTCAAGCTTTCAAGCATGCTGGCGAGCGAGCTGCCGGTTTCTAGCCGGGTAGCAACCTCGATGAGCATGGCAGAGAGGGCCTTGCGATCAATTTTCTGATCGGTGAGGCGGTTCGCGATGCGGTGCAGCTCCGTGCGCATCGTGTCCTCGGCCTGGCGCACCTCGCGCTTCAGGTCTTCGAGGCGCTGCTCGTAGTGCTCGCGCTGAGTGCTGCTGGCGCTGCGCATGCTGGCCAGCTCGGCCTCGTGCTTATCGAAAGAGATGCGCACGTCATTGAGGCTCTCGCCGAGGTTTGTCCCGAGCAGCTCCTGCTGGCGGGTCTGCGTTTGCAGCTGCTGCACCAGGTTATCGCGGCTGCGCTGGCGCTCGCTCTCGCGGCGCAGATCGGCCTGCATGCGCTGGATGGCGGTCTCGATCTGCTCAACCCGGCGGATCTGCTGCTTCTCGAACTCGTGCACGCGATCTTGGAGGCTGCGCACATCGCTGCGCATGCGCTCGATGGCGCGCTGCTGGTCGCTGAACCGCCGCTCGTAGTCTTCCATCTGTGGCGCGAACAAAATCTGGCGCAGGCGATCGACCTCGGCTTGGCGCAGCGGCGACTGGCTCGGGTCAGAGCCGATGATAATCTGGCGCACGCGCTCTAGCTCTGGATCGGGCGCGGGTGCAGGGCGTGGAGCAGGCGAAAACTGCTCGTTGGGCGAATCCGACATACAAGGCCCCCTTGAAGCTAGAAATGGGGTTGGTCAGCGACGCAGTGAGCGATGGTAGCAATCTGTGCTGAGCGTGGCAAAGGCCGTCTCGACGTTGAGGCCGCTTTTGGCGCTGGCCGGGTACCACCCAAGCGTGGCGTCGAGCATGCTCGGGCGCTCGAGCTGCGCCGAGGTAAGCAGATCAGCCTTGTTGCCAAGAACGATTAGCGCGGCGTGAGGATTAACCGAGGTGAAGTCGCGCATGTAGCGCTGGAGCGAATCCAGCGTGTCTGGGCGCGTGACATCGTAGACGAGTAGACCGCCAGCGGCACCTGCATAGTAGTTGCGCATCATCGCATCGAAGCGCTCGCCACCAGCCAGATCCCAGATCATCAGCGTTGTCTCAAGCTGATCGAAGGCGGCGATGTGGAGCACTTTACGGCTGATCTTCACCCCAATGCTGCTGATGTAGCTGTCATCGAAGCGCTCCTCGACAAAGCGCCGAATGAGACTTGTTTTGCCAACAGCAAAATCCCCCAGCAAACACACTTTTGCTTTATAGGCCATCAGCAGTTCCTCGTTATCAGCACCATGGCTGCACTGACTCAGTGTAGGGCAAACGTGGCCCCACAGCGGTGAATTTATAGAGCTGTACGCTGTGGCACTATGCCACAAGTCATCTATGCTGGTAGTACTTTAAGCGGCGCACTTTACAGACTAGCTAACTAGCTAGTACGCCCGTCTGTAATAGGTGTTAATCATACCATACTCGCCTTTTGTGCAGTTTTCGGCGCTGCAGCGTATGGTGCACGCAGGTGTGGTGCTGCTGTACGATGGCGCTGACGCACGGCGCAGGTTGTTCATGCAGATTGGCACTGGGCGGCAGCACGGGGCGCTGGGCTATCCCGCCCCACGAGCGGGCCGTGAGCTGTGCGGATTGGCGCAGCACGGGCTGGCGCTGATGCATGGCGCAGGTTGTTCATGCAGATTGGCGCTGGGCGGCACGCGGGCGTGGTGCAGCAGCAGGGGGCGCTGGGCTATCCCGCCCCACGAGCGGGCCGTGAGCTGTGCGGATTGGCGCAGCACGGGCTGGCGCTGACGCACGGCGCAGGTTGTTCATGCAGATTGGCGCTGGGCGGCACGCGGGCGTAGTGCAGCCGCACGGGGCGCTGGAACACGCGCTGCAGCGCACACTTCGGCGGTCGCCATGCTCTGCGCCCGCTATCTTAGCAACAGATAGCGGGCAAGTGATTGGTTGCTGAGCTGTGCGGAATTGGTGCAGTTAATGCTGGCGCACGGCGCGGCTTTTTAACCTTTGTCAGGCTTGGGGGCGCTGATCTGGGTCTGGAAGCCGCCGTCGGGCGCGCTGGTGGTGGCGTAGGTGTAGCCCTGCTCTTCGAGCGCCTCGAACAAAAAGAGCGGCTGGCGGTCGGTGAGCACGGTGAGCGTAGCTCCGGGGGCGAGCTGCTCCAGGGCGGCGAGCGTGCGCTGCATTGGCTGCGGCGGCTCTAGGCCGCGGTTGTCGAGCAGCGCAGGTGCTGGCGCGGCAGCGGGCTGGGCTGGTGCGGCAGCGGGCGCACGCAGGCGCAAGAAGTAGCTGGCCCAGTCGTCGCTGGCGTGCTGCTGGCTCCAGTGCGCAAAGCCACGCTGGGCCAGCAAGGTAAACAGCGGCAGCGGCTCGAATGCGCTGCGCACGAGCAAGATGCCGCCTGGCTGCACCTGCGCGGCCGCCCGCATGATCGCCCCCAGCGGCCCGCGCTCGTCGGCGCTGCGCGCATCGACCTCGGCCTGGATGCGCGCACCCTCGAGCCACGCAGGCGGCGTGCTGGTCTGCGCTGGTAGCTGGTCGGCCACAGCGGCGCTGAGCGGATCACGGTGCAGCGCCGCTGTGGGTGCGGCTGGGCCACTGGCGCGGATCACTGCGCGGCTGTCGGCGGCTGGGCTGGCAGGTGCCGCGTCGTGACTGGCTGCTGAGCCGTGGTCGAGGCTGGGCTGGGGGGCGATCACAGCGCCGCTGGCGGTGCTGTTGAGTGCGGCGAGCAGGCCGTCTAGCTCGACGCCAGCGATCTTGGCCGCCTGCTCGATGGTGACGAGGCGGGCGAAGGTCTTGCGCAGCAGCGGGCGGCGCAGGCGCACAAAGGCCGGATGCTGCGCGACCAGCGTATCGAGGCACTGCGGGCTATGGCGCAGCACCTCGGCGACGGTCATCGACGCTGTGATCATGGCGCGCCTCCTTTCCTTAGAGCGATCTGGTGAGCTGCTGGTTAAGGGCGGCGAGCAGCTGACTGAGGTCGAGTTGGTGCTGCTGGGCGGCCTGCTCTAGCGTCAGGCTCGCGCCACAGCACAGGTCAAGGCCGAACTGCTGCAGCACCGGCAGGGCTGCTGGGAAGCGCTCGCTGATGCTGCCGACCGTCTGATCGGGGCGCACCTGCGGCGTTGTGGCGGTGCGGGTGATCGTGGCGCGCCACACCTCCGGCCCCTGCTCAACATAGCTCCAGGCGAACTGCTGCGGCCGGGTGGCCTGAATCTGGTAGTAGAGCGGCACAGGATCGTGATCGTTGACGAGCTGAATGCTCTGGCCGGGCAGCAGCGCGTCGAGGCGCTGGAAGATCAGTGGGTGGCGCTCGCGCGGCTGGATGGTGCGCACATCGAGGGTTGCGGTATCAACAGTCATGAAATGAATCCTCCTGGTGGATGCGGTATGCGAAAGCAGACGGCAGCGGCGTGAGCGCGGGGTTGCCTGTCCCTGCGCTGGAGCGCGTGCGACCACGCCGCTGCGCTGCCACAAGCTCTGTTGCTGTGCAGTCTAGCGCGGAATGATCGTGATGCGATGTGACTTTTCTCTCATGGGCGGAAAATGGCGGCAGATTTGGGCGATGTGAGAAAAGTCGCAGCCGCGCAAGGGCGTGGCGGGCTATGCTGTGCGCAGTGATACGCCGAACCGCGCATCAGCCAACATCAAAACATAGACAACGCCCAGGAGGCAGATCATGAGTCGTGGTTATCGCATCGTCAGCCTATTCATCGTGTTAGTCTTTGCCGTTAGCGTCGCCGGGTGCACCTCGGGCCAGGCCGAGTCGCGCAACCGGAGTATGACAAGTATGATGACGCAGTCGAGCAGCAAAGCCGCTCCGGCCGCCGCCCCCGCCGCCCAAGCCGCCGCGCCTGCCAGCGATGCAGTGCTCGATACGCTGGAGATCCACGCCTTTGAGCTGGGCTTCAAGCCCGCCGAGCTGAGCGTGCCGCAGCCGGGCAAGTACACCATCAAGCTGGTCAACGACGGAGCCATCCCGCACGACATCACCTTCGACGACGGCACGCAGGTTAGCGCCAACGGTGGTGAGACCAAGAGCGTCGACGTGATGATTCCCGCTGCCGGCGCACCCTTTATCTGCTCCATCCCCGGCCACGCTGCCGCCGGTATGAAAGGCACGATCACGGTTGCCGGCGCTGAGCCAGAGGACGCCAGCGCGGCCGCGCCCGCCGCCGATGACCACGGCGGCCCTGCGCCGACCACCGATGTCAAGGCCGATCCCAACGCGCCCGACTACGTGCTGTATGACGCCAGCGCGCCCGTGCTCAAGGCCGATACGCAGGTTCACGACATCGACCTGGTGGTCGAGGAGAAGGATATGACCGTGGCCCCAGGCTTTGTGCAGCATGTGTGGACCTTCGGCGGCACGGTGCCCGGCCCGGTGATCCGCGTACGCGTCGGCGATACCGTGCGCATCCACCTGAAGAACCCCAGCAGCAGCTCGGTGGCCCACTCGGTGGACTTCCACGCCAGCCAGGTGGCCTGGAACGACGAGATGACCTCGATCAACCCCGGCGAGGAGAAGCTCTACGAGTGGACGGCCGACTACGCCGGTGTCTGGATGTATCACTGCGGCACCGCGCCAGCGCTGCACCACATCGCCAACGGTATGTACGGGATGGTGATCGTCGAGCCGAAGGAGGGCCTGCCTGCCGTTGATAAAGAGTTCACCATTGTGCAGAGCGAGTGGTATCTCGGCCCGCAGAAAGAGGTCGCCAGCTTAGAGAAGGCCAGCGCCGCCGCTCCAGCCCCCGACTATGTGGTGTTCAACGGCGTCGCCAACCAGTACAAAGACCACCCGCTGCAGACTGGCACCGGCGAGCGCGTACGCTTCTTCGTTCTCAATGCCGGCCCGAGTGAAGATAGCTCGTTCCACATCGTCGGTACGATCTTCGACACAGTGATCAAGGAGGGTGTGACGCTCACACGCGATAATCCTGGCGGCTACGGCTCGCAGGCGGTTGATCTGGCCCCTGCCCAAGGTGCGATCATCGAACTGACCACGGCCGAGGATGGGCTGTACCCAATCGTGACACACGCCTTCAACTTCGTTGGCCGCGGCGCGTTGGGCCTGCTCCAGGCTGGCGATGGCGATCCGCACAACTAAGATCCGCTGAGCGAAGCGGCGGCGGCACTGGCCTAGCTGGTGCCGCCACTGCCATGCATGACCATAAGGAGGTCTGCGATGGGTACTGTTGATAGAGCATCGGACCAGCCCGAGTGGGCGCTGCCGCTGATCGACCTGGCGCGCTGCACCGGCTGCGGCGAGTGTGTGCGGCGCTGCCCCACCCAGGCGGTGGCGCTGGTGGCCGGCCACGCGACGATTGTGCGGCCCGAGGCGTGCTCCTACTGCGAGGTGTGCGAGAGCTACTGCCCGACCGCCGCCATCGGCCGCCCGTTTACCATCTCGTTTGCGCCGCCGCGCCGCGATGCTGCCTAGCTGGCTAAAGGTCGGCCTGCTGCTCAAGGCCGTCGCGGTCGATGATCTGCAGCGCGCCGCGCTCGATGCTGATCAGGCCCGCGCCCTCGAAGGTTTTGAGGGCGCGCCCGACCATCTCGCGGACGCTGCCGATATGGGCGGCCATCTCGGCCTGGGTCATCTGCGGCGGCTGCTCGCCGCGCTCGGCGGCCTCGGCCTGCTGCAGCAGCAGGCGCGCCAGACGGCTGTTGACCGTGTGCAGCGCCAGGTTCTCGACCAGGCCAACCAGCATCCGCAGCCGGTTGGCGAACTCGCCCAGCAGCGCCATGCTCAGCTCGGGGTGCTGCTGAGTGAGCTGGCGCATCTGGTCGCGGGGCAGCACCAGCAGCAGCGACGGCTGCAGCGCCTCGGTGGTTGCCGGGCACGCGCCGCCGCCAAAGACGGGCACGGTGTTGAAGTGATCGATCGGCGTGACCACGTGCAGGATCTGCTCGCGCCCCTCCGGCGAGTGGCGCACAATCTTCACGCGACCGCTGGCGATCAGATACATCGCGCTGGCTGGCTCGCCCTCCATGGTGATAATGGTGCCACGCTCGACCGAGCGCTCGTGGGCGATGTCTGCGATGGCCGCGAGCGTCGCTGGGCGCAGCTGCTGGGCGAAGCTCACGTGGCGAACAATTTCTAGGCGATCCATGGCGCACTCCTTTGCTGTGTCGTCTGGCTATGATACAGGAGAATCATATGAGTCACTCGATTGCGAGTACAAACCCCGCTCCAGAGCCGCTGATCGATCTGCTGGCGCTGGCGCAGGCGGCCCAGAGCAGCGGCCCCGTGTGGAGCCTGACCAGCGCGCAGCTCAACATGAATATCCTGCGCTTTACTCAGGGCGACGGCGTGCCCGCGCATGTCAACAGCGAGGTCGATGTGCTGGGTGTGGTGATTACAGGCAGCGCGCTTGTGCGCGTCGATGGCGGCGAGCACCACGTGCAGGCTGGCCAGGCGTTTTTCATCCCATGCGGCGCGCAGCGCTCGATCAGCGCTACCAGCCCCACGCTGGCCTACCTGAGCTGCCATCAGCGCCGCGCCGGACTACAGCCGACTGTCACGCGCCGCAGTGAGCGCGCAACGGAGCACTGATATGCTAGCTGGATCTGCTACCTCCGATCTGCGTGAGACGCGGCTGGCGCTGCGGCTTGTGGCCTTAGCGCAGCTCTTTTTGGCCGTTGGCATGCTGGTGCAGCTGCTTAGCGCGCCCATGCTGCTTGGCTTTCCCTATGGTCCGGCGCTGCTGGCGCTGACCCACCTGCTGACGCTTGGCTGGGCCACGCTGACCTGCCTGGGCGTGCTGACACAGCTGCTGCCGGTGCTGCTGCAGCGTCCGCTGGCCTGGCTGCGGCTAGCCACGTGGTCGCAGTGGCCGCTGGCGCTTGGCTGCGCGCTGTTTAGCTGGGCCTTCGGTGCTGGCAGCGCTGGCTGGCTCCTAACCGGTGCGCTGCTGCTCAGCGCGGGCCTGCTGGCGCTGCTCACCAGCCTATGGGCGACGCTGTGGCGCGCCCGGCGCAGCGCGCTGGTGGCTGGCGTGGCGCTGGCGCTGCTGGCGCTGACGGTGCAGCTTGGGGCGGGCATCGTGCTGGTGCTCAACCGGCGCTGGGTCTTCTGGAGCGGGCTGGGCCTGAATGGCGTGCTCGGCCACGCGCTGCTCGGCGTTGGCGGCTGGTTTACGGTGCTGACCATCGCCCTCAGCTACCGTCTGCTGCCGATGTTCACGCTCGCCCACGGCTACCGGGTGCGCTGGAGCGGCGTAGCGCCGCTTGGCTGGGCGCTCAGCGCCTACGCGGCCTGGCTCGGGCTATGGTTGGCCGCGCCGCGCTGGTGGCTGTGGCTGGCCTGGGCTGTGGCGCTGCTGAGCACGCTGGCCTGGCTCGCCGATCTGCGCACGATCATGCGCCAGCGCGTCCGGCGGCGCATCGAGCGTCCGATTCGGGCGTTTCTCGGTGCGGCGGCGCTGCTGCTGCTGCTGCTGCTGGTTGCTGCGCTGGCCCTGGCTAACTGGGCGCTGCTGCCGCTGTTCAAGCAGGCGCAGTTGATCTTTATGCTGGCGCTTGAGGGCTGGATCGGCTGGGCTATCCTGGCCATGCTGCATAAAATTCTGCCGTTTCTCATCTGGATTCTGCGCAGCGATCAGCCGGGCGCGGCCCGTCCTACCGTTGCTCACGCGCTGTTCCATGCGCAGCTGACCACGGCAACGCTGCTGCTGTATCCGCTGGGCTTGGCGCTGCTGCTTGGCGGTGTTGCGCTCAATCTGCTGAGCATGGCCCGTATCGGCGGCGCGGCCCTGCTGCTGGCAGCGCTAGGCTTGCTGCTCAATCTTGGCTGGGCTATGCGCCTGCGCGCCGTGGCCGCGGCGCACTGGCCGCTTGTGCACAAGGAGGCGCGCTGATGGCTCGCTCAACGAAATTGTTTGTGGTCAGCGGCCTGCTGGCCCTCGCTGCCGCAACCACGCTGCATCTGCTGCTCGCGCTCGGCTGGGATCAAGCCTGGGCGGCATTGGTTCACATAACGCTTTTCGGCTGGATCAGCGGGCTGATCTTCGCCATCAACTACCACACCATGCCGGTGTTCGCCGCCCGCGACTTTCCCTGGCCACGCTTGATCTGGCTGCACTGGGCGGTCTTCAGCGGCGGCATTACGGTGGCCGCGCTCGGCCTCCTGACAAGCTGGCGCTGGCTGACGCTGCTCGGCCTCGGTCTAGAGCTGGCGAGCAGCCTGCTCTTTATGCTCAACACGCTGAGCCTGTTTCTTCGCGGCGTGCCCCGTGGCGCGCGCATGCCCGCCCCGCCAGCGCAGCGCGCCGTGGATCGGCTGGCGACGACTGCGACGAAGGCGGCTGGCCTGTGCCTGCCGCTGGCGCTGGCTGTGCTGCTGGCGCAGCGGCTTGGCTGGCTTGGCGCGCAGTGGTGGCTGGCCGCCGAGCACCTGACTACGCTCGGCTGGGTGCTGCTGATGATCGTTGGCGTCGCCTGCCACGTGCTGCCACGCTGGACAGGCGTAGCGCTGCGCGGGGCGACCTGGCTGCGCTGGCAGCTGCGCACGCATCTCGCCGCGCTGCTGCTGATGGTGCTGGCGCTGGGCTTGGGCTGGTCGGCGCTGTTCGCCGTCGGCGGCGTGCTGATGGCCGTGGCGCTGACGCTGTTTGGCTGGCTGATCTGGCCGCCGCTGCGCCAGCGCGACCCGCTGCGGCTGGCCGATCTCAGCGTGCGCTGTGTGCTGGCCGCCTTCGCCTTCTTGGCGCTCGGTATCGGTCTCGGCGTGACCTTCGCGTTCAATCGTGCGACTGGCGCGCTGCTGCGCCCGCTGCACGCCGAGGCCAACCTGTGGGGCTTTGTGTCGCTGTTCATCTATGGGATGGCCTACCATATGCTGCCGCGCTTCATGGGCCGTCGCCTGCCCTGGCCCGCCTTGGCCGCTGCGCAGTCCTGGCTGGCGATCGGCGGCGTGGCGCTGGCGCTCTACGGCTGGTGCGCCTGGGCCTACGCCTGGCCTGGCTCTCGGGTCACCCTGGTGGCAGGCTGCGCCCTCCAGACCCTCGCTGCCGCGCTGTTCGCCCTGATCGCTGCCCGCACGCTGCGGCCCGCGCATGTTGCCATCGCCCTCAGCGCGCTTGCCCCGCGGCGCTCGTAGCATGTTTTTCAGAAGATCAGCGCGGTGCTGCGTTCAGGCGTGGAGCTGCTGGAGCCAGGCGCTGGGCTATCCCGCCCGCCGAGCGGACCATTGAGCCGTGCGGATTGCCC
>JABXJS010000012.1 GCA_013538855.1 Herpetosiphonaceae bacterium
CGTGCTAGTGCAGTGTCTGGGCGGTGGTTGCTGTGCGCCGATTGTCGCGCATTGCGCCACCGCCCGCTGATGCCGAAGCGCGCCTGTTGTGTTGTTGATGCGCGCGCCCCCCGTGCTTGGGCCTGGCGGCGGGCTAGCGCCAGGCGTGCTTGAGCGTGAGCGTAAGCATGCGGTAGCCGGTCAGCACCGTGCCGCGCAGGGTGCCCGAGACCTTCGACTCGCCGCCGAGGCGGTCGCGGTAGCTGATCGGCACCTCGACGATACGTGCGTGCTGGCGCGCGGCCTTCACCACCATCTCGGTGGTCCAGCCGTAGGTGTGCTCGGTCATGTGCAGGCTGGCCAGCGTGCTGCGGCGAATAGCGCGGAACGGCCCCACGTCGGTCACGCTGATGCGATAGAGGCGGCGCACGAGCGCGGCCACAATGCGGTTGCCGAGCCGCTGGTGCGGCAGCAGGGCGCTCACCGGCGTGCCGCCAAGCTCGCGCGAGCCGAGCACGAGGTCGGCGCTGTCGTTGTGCAGCGGAGCCAGCACGCGCGCGATCTCGCCTGGGTCGAAGGAGCCGTCGCCGTCGAGAAACGCCAGGATGTCGGCGTCGTTGGCGATCGCATAGCCCGCCCAGCAGGCGTTGCCGTAGCCGCGCGCCGTCTGGAGCACGACCTCGGCTCCGGCGGCGCGCGCGTTGGCGGCGGTGGCGTCGGTCGAGCCATTGTCGACGACGATGATGCGCTGGACGTGCTCGCGGGGCACCTGCTGCACCACGCTGGCGATGGCCGCCGCCTCGTTGAGCGCCGGGATAATCAGGGCAACCTTGGTCATTGCAGGGCCTCCGCCCGCTTGAGCAGCGGCGTGAGCAGCGGCAGCGTGTGGCTGGCGCTGGCGTCGGGGCGGGCGGCGAGGTCGCTGTGCAGGCGCGCGAGATCGGCCTCGGTGTCGATGTCGTACCAGGTGGGCAGGCTCTCCAGGCGCAGCCCAGCGGCGGCGGCGCGCTCAAGCGTCTGCTGATAGACCACCTCGGTGCTCCAGGCAATGTCGTGGAAGAGCGCGGCGTGGGGCTGGCGCAGGCCCAGCAGGTACCAGCCGCCGTCGCTGCACGGGCCGATCACACCGTCGATGTGCTGGTCGTCGAGGCGCGCGAAGGCCTGCTCGATGATGCTGATCGGCAGCGAGGGGCTGTCGGTGCCGATCAGCACGATGCGCTCGGCCCCGTGGGCGGCGGCGGTGGCGAAGGCGTGGTGCAGGCGCGCGCCGAAGTCCGCGCCCTCCTGGGCGAAGATCAGGCCGCGTGCGCCCAGCTCGCGCTGGAAGTGCACCCCGGCCTCCGGCGGCCAGTGGGCGATGGCGAGGCTGGTGGCGGGCAGTTGATCGATGAGGCGGAAGGTGTCGGCGCTAAAGGCGCGGTAGAGCGCGGCGGCGCGGTCGTGGCCGAGCGTCGCGCCCAGGCGCGTTTTGACGCGGCCCGGCGTTGGCTCTTTGGCCACGATCACCAGCGTGCGCGTTCCTGTCGATGACATAAGCAAATCCTCGTGTGTGTATCGAATGCTCCGGCGGTCGCTCCACCAGAACCAGCCCAGACTGAGCAGCCCGCCTAGTATACCAAGCAGCTGCGGCACGCCGATCAGCAGGTCGGGCGCGTGCGCGCCCAGCGCCGCGCGCAGCGGCGGTGCCCACCAGGTCTCGATGAACATCTGTGTGCTGACCAGCGCCAGGTAGCCCAGCGTCAGCCCCATGATGCGCCGCGAGCGGCTGAGCACGGCCCACGGCAGCAGCCACAGGCCATACCAGGGCTGAAACCAGAACGCGCCGATCAGCAGGTAGCCCGCCACCGTGCCCCAGGCCAGCGTCGCCAGGTCGGTGCGCCGTCGCCAGCCCCAGAGCAGCAGCCCCAGCAGCAGCGCAGCGAAGATGCTCGATGCCACGATGCCGCTCTGGCGCGCCAAGTCGGCTGTAACCTTGCCATCGCTCGCCTGTGCGTAGGCCCACCAGTAGCCCAGCGAGCCGTGCGCAAAGCGCGAGCGGTCGTCGAGCCAGACCCGCCACACCTGCCAGCCGCCAAGCGGCTGAAACAGCAGCCACGAGCCAGCGGCGGCCAGCGGCAGCGCGATCAGCAGCGCCTGTCCTGTGCGCCGCCAGCCCCAGCGCCGCCAGTAGACGATGCCCAGCGGCGGGAGCACCAGCAGCGCGGTAATTTTGAAGTGTGCGGCCAGCGCCAGCGCCAGCAGCGCCAGCACGCCGCGTCCGCGCAGCACCGCGCCTGCCGCCAGCAGCACCAGGATCAGCATCCAGCCGTCGTTGTGGCCGCCGTTGGCGGTCTCATAGAGCACCAGCGGATTCCACAGCCACAGCAGCAGCGCGCTGGTGGCCAGCTGCGGGCGCTCGCGGCGCAGCCACAGCCACAGCAGCGCCGCCACCCCGCCGCTCAGCAGCAGCGCCTGCACGCGATACAGCGTGAGCGCTGTGGTGAGTGTTGCCCGCAGGGAGGGCTGATCGCCGGCCAGCGCGTGCGTGCCAGCGCTGATCAGCTCCCAGGCCGGCCCATACGAGTCCACCACCGAGCGCCATGCCAAGTAGGGGTAGAACGCATCGTTGAACGCCTGGGCGGGCGTGGTGCTGAGCGGGCTAAGGCCCATGTGCGCCAGCATATGACCGCGCCCATTGTAGTCGAAAAGGTCCAGCGACGAGCCGGGGTAGGTCCATAGCCAGGGCAGCGCCATGGCCAGCCAGCCAATTAAAATGATGCTGACTAGCGCTGCTTCTTTTCTGGCGGTGCTGCTGCCGTGTCTGCGCCGTGCCATCCACCAGCATGCGGCGGCGTACAGCAGCCACAGGCCGCCCCAGCCCAGCATGGCCGCCCAGCGCTGATCGCTGGCGTAGCGCGCCAGGCTGGCGAAGTTTTTGCGATTGCGCTCCAGTGTGTCGGCCAGCGCATAGTGTCGCCCCCAGACAGCGCCGATCAGCCCGCTGCTCAGCGCCGCGAGGATGCTCAGGCCGATGTGGGTGCGCCAGCGGTGCAGTCGTTGCATGGTCGCCTCCCTCAGACCGTGCGGGCCTGATAGCGCAGCTCGCTGGCGGCGAAGTCCAGCAGCCGCTCCAGCCCTGCCGCGAACTGCTCGCTGTTCACGCCAAAGCCCAGCCGCAGATGGCCCGGCCGTGCGAAGACCTCGCCAGGCAGCACGAGCACGTCGAAGCGCTCGCAGAGCTCGTGGCAGATCGCCGCGCTCGAGCGGCTGGCGTGGATGCGCGGAAAGATTGTGAAGCCGCCGTCGGCCAGATGCGCCTCGATCCACGCCAGCTGCGGCAGCGCCTGGCTGAACAGCGCCCGGTTCTGGCGCGCGATGCTTAGCTGGCGCGCGACGATCTGGTCGTGGTGCTCCAGCGCCAGCGCGGCCAGGAACTCGCCCGGCGTGCTGTTGCACAGCGAGGTGTAGTCGCGCAGCTCGGCGCAGCGCTCCAGCAGCGCCTGATTGTGGCTGGCGATCCAGCCCACGCGCAGCCCGCCTAGCCCATACGGCTTGGCCATATCGCCGATGCTCACCGCGTGCGGCCCCAGATCAGCCGCCGCCGCTGTGGTCTCGCCGCCAAACTGGATGCCGCGGTACACCTCGTCGATGATCAGCAGTGCGCCGTGAGCTTGCGCCAGCGCCGCGATCCACGCCAGCTGATCGGCCGACAGCAGCGCGCCGGTTGGGCTATGCGGGTGGTTCAGCACAATCGCCTGCGCTGCGTGGTTCGCCAGCAGCCGCTCGAGCTGCTGCAGATCGACCTGATCGTCGGCGGCTAGCGGCCAGTCAATCACCTGTGCGCCAAGGCCCTGGGCCAGCGTTGGTATCGATGGGTAGATCGGCGTCTGGACCACAATGCGTGCGCCAGGGGCCAGGCACGCGCTCAGCACCAGAAACAGCGCCTCGGCGGCTCCCGTCGTCACCTGGATGGCGGCAGGTGGAACGCTGGCGTAGCGCGCGGCGATCGCCTGGCGCAGCCGCAGGCTGCCGAGCTGCGGGCCATAGTTCAGGTCAAGGCTCAGATACTCGGCCTCGGCCTGCGGGCCAGCCAGCGCCAGCAGCTCGCGCGTTGCGATCGGCTGGGCCGCCGAGCTGCTCAGATTGTAGCGCGCTCGGAATCCGTACAGGCTATACCAGCGTTCAAGATGACACGGTTCAACAGCAAACAAACCTTAAGCCTCCCAGGCGAGCATGGCTCAGCCAAGCTATTGACGCACCCGCCAGAGCAGCTCTGCGGGCACGCGCTCAATTGGCTCAACTGGGTAACGCTCCGCCAGTTGTGCGTTGTAGCGCACGGCGTACACAGGTAGGGGTGCGTAGATCGGTACCCGCTCGGCCCAGTTCACCCCGGCCTCAGGCTCTGTCTGGTCGAGCTGGACGCCGAGCTTGCGCCCCTCGACAAACTGCAGGTACCGTAGCGTCATACAGTCTTCCCAGCGACACAGGACCACGGCGTCTGGCTCGACGACGCTCAGCATCGCCTCGCCGTTGCGCCGGTAGCCCCAGTCGTGCGAGCGATCAAACTGCTCGAAGCGCCGCACGCCGCGCGCCAGCGGCAGCAGCAAAATCATCGCCAGCAGCCCGCTGCCGATGAGCATGGACCGCCCGGACATTGTCGCAGGCAGCCGTGCAAGCAACCACTGCGCGAGCATCCAGCTGCCCACGCCGGTCCAGACCGCCCAGATCACCCAGGCTGGCAGGTAGTACACGTGGGCCTTGGGCACGTCGGCGGCCACATTCAGGCCGAAGAACGAGCCGCCCAGCCACACCAGCGTGGTCCACAGCCCCATGCGCCACGAGCGCCGCCACAGCCCGACTGCGCCTAGCGCGCCCAGCGCCATGCCCACCCACCAGACCTGCTCGCGCAGCTCGCCAAGGTAGACCGGCAGCAGCTGCGGTAGGCGGCCCCAGCCATGCGTGAACACTTTGAGCCGAAAGCCCGCGCCTAGCGCCAGGTTCAGCACGTCGCCCCAGCCCTGCGGGTTGCCCCAGTACAGGTGGTAGCCCTCCCAGGTGCCGTGGTAGTAGTCGAACGGCCGGAACAAGATGTACTGCGCCGCGAGGTACAGCCAGGGCGTGAAGCCCAGTGCAAACCAGCCGACACAGCGCCCGAGCATGCGCACAGCATCGCCGCGCTGCTCGGGATCGCGCAGCCGCCACAGCAGCGGCAGCGCCACTGTGCTGATCAGCGCTGGCCCGGCCACCGGCGTGAACGAGCCATGGTGCGTCGCGCCTAAGCCTGCCAGCAGACACGCCAGCGCCAGCGGATGGCGCAGCCCGCGCCGCGCCCGGCCCAGGTGCGGCTCATGCGCCTCGACCTCCCACCAGCGTAGTACGGCCAGAAATGTCGCCAGGATGAAGAACACCTGCAGCGTGTACACCTCGGCGATTGTCGCCAGCCGCCAGAACTCCGGCGCGACCGCCAGCGTCGCCGCCGTGATCAGCCCCGCCAGCGTCGAGCGCGTCAGCGCTCGCCCCACCCAGAACGCCGCCGTGATCGCCAGTGCGCTGTACACGGCGGTCATCACTGTGACCCGCCGCGCCACGTCGCCGAAGGGCAGGATGCGCGCCGCCAGCGCGTTCAGCATGGTGAACAGCGGGTAGCCGGTCGCATGCGGCACGCCGACGATCCACGCCGTGAACTGGTGCTCGGCTTGGTCGCCTGAGAGCACCGAGGGCGCGCCAGTGAACACATACAGCAGCAGCGCGCTGACGAAAACGCCCAGCGACATGCGGGCGGCGCGACTGAGCAAGCCCTGTCGCGCCGGTGCCATGTTGATTGTCGATCCAGTCACTCTAGATGACCTCCACCTCGATAGTATGATCAGTAGATCACAGGATTGGCTCGGGTGGCGTGTAGGGTCGGTACGGTGCGAGCGGGATAGCCCGAACCATGCCGTAGATGGCCGTTACGGCA
>JABXJS010000136.1 GCA_013538855.1 Herpetosiphonaceae bacterium
CACGGTTCCTTTCTTGGTTGGCACCACAAAGGATACCGCACGATTCGGCCGCCACACCGTTTACCCTGGCCCCAGGGAGTCCTGTGATCTACTGATTTTGGATGCCAAGAGCGACATCAGCGACAAGCCGGATGCGATCGCGCTGCCGCCAATCAAGGGCCGCGTTGCGTTCAAAGATGTGACCTTCCGCTACTTCAGCAGCTCGGCTCCCGTGCTGCAAGATGTGAGCTTCGAGGCTGAGCCAGGCCAGACGATCGCCCTGCTCGGCTCGACTGGCTCCGGCAAGACGACGATTATCAACTTGATCCCGCGCTTCTACGATGCCTCCGACGGCGCAGTGCTGATCGACGGCCACGACGTGCGCGATGTGACCATCGACAGCCTGCGCTCGCAGATCGGCATTGTGCTGCAGGAGACGACGCTGTTCAGCGGCACCATCCGCGACAACATCGCCTTTGGGCGGCCAGATGCCTCGATGGATGAGGTGATCGCGGCGGCGCAGGCGGCCTCGGCCCACGACTTCATCATGGGGTTCCCCGCTGGCTACGACACACCAGTTGGCGAGCGCGGCACGACCCTCTCGGGCGGCCAGAAGCAGCGCATCGCCATCGCCCGTGCGCTGCTGCTTGATCCGCGCCTGCTGATCCTCGACGACTCAACATCGAGCGTCGATTTGATGACCGAGTATCGCATCCAGAAGGCGCTTGATCGCCTGATGGAGGGCCGCACATCGTTTGTGATCGCCCAGCGCATCAGCACGGTGGTCAACGCCGATCAGATCCTTGTCCTTGATCAGGGCAAAATTGTGGCCCGTGGCCAGCACGAGGAGCTGATGGAGACTAGCCCGATCTATGCCGAGATCTATCACTCGCAGCTGGTCGGCGACGCCGAGCTGGACGACGCCGATACCGCTGCTGTGCTGTAGGGCAGGCAATTTACATGGCCTGGTGCGCTGCGTCGGCCAAGTATATTGAAAGCGAGATACTTTTATGATGGGTGGACTTGGCGGGCCGCGTGGCCTGCTAGAACAAGAAACCAGCAAGCCGAAGAATCTCAGCACCACGCTGCGGCGCTTTGGTGTCTACTTTCGCCGCTTCTGGCCCGGCGTGCTGATTGCGCTGACGCTGATCGTCGGCTCGACCTGGGTGCAGGTGCGCACGCCCGAGTTGATCGGCCAGGCGGTGGACTGCTATCTGTTTCCTGATCCGACGGGCTGCACCTACACCACGATCGACCCAGCCGCCAGCGCCGCCGCGCGCCTGAGCGGCCTGGGCAGCCTCGTGCTGTACCTGGTGGTGCTGCTGGTGGCCGGCTCGATCATGAGCGGCCTCGCCTTTTTCTCGATGACCTGGGCGGGCCAGAACGTGCTGCGGCGCATTCGCATCGAGCTATTTCGCCAGATCCATCGGCTTTCGCTGCGCTTCTACAGCGAGAACGAGGCGGGCAACGTGATGAGCCGCGTCACCAGCGACACCGAGACCATCCAGCAGGTGTTCAGCTTTGCGCTCATGAACGTGATCAGCGGCGTGCTGCTGATCGGCTGGATCATGGTCAACATGCTGCGCGAGAACGTGCCCTATGCGCTGCTGAGTCTCAGCATCGTGCCGTTTATGGTCGTGGCGACGATCTACTTCTCGGGCCAGGCGCGCAAAGCCTTCCGCGAGAGCCGCCGCCAGATGGGCAGCGTCAACGCCGACCTGCAGGAGAGCATCGCCGGCGCGCGCGAGGTGCAGGCGTTCAACCGCGAGGAGGAGAGCATCGCGCAGTTCAAGCGCACCAACGCCGCCAACCGCGACGCCAACATCCGCGCGGCGACCTTCACCAGCGCCCTGACGCCTATCCTTGAGGCGATGGGCTATATCGCCATCGGCATCGTGGTGGTCGTCGGCGGCCTGTCGCTGCTGCGCAACCAGCCGCTGTTTGGCACCAGCGCGATCACGCTCGGCCTGGTCTTCACGTTCTTGCAGTATGTGCAGCGCTTCAACCAGCCGATCCAACAGATCGCCGTGCTGTGGACCAACATCCAGAGCGCCATCGCTGGCGGCGAGCGCATCTTCGGCCTGCTCGACGAGACGCCCGACATTGCCGATAAGCCCGGCGCGCAGGCGATGCCGCTCATCCAGGGCCAGGTTGAGTTTAAGGATGTGCAGGCCGAGTACAAGCCCGGCGAGCCGGTGCTGCGCGGCATCGACTTTACGGCCACGCCAGGCCAGACGATCGCCATCGTCGGCCCGACCGGCGCAGGCAAGACGACGATCATCAACCTGATCCCGCGCTTCTACGATGTCTCCGGCGGCGCGGTGCTGATCGATGGCAAGGATGTGCGCGATGTGACCGCCGAGAGCCTGCGCTCGCAGATCGGCATCGTGCTGCAGGACTCATTCCTGTTTTCCGAGTCGGTGATGAGCAATATTCGCTATGGGCGGCTCGACGCCACCGATGACGAGGTGATCGCGGCGGCTAAGCTGGCCTCGGCCCACGAGTTTATCGAGCGCCTGCCCGACGGCTACAACACCGTGCTTGGCGAGCGCGGCAGCGGCCTCAGCCAAGGCCAGCGCCAGCTGATCTCGATCGCGCGCGCGGCGCTGGCCAACCCGCGCATCCTTATTCTGGACGAGGCCACGTCAAGCGTGGACACGCGCACCGAGCGCCTGATCCAGAAGGCGCTGGAGCGATTGCTGGAGGGCCGCACCTCGTTTGTGATCGCGCACCGCCTGAGCACTATTCGCAACGCCGATCTGGTGCTGATGGTCAAGGATGGGCGGATCATCGAGCGTGGCACGCACCACGAGCTGCTGGCGCAGCATGGCGCATACTACGACCTGTATATGAGCCAGTTCCGCCGCGAGGACGAGCCAGAGGTCGCATCCTAAACATAGCGCACGCTGGCACAACACAGCCGCACGGTCGATGTTGCAATCGACCGTGCGGCTGTGTTGATTAACGGCTAACGGCTGTGTGGCGCTAGGCTGGCTGGGTGCGGCGCAGGGCGGCGAGCAGCAGCGTAAGGCCGGTGGCGACCATGCTGCCGCCGATGGCGCGGCTGGTGCCAGGGTGCTTAGGGGCGGCGGCCAGCGTGGCGTTGTAGGCGCTAGGCAGCCAGCGCTGGCGGCGCAGCGTGGCGAAGCGCGCTGGCGCGATCAGCAGCAGCAGACCGTTGCTGAGGCAGATCGATCCAGCCAGCGCGATCAGCTTATTGATGCGATCTTGGGGCATAGGTGCTCCTTTGCTTGTGCTTGTGGATGGTGCGATAGCGTGCTGTCGCTAGCTCTACAGCTCGATTGTAGCAGGGCCAGTGCCAGCAGCGCAGGCGTGCGAGCATGCAGCGCGCAGCATCCACACACCAGCAGCCGCGCCGCCAGCAGTCGGGGCTGACGGTGCGGCTGGACGCAGCAGGAGGTGTTAGAGCTGAACTTGCAGGGCGGCGATGGCCGTGCGCACCATGTCGATGCTGACGTCGTCCTCGATGGTGCTGAGGTCGCCGATGCTGTCGCCCTGGTAGATGGCGCGGATCACGCGGCGCATGATCTTGCCCGAGCGCGTCTTGGGCAGCTGTGAGACAAAGCGCACCGCGTGTGGCGTGGCGATTGGGCCGATGCGCTCGCGCACGAGGTGGCGAATCTCATCGGCGATGTGGTCGGCGCTGTAGGGCGTGCTGTGCTCCTTCAGGACCGCCACGACCAGCACCGCCTCGCCGCGCAGGTCATCGCGCACGCCGATCACGCCGACCTCGGCCACCGCCGGATGGTCGGCGATCACCTCCTCGATCTCGCGGGTGCCGAGGCGATGGCCGGCGACGTTGAGCACCTCATCGGCGCGCCCGAGCATCCAGAAGTAGCCGTCGGCATCCTCAATGGCATAGTCGCCGGTGAGGTAGAGCTGCTGGCCCTTGAAGTGGCCCCAGTAGTCGCGCACGAAGCGCTCCTCGTCGTTCCACAGCGTCAGCAGCGTGCCTGGCGGCAGCGGCCCGTGCTCGACGAGAAAGCCTTTGTGGCCGGGCGGCACGCGCTGGCCGTTGGCGTCGACGACCTGGAGGCGATGGCCCATGGCCGGGCGCGTGGGCGAGCCAGGCTTGACCGGCAGGTGCTCGATGCCAACCGAGTTGGTTAGCATCGGCCAGCCGCTCTCGGTCTGCCAGTAGTGGTCGATCACCGGCACGCCAAAGGCTTGGCTCGCCCAGCGATAGGTCGGCTCGTCGAGCGGCTCGCCGGCGGTGAACAGCCAGCGCAGCGAGGTGAGATCGCTCTGGGCCAGCCAGTGTTCGGGGAACTTGCACAGCGCGCGCAGGGCCGTAGGCGCGCTGAACAGGTGGGTGACGCCGTACTTCTCGACCACGCGCCACCACACCGCCGGGTCGGGGTGGTCGGGCCGTCCCTCGTAGATCAGCGTAGGCACGCCCTTGAGCAGCGGGCCGTACACGATGTACGAGTGGCCGACGACCCAGCCGATGTCGGAGGTTGACCAGAACACCGCGCTAGCATCGACGCCGTAGACCTGCTCCATCGAGGCGTGGAGCGCGGTCATATAGCCGCCGGTATCGCGGACGACGCCCTTGGGCTTGCCGGTGGTGCCGGAGGTGTAGAGGATGTACGACGGCGCGGCGCTGGGCACCGGCGTGGCGGGCACCGTGCGCTGCTGACAGCTGGCCAGCTGCTCGGCCCAGTCGAGGTCGCGCTCTGGATGCATGGCGATGTGGGTGAGCTGGCGGTTGAGCACGAGCACATGCTCCACGCTGCCGCGCTCGGTCAGCGCCAGCGCCTCGTCGAGCATCTGCTTGAGCGGAACCACGCTACCCTTGCGCAGGCTGGCGTCGGCGGTGAGCACGAGCTTGGGCGTGGCGTCGTCGATGCGGCTGGCGAGCGCCTTGGTGCTGAAGCCGCCGAAGACGACCGAGTGGATCGCGCCCAGGCGCACACAGGCCAGCATGGCGATCACGGCCTCGGGGACCATGGGCATGTACAGGACGATACGGTCGCCAAGGCCAACGCCCAGCGCCTGCAACACAGCGGCCAGGCGGTTGACCTCGCGGTACAGCTCGAAGAACGTGAGCGTGCGCGACTGCTCGGTCTCGGCGCTCTCCCAGATCAGGGCGGCGTGGCCGCGCAGCGCGCCGAGGGCGTGGCGATCAACGGCGTTGTAGCACAGGTTGGTCGTGCCACCCTGGAACCAGCGGAAGAACGGCGGCTGGCTGGCGTCGAGCACCTGCTCCCACGGCGTGAACCAGTGGAGCTGGCTGGCGTGCTGGCCCCAGAATTCGGCGGGGGCGTCGAGCGAGCGGCGGTAGGTATCTGCATACGTCATAGTTAACCTCGGTGGAAACGGCGACAAGCACACGCCAATGCGCCGGATGCAACTCCTCCCCACGAGTGGCTGCATCCGGCGCGTGGCCGCTTAGCCAGCCTGCGCAGTCTCGGTTTCGTCTGGCGCAGGATGCGGAGCCTCGTCGTGGAGCGAGATGTGGTGGGTCTCTTTGAGCAGGAACGAGCCGATCAGGAAGGTCATCAAGGCGATGCCGATTGGCCACCACAGCCCGGCGTAGATGTTGCCAGTGCTGGCGACCACGGCGGTGGCGATCAGCGGCAGGAAGCCGCCGAAGTAGCCGTTGCCGACGTGGTAGGGCAGCGAGACCGAGGTGTAGCGAATGCGCGCCGGGAACGCCTCGACCAGGAAGGCGGCGATTGGGCCGTAGACCATGCCAACCCAGATCAGCAGGCTGAACACCAGCAGCGTCAGCATGATCACGTTGGGGTTGCTCGCCTGCAGCACATCGGTGACTTTGCCGGCGGCGTCGGTCTTCTCGCCGATCTTCTCAATGGTGCCGCCAAAGTACTTCAGCGCCATGTAGGTTGGATAGATCGCGAGCGCGCCAAGCAGGTTGCCGAGCATCATAATGCGCTTGCGCCCGATGCGGTCGGAGAGCGCGCCGAAGATGATGAACAGCGGCAGGCCCAGCGCCAGCGCCACAGCGACGATGACGTTCGCGGTGATAAACTCGATCTTGAGCACGTTCTGGAGGAAGTAGAGCGCATAGAACTGGCCAACGTACCAGATCACCGCCTGGCCCGCCGCAGCGCCGAACAGCACCGTCAGGATGATGCCCCAGTTGCGGCGGTTGCCCAGGCTCTCCTTGATCGGGGCCTTGGAGGTCTTGCCCTGCGCCTTCAGGCGTGCGAACAGCGGCGATTCCTCCATCTTGCTGCGGATATACACCGAGACCCCCACCAGGAAGATCGACAGCACGAATGGGATGCGCCAGCCCCAGTCTTCAAAGGCTTCCTTGCTCATAATGCTGCGCACCACCACGATCACCGCCAGCGAGACAAACAGGCCCAGCGTGGCCGTGGTCTGAATAAAGCTGGTGTAGTAGCCGCGCTTGTTGTCCGGCGCATGCTCTGAGACATACACCGCCGCGCCGCCGTACTCGCCGCCGAGCGCCAGGCCCTGCAGAATGCGGATGAGGCAGAGGATGATCGGGGCGAGCATGCCGATCTGCGCGTAGGTGGGCATGAGGCCGATGATCGTTGTTGCGCCGCCCATGATCGTCAACGTGACCAGGAAGGCGTACTTGCGCCCGACGAGGTCGCCGATGCGCCCAAACACGAGCGCGCCAAATGGTCGAGCGGCGAAGCCAGCGCCGAAGGTGGCCAGCGTGGCGAGAAAGGCGGCGGTTGGATTGGCACTAGGGAAGAACTTGGTGGATAGGATGGCAGCCAGCGAGCCGAAGATGTAGAAGTCGTACCATTCGATCATCGTGCCAAGGGCGGAGGCGATGATCACCTTCCAGATCGTGCGGGTCGACGCCACTGTCGCGGGCGCGGAGGGAAACGGTTCTGCGCGCATAATCAGTCTACCTTTCTGCTGCGGAAGCTGATGCCCGGTGTCCGGCTTCCTGGCCGGTCAAGCTGTAGTCGATTGGGTTGCTCGGGAGTTGTTGGTGGTTGTGCTGCTAGCATAGCGCAGCGATGTCAACACAGTTTAAAGATATTTTGAGATTTACGTAATGGGCACGCACGGGGGTTGACCGCACGGCCTCGCTGCTAGAGCCGTGCGGTGCTGCTAATGTAAAGATTGTGTAAAGATTAGTGCTGAGGCTGGCTGCTAGGCCGGTGGTTGATCGCCAAGCAGCAGCGTGATGGTGCGCATGAGGTCGCGGGTGGAGAACGGCTTGCTAATCCAGGCGGCGATGGAGAAGGTGCCAACCTCGATGCGTGCGCGCGCATTGGCGGTCAGGACAACCACAATGATCGAGCGGGTGTCGGGGTTCGCCTGGAGGCGGCGGCACACCTCCATGCCGTTGAGCTTAGGCAGCATAAAATCGAGCAACATAAGGTCGGGCCGCCACGAGTTGGCGATCTCCCAGGCAGTCTGGCCGTCGTGGGCCACCTGGGTGGCGTAGCCATGCTGCTGCATGAGAAATTCGAGCGAGGTAACGATTGGTGCTTCGTCGTCGACGATGAGAATCCGTTTTGTCATCGCTGTCTTGGCTCCATTCCAGCGGCAGCCGGAAGGCGAACGTGCTGCCGTGGCCTAATTCACTGTCTACCCACAACTCCCCTCCAAGATGGGTGATGATCTGCTTGGCGATTGGCAGGCCCAAGCCCGTGCCTGGCGGTCGATCGGCAAGCTGGCCGCTGACCTGGCGAAACTTTTCAAAGATGAGCTGCTGATCGGCTGGCTGGATGCCACCGCCGTTGTCGCTGACCTCCACGCGCAGGCTGTGCTCCTCGACAATCAGCCGCACCACAACCTGCCCCTGACGTTGATCGCAGAACTTTAGCGCATTTGAGAGCAGGTTGAGCATGACTTGCGCCAAGCGATCCTGATCGGCCTGAATCAGCGGCACCTGCTCGGCGAGCACGCTGGTCAGCTGCACGCCCTGCTCCTCGAACAGGTGGCTTACGGCCAGCAGCGACTCCTCGACGACCATGCGCAGGTCCAGGCTGGCGATGTGCCAGTCGGCGGCACCGGACTCGATCTTGGCTAGGTCGAGCACTTGGTTGATCAGGCGCGTCAGGCGCTCGCTCTCTTTGACGATAATCTGAAGGTAGGTCTCCTGCTGCTGGCGGGCAAGGCGCGGGTTGTCCAGCAGGATCTCCGAGAAGGCGCGGATGGAGGTGAGCGGCGTGCGCAGCTCGTGGGTGACGGTGGCGATAAACTCATCTTTGAGGTGATCCAGCTCTTGGAGCTGAGCGTTGGCGCTGCGCAGCTCAGCGGTTAAGGCCGCGAGGGCCTGCGACTGCTGCTCGAGCTGATGGCTGTAGGCGATCACCTGCGAGGTCTCGTCGAGGATGGCCATCAGGTCATCGATGCTCGGCTGCTCCTCGGTGGCGACCGAGGCGATCAGCACGCGCGCCGCCGCCGCGCCGATGGTGCCGGCCAGCTGGCGCTCGACAGTCTGGATCAGCGCCGCCGAGGCTGGGCCGTCGCTGTCGCCAGGGGCCTGGAGTAGCTCGGCTGCGCGCTGGGGGCCGCTGTAGCGCTCCAGCAGCGCGCGCAGATCGCTGATCGAGGCGCTGCCATGCCACAGGTGCTCGTCGGCGATCTGGCGGTGCTCTTCGACGAAGAGCACCGCCTGGCGCTGCTCGCCAATCGTAGGCGTGCCGATCAGCGAGCCGCCGACATAGCCGCCGATGTTGACCAGCAGGCTCCAGAAGACGCCGTGGCTGATCGGGTCGAGGCTGGCAAGGCCAAATAGCTGCTGCGGCCGCAGCGCCGCGATGCCCAGCGGCCCCTGCTCTAAGATGTGCGCTGGCATCCAGCCTGTGTTGACCAGCGTTGGCAGCGGCAGCGTGTAGGCCCAGACGATGAATCCAGCGCTGAGGCCAAGCAGCACGCCGCTGCGCGTGCCGCCGCGCCAGAACAGCCCGCCGATCAGCGCTGGGGCAAACTGCGCCACCGCCGCAAACGAGATCAGCCCGATCGAGACCAGGCTGTAGCTGCCACGTGTGAGGTAGGTGTAGCCGTAGCCCAGCAGCAGCAGCCCCACGATGGTTGCGCGGCGAATCGCCAGAATCAGGCGGCGCGGGTTCGTCGGCAGCTCGAGCCAGCGGAAGTGCGCCAGCACCGGCAGAATCAGCGTGTTGCTGACCATTGTGCTTAGCGCGATGGTCTCGACGATCACCATACTGGTGGCGGCAGAGAGGCCGCCGATGAACGCCAGCAGCGCCAGCCAGCTGTGCCCACTGTCCAGCGGCAAGGTCAACACGAACATGTCGGCGTCGGCGCTGCTGGGCATGGTCAGTCGCCCGGCCAGCGCAATTGGCAGCACAAACAGGTTGATCGCCAGCAAGTACAGCGGAAACACCCAGATCGCCCGCTCTAGGTGGCGCTCGTTGACATTTTCGACCACGGCCACCTGAAACTGGCGCGGCAGGCACAGGATGGCCAGCATCGACAGCAGCGTCAGCGTCGCCCAGGCGACGTACTGCTCCGCGCCGCCATCAAGGCGCAGCAGCGGCTGTAGCTCTGGCTTGGCCGCCGCCTGGCCGAGCACAGCATGGATGCCGCCAAAGAGCCGATAGCTCACCCACAGCCCCACCGCCAGAAACGCCAGCAGCTTCACCAGCGACTCGAATGCCACCGCCGCCACCAGTCCCTCGTGGCGCTCGGTGGTGTCAAGGTGGCGCGTGCCAAACAAGATCGCGAACGCCGCCAGAAAGAGCGCGATCGGCAGCGCGCTGCTTGGCTCGCTGCCGCCGCCGCGAATCACGCCCACGCTGCTCGACACCGCCTGCAGCTGTAGCGCGATGTACGGCGTCAGCCCGATGATCGCGATCAGCGTGACCAGACCGCCAAGCAGGCCGCTCTTGCCATAGCGCACCGCGATAAACTCGGCGATGGAGGTGATGCGCTGCGCCCGGCAGATGCGAATCAGCTTGCGCAGGATGATCCACCACAGCGGCGCACATAGCGTCGGCCCGAGGTAGATCACGAGAAAGTCGAGGCCGGTGCGCGCGGCGCGGCCCACGCTGCCATAGAAGGTCCACGAGGTGCAGTAGACCGCCAGCGAGAGCGCGTAGACATACGGGTTGCTGATGATGCTGCGCTGCTGATCGGCGCGACGGTCGCCGTAGAACGCAATCCCAAACAGCAGCCCCAGAT
This sequence comes from Herpetosiphonaceae bacterium, assembly GCA_013538855.1. Taxonomy (GTDB): domain Bacteria; phylum Chloroflexota; class Chloroflexia; order Chloroflexales; family Herpetosiphonaceae; genus OHK22. Next base: position 10,102 of record JABXJS010000136.1, read on the forward strand.
ACACCATGGCAACGCTAAGGATGATCAGTCCGGGCAACATTGAATCCTCTAGCGGGTGCGCTCGATAATCAGCCAGTTGAGGGCGATCAGCGCCGCCCAGCTCAGCAAGATCGCCAGCGGTGTGGCGGGCACGCCGAACCAGGTGCTGTGGTTAAACAGTGAGACCAGCGGGTAGTTCAGCAGCAGCCAGCCCAGCGCGGCTACAGCCACCAGACGCTGGCCTTTGCGGCTGTTCATAGGCCGCCTCGCTGCTGCATGCGCTTTGCTGGCGTTGCGATAAACTTGTAGCCGATGCCGCGAATCGTCTGGATAATCTGCGGGTGGTTGGGGTCGTCTTGGAGCTTGCGGCGCAGAATGCCGATGTGCACGTCCACGACGCGGTCGATGCCCACAAAGTCCTGGCCCCAGATACGGTCCAGCAGCTGCTCGCGCGTGAGCACATGGCCGGGCTGCTCGGCTAGCGCGTAGAGCAGATTAAACTCGCGCGGCGTTAGCTCCACCAGCGCGCCATGATGCCAGACCTCGTAGGCGATTGGGTCGATCAGCAGATGCTCGAAGCGCAGCGGCGCACGCTGCGGCTCGCTGGTCAGCTGGCGACGACTGCGGCGCAGAATGGCCTGGACGCGCGCCAGCAGCTCGCGTGGGCTGAACGGCTTGGTCATGTAGTCGTCCGCGCCAAGCGCTAGCCCCAGCACTTTGTCGATCTCCTCGCCGCGCGCGGTCAGCATCAGAATGAAGCAGTCGCTGGTGTTGTGCAGCTGGCGGCACACCTCCATGCCGTCCATCCCTGGCAGCATCACGTCGAGAATCACCAGATCGGGCTTGTGCTGCTGGGCCAGCTTCAGTGCCGCGCTGCCATCCACGGCCGCGCTCACCTGGTAGCTGTTGGCGCTCAGGTGCGCGATGAGCGCCTCGCGGATATGCTGGTCGTCCTCGACAACGAGGATGTGTGCGTCTGGCATCGCTGCCCCTTGTTGCTCTCTGTGGCGGTTGGTACTGCTGGTGGTGCTGCGATTATAGCATTTAAACACCAGCGGGACGAGTCCACGCATGAACTCGTCCCGCTACGCTGTGGGCTGCTACCAGGCTAGCTCGCCGCGCGTCGCGGCCTCGGAGCCGCTGTCGATGTAGAGCATCTGGCCAACCATCAGGGAGTTCTCGGGGCTGATCAGGAAGCCGACCAGCTGCGCGATCTCCTCTGGCTCGCCGTAGCGCCCAATCGGGGCCGGCAGCATCTGCTTGATCTGCTCCAGATAGGCTTTGTCGTCGTAGATCGCCTGCGTCATCGGGGTGTGGATCACGCCCGGTGCAACGATGTTCAGCAGGATGCCCGCGCCTGCCCACTCGGGCAGCACGGCGTGCTTGCGCGCCCAGCGCGTGATGGCCACTTTGGTTGAGGCGTAGATTAGGTCTTCTTTGCCCGCGGCAGCCTTGAGCGCTGCGGCCTCGTCGCCGCTGAGGCAGGCGTCAACCAGCGCATCGTCGTGCGGCATGGTCGCGGCGACCGAGGCGATCACCACGGCGCGCGATTGGGCGTTTACTTTAATCAGCGGGCGTAGCCCTTCGAGCGTTGCCACTGCGCCAAAGTAGTTTACGGCCACTGTCTTTGGCTCGGCCAGCGCTAGCCCGGCGCAGGCCACGACGCCGTCGATGCCGTCTGGGCACTCGGCCTTGACCGCCGCGACCATTTTCGCGCGGCCCTCAGGCGTTGATAGATCAGCGATGATGTCGGTTGCGTGTACGTCGACGCCGATGGTGCGATAGCCGCGGCTCTCTAGCAGCTCGTCGATGGCCTTGCCAATCCCCGATGCTGCGCCTGTGATCACAACCGTGCGCGTCATTGCAAACCTCCTTGTTTGCTGTGTACATAAGGCCCAGCTTAGCCTCAGCCGCCGAACCTCTCAGATGTTCTGAGCGTACATCCGGCGGCCTACGCTGGCTGAGTCATCCTGGCTACGCTGGGGAAAGATTTCACTACCTATGCCTCGCGCAGCCAGGCCCAGGCCGCCGCGCGCTCGCTGGCGCTGAAGTGGCGCACCGCCTGGGCGTAGAGCGGCTTGGCCAGCTTGGCCATCCACTCGCTGAGCCGCTGGTCGCCGACCACGGCCAGCTTGCCGATGTCACGGCCATGGCTCAGCCCAAACTTCAGGTCGGCCCACATGGCCTTGAAGTCGATGCCTGTGACATCCTTTAGCTCAAACAGCAGCTGCACCTGCTTGTGCTCCTCTAGCGCGTGATCGATGTCCAGCACCAGCGTCTCGTAGTCGCTGGCGTGGATCTGGCCGCTGAAGCTGTAGCCAATCAGCGCGCCCTCGCTCTGCGGCAGCCGCTGCAGCGCCCGCGTCTGCAGGATGCTGTCGCCGCCGAACATCGAGCGCAGCACTCCGACAAAGGCATCGCGGGCGATGATCTTCAGCACGACTTTTTGCACCATCAGCCCCAGCTGGCTGCCGGGCACAAACGACTTGGCGAAGTCGCGCGCGCTCTTCTGGCGCTGCTCGATGTGCGGGCGCAGGAATGTCTCGTAGGCGTGGAAGGCGCTGGCGTAGTCCGGCTGGGTGTGCAGCGCCTCGGCCAGCAGGTATGCGCCGCCCAGCGCCATCGACGCGCCCTGGCCCGACACGAGCGTCATGCAGCCGCAGGCGTCGCCGACTAGCGCCACGCGCCCCTTGCTCCACTCCGGCATCACGATCTGTGTGACGGTATCGCAGAAGATCGGCGCGTCCTCTGGCAGGTCGTTCAGCAGCGTTTCGGCCAGCCAGCCCATGCCCTTGAACACGCGCTTCAGCGTTGGCAGCCGCTCGGCGCGTGGGATCGGCCCAGTGTCCGGCGCTTGCCACATATAGAAGGTGATCAGCTCGCCAGGGTTGTTCGAGCAGTAGGCCCCCACCTGGCGCTGCGGCTCGATGTAGTTTTTCCATGTGTTGCCAACCCCGTAGCGATCAGGCATGGCGAAGCAGGCCACGTAGTAGCCCAGATAGCGCCCGTACTGCGCCTCTGGCCCAAACACCAGCGCGCGCGTGTTAGAGTGAATGCCGTCTGCGCCGATCAGCAGGTCGTAGGTCTCGATACTGCCGTCGTCGAATGTGACCTGCACGCTGTCCTCTGTCTGCTCAACCGCGCTCAGTGAGCAGCCGAAGCGCACCTCCACATCGTCCTTGATGCAGTCGTAGAGCGCTTCCTCTAGCGTCCAGTGCATCAGCGGGATGTAGTGCCCGTTCATCACCTTCTGCATCAGGTCCATGCTGAGCTGGGTCAGCGGCTTGCCTTCTTCATTGACATAGTAGACACCATCAGCCAGAATCTTCTGCTGCGCCAGCCTGTCGATGATGCCCATGCGCTCGGCCACGTCGTAGCCGGTGCCGAAAAAGTCGATCCCGTAGCCATCACGGCGCAGGCCCTGCGCGCGCTCGATAATCACCGGATGCATGCCAAACTGCTTGAGCCAGTAGCCCAGCGTCAGCCCGGCCAGTCCGCCGCCCGAGATCAAGATGTTCATGGTGTTGTCTCCCTAGTGCTATGCTGGCCTAGGCTGGTGCTGGCTGCAGCGCCTTCAGCAGCAGCTCGGTGGCTGTCAAAATGTGGGTGCGCAGATCAAACTGCCCTGGGCGCAGCGACCACAGCAGGGCTAGCCCTTCAAACTGCGCCACAATGTTCAGCGCCACGGTGTGCTTGTCGGCAATGTCCAGCTCGCCCTGGGCCTGGCCCTGCTCCAGCAGCGCCACCAGCCCCACGGTGTAGCGCCGATAGTAGCCGTTGATCGTGTCCGCCACCTGCTGGTCGCGCACGGCCAGCGCGAAGAACTCGAGCATGATCGGCACAAGCGCCTCCATGCTCTGCATCGCGGTGGCGATCTGCGCGCTGAGTGCCCGTAGACGCTCCACTGCCGAGTCGCCTGGCTGCTCCACGAGCGCCTGCATCCAGGCCAGCTCTGGATCAAAAAACTGATCCAGAATGCCAATAATAATGTCGTCCTTGCTCTTAAAGTGCCAGTACAGTCCGCCTTTGCTCAGCCCCGTCGCCGCCACGATGTCGTTCATGGTCGTCGCGCTAAACCCTTTGCTGGCAAATAGCTCCATCGCCGCCATTAAAATCTGTGCCCGTCGCTGTTCAGCATCGCTTGCTTTGGCGTTCACAGGTTTTACTCCTTCCAAACCGACCGGTCGGTCTGTTCTATCTTAGCGCAAGCGCTAGCGCCATGTCAAGCCTAGCGTTGGTATGATGATACAGCATCGTGGTTGTTCAAGCGCTGGCCTGCAATAGGGCCAGCGGCTCAGCGTCCCGCCCGCGCTTTTCCTCGCCGCCTGGTGGCCCGGCTCCACCACCGCCGTGCGATGGCTGAAGCAGTGGGCTAGCCCGCCCCCAAGCCCATAGGGCTGCCGTGCGCCGCTCGTGATGACAGCCCAATCTTTAGACCGCGCTCTTAGAGCCTGACGCACACCGATCAGTGTAAGCGATTAACACCGCGTCTGCACCGCCCCATCTGCTTGAAGCGCCGCGCGCACGTTGCTATCATGGCCCTGCACGCTCTGCCGCGCGCTCGGCTGAGCAGGCGCGCATTCCCCAGCGCTCCAGCGCTATTCTACGCATTGCGCATGCTAGGAGATAACGACTATGGATCGACACGTATCTGACATGAAGCCGGAGTCCTGGCTCGTCGCCGCAGGCCGTGAGCCCGCGCCCGGCGCGCCCTTGAACGTGCCGCTGGTGCCCGCCTCGAACTTCATCATCGGCAGCGGCCGCGAGTACGCCCGCGACGATGGCACGCCAACCTGGGAGGCCCTGGAGACGATCATCGGCGGCCTGGAGCACGGCCACGCTGTCGCGTTTGCCTCGGGCATGGCCGCGATCGCCGCTGTGTTTGATCAGCTGCACGCTGGCGCTGTGGTGGCGCTGCCCACCGACTGCTACCAGGGCGTTGCTGGCCTAGCCGCCGCCGGCGCGCAGCGCGGACGCTGGTCTGTGCAGCTGCTGGCGGTCGATGACACCGCCGGCTGGATTGACGCCTGCGCCCGCGCTGATCTCATCTGGCTTGAGTCGCCCTCTAATCCGCTGTTGACCGTGGCCGATCTTGCGGCGATCTGTGCTGCGCCGCGCAAGCCTGGCGCGCTGGTTGCGGTCGATAATACCTTTGCCACTCCGCTCAATCAGCAGCCGCTTGCACTTGGGGCCGATATTTCGCTGCAGTCCGCCACCAAATTTATTGGCGGCCACTCTGACCTGCTGGCTGGGGTTGCGACCACCAGCGATCCCAGGCTGTGGGCGGCGCTTAAAACATCGCGCGAGCTGACTGGCGCGACCCCTGGCACGCTCGAAGCCTTTCTGGCGGCGCGCGGCGCACGCACACTCGCTGTGCGGCTCCAGCGCGCTCAGGCGACAGCGCAGCTGCTGGCCGAGCGGCTGGCAGCCCATCCGCGCGTACTGCTGGTGCGCTATCCGGGGCTGCCGTCGCATCCTACCTACGCGACAGCGCAGCGCGTGCTCAAGGGCTTTGGCACGATTATTTCGTTTGATGTGCGCGGCGGAGCGGCGGCTGCCGATCAGGTGTGCCAGGCGGTGCGGCTGATTCACCACGCCACCAGCCTTGGCGCAGTCGAGTCCACCATCGAGCGGCGGGCGGCTATTCCAGGCCAGCAGCATCTCCCGCCGTCGCTGCTGCGGCTGAGCGTTGGCATCGAGGACGCCGACGATCTCTGGGCCGATCTGTCAAGCGCTCTCGCTGCTATCGAAGCCACGCCTTAACCGCCAACTGCTTAATCCATCGCACGGCAGTGGCGGTGCGGGGCCGACCATGCCTGGGGCCAAACACGGGCGGGCCGCTGAGCTGGCTGCGCTGGAGCGGCCCGGCGAGCGAGCGTGCACGGCTGATCATTCTTTAATTACAAGAATTACAAGCGCGCTGGCCAAGCAATTTTTGGAAAAAATGCCCTGTGCTGAAGCCGCTGCATTGTGCCGCTGGCGCTTGCGGCGTATAGTCTCGCGCATTTTACGCAGGGCTACGTGGTAGTGCCCCACCACGGCCGTGCGACGGAGTGCCCTGTAGGCGGATAAGCACAGGGTTAGAGCTGTGTAGCCGATTGCTTACCAGCTGAAAAAGAATCTGGCGGCAATAAGCAATCCAGCGAGGATGAGCAAGAGCCATGCGCTGTGCTTCGTATGTAGATTCTGCCTTGCTGGCGGCACATACAGGCCGCGATGGACGGCTGTCTGCTGCGAGGTGTTTGCTGGTGGGTGTAGCGGTTCAAACAAGAAGATTTTACGTGTGAGTAGTGCATCAGCGCTTTGTGCGGCGTCGCTTGGCGATAACTGAACCAGCACTTGTAAAAACAAGATAATACTCAGCGCTGTCGCTAGCGCACTAAGTGGTGAGCGCATGAAGGCCACACAAAGTATAGCGAGTATTCCAAGCGCATAGAGCGAGTGTTTGCGACTGCGCAGCACAATAGCGGCTCGCAGCCGAGCGATGAACATCCATATAAGTAGAATGAGCGGTATCAATAGAATCCCTCTCTGCTCATACACCCATGAAGGGCTGGCTCAGTCGTTGATCAAAAGCCGACGGCGCTACTCAAACGAGCAGCGCCGCTTGCTTACCATTACGCGCGCAGGGCCTAGGCGCTGGCGCGGCGGCGCACGAAGAGACCGACGAGGAGCAGCGCACAGGCGGCGGCGATCCAGGCGGCGGTCCAGGGTGTGGCGGGCTGGCCGGTGCTGGGCAGCGGGCTACTGACTGGCTGCGGCTCCGGCGCGGCTGCGCCTGCGGTCAGAAACTCGCGGCTGTTGAGCGGCTGGGTTGGGCGGAAGTTGTTATCAAACAGCGCAGTGTAGGCCGCGATCTGCTCTGGTGCGACCTCGACCGGCGTGTCGAGCATGATCCACTTGACGCCCTCGGTGCAGGGCGGCGTGGTAAGCGAGCCATTGTAGCGATAGTAGGAGCGCTGGCTGGGCAGCAGTGCATCGGCGTTGACGCTGGCCCCGGCGACGGCCTGCGGATCGCCGGGCGTGGTGGGCAGGTTGTTGAACACCGGATCGAAGGCCGCGTTGGCGCTGCCGCTCTTGATCCACGTGCCAACCACCGCCAGCTCGCCCGCATCGTTGCGGTGCACCATATGTAGCTCCATCGGCATGGGCTGGCCGCCGAGCGTGTGCTCGCTGCTGGCGTGGAAGTGGAACTGGACGAGCTTGTAGGTCTGGCCATCGAGCATGAGATTGCTGCCGTCGTCGTAGTTAACCTGGATGGTGTGACCATTGTTGAAGATATTCACGGCGCTAGGCTGATAGCTCATGCTTAGCCCGTTGGCGTTGGTCGGCGCGGAGCTGGGAATATCGACCGGCGACTGCTCGCTGCCGGTTGAGCAGAGCGCAAAGTCGGGGCTAAGCTCGCCCCAGTGTGCTGGTCCCGCGTCGCCCTCATACGACCAGTGGGCGGCGTCCTCGGCGCTGGCCGGGCGCACAAAGCCACCAAGACCCAGCAGTACCCCGACGAGCAAAAGCCAGCGAACTCCAGTTAGGCGCTGCATACGTGCTCCTTTATCTAGATGTGGAGATGGGCATTATCTTAGAAGAAGCTATGGGCGTATGCAAGAGGCAATCTGTCGCGATTGTGGGCAATTTTGACAATTGCTCGCATAGGCTGTCGTTTTCGCGCTATCCCGTTCGTCATGATCATGAGAGCGGCCCGCTGCTGGGCTGCGACTAGCGACACAAGGAGACAGCATGCGCTACATGATGTTGATCTATGGCAACGAGGCGGCCGGTGCGGAGGCGACGGAGGCCGACTGGCAGGAGACGATGCAGGCCTACAACGCCTTTCAGGCCGAGGCGGGCGAGCGGATTTTGTCTGGCGATGCGCTGCACCCAACCAGCACCGCCACCACCGTGCGTTTGCGCGATGGCAACGTGTTGACCACCGATGGCCCGTTTGCCGAGACGAAAGAGCAGCTCGGCGGCTTCTACATCCTCAACTGCGAGAATCTTGACGAGGCCATCGCCATGGCGGCGAAGATCCCCGGAGCCAAGCACGGCTGCGTGGAGGTGCGCCCGATCATGGAGTTCTAGCCGTGTGCGCCGCCGCGGCCAGGGCCTGGTGGCTGCGGCGGCGCGCTCGCGATCAGCTACAATGGATACAAGCAGCTATGGAGCACGAGGAGGCGTGGATGGATCAAGGAGCGCCGCTGAGCGCATGTCAGGCCGAGATCGCCGCCGCTGTGCAGGCCGAGTCCGGGCGCGTGCTGGCGACGCTGATCAGCCAGCTTGGCGACTGGGATTTGGCCGAGGACTGTCTGCAGGATGCGTGCGTGGCAGCGCTGGAGCACTGGCCGCAGGCGGGCCTGCCGCGCAACCCGGCGGCCTGGCTCGTGACGACGGCGCGCCGCAAGGCCCTCGACCGCCTGCGGCGCCGCCAGACGCTAGAGCGCAAACTGCCGCTGCTGCACATGCACAGCGCCACCGAGGATACGCCGATGGATGCCGACACCTTCCCCGACGAGCGGCTCAAGCTGCTGTTTACCTGCTGCCACCCCGCCCTAGAGCTAGAGACCCAGATCGCGCTAACGCTGCACACGGTGGCCGGGCTAAGCACCGCTGATGTGGCGCACGCCTTTATGCTGCGGCCAGCCACTATGGCCCAGCGCCTGACACGCGCCAAGCGCAAGATTCGTGCGGCGGCTATACCCTACCGCGTGCCGCCGCTGGAGCTGCTGCCTACGCGCCTGCCAGCGCTGCTGATGGTGATCTATCTTATCTTCAGCACTGGCTACGCTGCGCCGAGCGGCGAGCAGCTGCTGCGCGTTGATCTGTGCGAGGAGGCGATTCGGCTGGCGCGCATCCTCACGCGGCTGTTCGCGGCGCAGCTTCAGCCGAATGCCGAGGCGCTGGGGCTGCTGGCGCTGCTGCTGCTACACCACAGCCGTCGTGCGGCGCGCACAGGCGTGCACGGCGAGCTGATCACGCTGGAGGAGCAAGACCGCAGCCGCTGGAGTCGCGCGCTGATCGACGAGGGCCTGACGACGCTCGACGCCGCGCTGGCGCTGCACGACCCTGGACCTTACCAGATTCAGGCCGCGATTAGCGCGCTGCATGTGCAGGCTGCCAGCGCCGCAGCCACCGACTGGCCGCAGATCGCCCTTCTGTACGACGCGCTGTGGCGCTGGCAGCCCACGCCGATTGTGGCGCTCAACCGCGCTGTCGCTATCGCCATGGCCCACGGCTATGCCCATGGCCTGGCGCTGCTCGATGACCCTGAGCTGGCCGCGGCGCTGCACGACTATCAGCACTACCACGCCGCCCGCGCCGAGCTGCTGCAGCGCCTCGAGCGCTACGCCGAGGCCGCCGCAGCCTACACGCAGGCCCTCGCCCGCTGCCAAAACACCAGCGAGCATCTCTATCTCTCCCGCCGCCTCGCCGAGGTCAGCCGCTCGTAGGCTGATCGGGCGGACAGCGCGCCACCAGCCAGAGCGTGGCAACGCCTTGATCGCTCGCGCCGCCATGCCATGCTACGGTCAGCTGCGCAGCGCCACCAGCCGGCTGGTGGCGCTGCCTGGGCGCTTTTCTGCCGTTTTGCCGTCGGTCAGCCGCGTTTAGCGACGCCAGCGTGGTTTTTCGCCGCGTTGCTGCGGCTCGTTGATTGGCGGTTGCTCAGGTAGGTCGCTGGCCAGCAGCCGCAGCGTGGCTGCTGGCCAGCTTGCGCGCGTCAGCCGACTGGCGGGGTGTCTGGCGGGAACTGGTAGCCACCGGCCGCAGCCTGTGCGCTGATGCCAAAGGGCTGCAGCAGGGTCGCAAGCGGGGTTGCTTGGCCTTGCTGCCAGGCCGCCGCGAACGCTGACGGCGCTAGGCGCTGGCGCAGCTCGGCCTGCACAGCGGCGTAGCGCTGGGCGTCAATATTGGCCCGTGGCGTGCTGAGCTGCTGCCGAATGCGCTCTGCGGCGGCAAACAGTTGAACGGCGCCATGATCTTGGCGCTGCTCGGCGCAGACAGTGGCGAGCGCTTCGAGGCCAATGGCCAGGCTATAGGCATCGCCAATGACGTACTTCTGCTGAATTCCAGCGCAGATCAGCTCGCGGGCGCGGGCGCTATCGTGCTGGGCGAGGGCGACGAGGCCCAAGTTGTAAAGCGTGAGCGGCACCTGCGACACATTATCGAGCTGCTGCCACAGCGCAAGCGCCTCGGTGAGATACTGCTGGGCCTGCTGATAGTTCTGCTGATAGTAGAGCAGCTCGCCAAGGTTATTCAGCACGCTGGCTGCGCCAAGATCGCGCTGCAGCGAGCGCCAGAGCTGGAGGCTTTCGGTGTAGAGATCGATGGCTGTCTGCGGAGCACCGCTCTCGGTTGCGACGATCGCCAGCGTGTTGAGTGTGTTGGCGATCTCGGCCTGCACATCGAGCTGTCGCCAGATGACAAGTGCCTCGCTGAGCAGCTGCTGCGCGGTGGCGAGCTGGCCGTAGTGCAGCTCAAGCAGCCCGAGATTGCTCAGCAGCCCGGCGATGCCTGGCGGCTGCTCAAGCGTGCGATAGATCTCCAGGCTGAGCTGGTATAGGCGGCGCGCCTCGGCCAGCTCGCTCTGGCCATAGGCGAGGATGCCAGCGCTGCGGTAGCTCTGGGCGCGTAGATGGGTGGATAAATTTTCAGCATGATCGAGCAGCTGCTGCCACCAGTGGCGGCCTTCGCTCAGGTAGCCGCGCACGAACCAAAACTGAGTCAGATTGATGCAAAGCTGCGCAGCGCGATCAAACTCGCCTTGCTGGATGAGCCAGCGCAGCGCTGTATAGATGTGGGTGCGCTCGGCCTCAAAGAGCGTATAGTCGTGGGCTGTTTCTTGGCCTGCGGCGACGAGTTCGGTGTAGTAGTTGACATAGCGTGCGTGAAGCATGGCCGACTGTTGGTCTGCGCTGGCCTGGAGATACTCGCGCACAATTGCGAGCATGGATAGGCGTGGCAGTCCAGCCTGATCAGGCTGGGAGTAGATCCAGCTTTTGGCCAGCAGGTCGCGCACAGTGAGCAGAATCTGGGTCTCGCTCCACTCAGGGCTATAGAGCAGAGCGGTGGTTGCGCTGATCGTCCAGCTATCTGGGAAGATGGCGAGGGCGGTGACGAGAGCCTGCTCAGGCTGAGTCAGCAGCGAGTAGCTCCAGTCGAGCGTGGCGCGCATACTTTGCTGATGCGCGGGGCGGTCATGGTAGGTGGCTTGCAGCAGCGGGAGCGGCTGGGCGAGGCGCTTGGCCAGCTCCGGCAGCGGGAAAACCGTTGTCCAGGCGGCGGCCAGCTCCAGGGCCAGCGGCACGCCCTGCAGCTGAGCACAGATGGCCTGGATTGCGGCCCACTCGGCAGGCTGCTGGGGCTGGCTGGCGCTTGTAGCACTGATGCGATTGAGCAGCCACTGCACAGTTGGATACTGCTGGAGCTGCTCAGGCGTAAGCGCAGGCGTGGCTGGTGGTGTGGCGAGCGGCTTGAGCGTGAGCACCGTCTCGCTGGCGGTGTTGAGATGCTGACGGCTGCTGGCACAGATCAGCAGCGTTGGAATGCGCTCTACAAGGTGCTGGAGCAGTGGCGCGGCCGCTTTGGCGATCTGCTCAAGGTTATCGAGAACCAACAGCGTTGGCTGTGCGCTGAGCAGGCTGACGAGCTGCTGGCTCTGCGCAGGGCTGCTATCCGGCCGTTGGCTCAGCGCGTGGAGCAGCGCCAGATCGAGCGCCGGACCATCTAAGATTGCGCTACAGGCTAGGTAGATCACCCGCTGGTACTGCGCAGCGATCAGCGTGGTCAGCTCCGCAAGAAAGCGCGTTTTGCCAATGCCACCAGGCCCGCTGATCGTGATCAGGCGCGCGCCGGCAGCGATGTGCTGCTGCACGCTGCGCAGATCGGCGCTGCGGCCAAAGCAGGGCGTGGTTGGCACGGGAATGCCCACACCCTCCGCTGGCGTGCTCGGCGCAGAGGAGGTGGCCGTGGTATCGAGCAGCAGCGTATAGAGCGCTTGGGTTTCAGGAAGAGGCTCGAGGCCCAGCTCGCTCTGCAGGCGCTCGGTAAAGAGCTGATAGGTGCGCAGTGCCTCGGCGCGACGGCCATACTTAACATATGCGCCAAGCACGACTTGCAGCGCCTGCTCGTGAAACGGATCGATATCGAGCATACGCTGGCCTATATCAATGACGCGATCGGACATGTCAAGCTGCTGATAGTGCTGCGTGAGCCGCTGCAGCACTTCCAGAAACTCCTGCTCGATGGTGGTGCGCGCGGTCGCCAGCCACTGCTCGGCCTCAGGTGCTGCGGTGAGCTGTAGCTCTTGTAGCAGGCTGCCGCGATAGAGCGGCAGGATCGACTCCGCGTAGCGCACGAGCGTGGTATCAAGTGGCTGGTCCGCACGCTGGGCCAGCAGCGTCGTGCGGCACTCGCGCAGCTCTTTGATATCAACGCGCAGCGTGGGCGCTAGGCTGAGCATGCTTTTGCCCTGAAACGGGTCAAAGCTAAAGGCTTGGCGAATCTCCCACTTGATATTCGAAAGATTTTTGTGGGCCGCTTTGCTCTGACTCTCCGGCCATAGAAGTGCGCAGAGCACTGGCCGTGGCTGTGGTCGGCTGGTGATACTCAGATAGGCGAGCAGGAGCCAGGCTTTTGGCGCAAGCATCTCTGTGGTGGTGTTGTCAAGCATGGGGCAGCCAAGGAGTTGAAGCATGGGTGCTGCGACGTAGTGCAAGGAGTGCTCAGTAGTCGTTTGGGGGTGCTGTGGATTGTGTCCCGTCATTGGTATGCCTTCCATGGTTTAATGAGTATTAAACGTATACCATACTTTTGCTCCATCCATGGGTTTCTGCAAGGCCATGTTTAAAAATCTACAGCCTCCAGCAAGCGTACACGTATACTGCTTGCTGGAGGCTGTGCTCCTTCGTTTAGCTCCTCGATAGCTGTTCTTCTTCACCTGTCTACGGATTTATGTGTCGTTTGGTTTGCACCTCCTGGATTGGCTATATCGGCTTGCCAGCGGCAGCCATTCGCCTACGGCTGGAATCTGATCAGGGGGCTAAGGGTGCCGCCCTGGTCGATGTAGGTGATGCCGCTGTAGGTGACAGGGTCAGGTGTGGTTTTGCTCACGCTGCCGCTGTTGGTGAACGTGATGCCGCTGCCGCTGCCGTACAGCACACCGCTGCCCTGGATGGCGACGCTGCCGCTGTTCACGATGTCTGCGCTCGCGTAAAGCCACAGGCTGCCGCCGTCGGTCATGGTCACGTTGCCTTGGTTGCGCAGCGTGCGCGTGTACAGCGAGCGGCTGGAGTTGCCGCTGAGCAGCAGGGTCGCGCCGGGGTCGATCTGGAGATCGCCCGTGCCCTGGACGGTGGTGTACTCCCAGGGCAGCGTGGCCCCGCTGGGCACACGCAGGCTGGCGCTGCCGTCG
>JABXJS010000137.1 GCA_013538855.1 Herpetosiphonaceae bacterium
CACGGTTCCTTTCTTGGTTGGCACCACAAAGGATACCGCACGATTCGGCCGCCACACCGTTTACCCTGGCCCCAGGGAGTCCTGTGATCTACTGATTTTAGTTAAGCATGCCCCAACCACGGAGAGAAATAAACCATGGCGTAATCTAGCGCAGAGCTATTGAAAGCACAATGTATAAGGGCTTACATGGCTGAGTACAGCAACATTCTGAGTAGTAGACACCCCACTAAAGCAACCAGATAGCCTGTGACGAGCACACGATAAAGTAGAGGCATACAGCGAGAGCTATCAAAAGTTAGTAAAGCAGTAAAATTTTTTGGATAAAAGGTAACTAAGAGAGTATAAAAAGATTGGCTGTTAGGCAAGCAATACGACAGCGTTACCTTTCACTGCCAGAGTAAATGATCATGTGCAATACCAATTCTCGTTGGAGATGTAGCACATCTAGGGAGGTTTGCACGCCGCTTCATGCCTCCGACAGGATTGCACATTGAAACTACTCGAAGATGAATTAGTATCATTATAAGAAAGGGATCACATGAGTAAAGCTAAAACAACGTTGATTATTGGCTTAATGTTCGTAGTGCTAGGTGCTTTATTTATCATCAAGGTTACTTCATCAAACTTAAAAGAAGAAATAACTGGCAGATGGATGGATGAATCAGGGTCAATAAACCACTTTTATGAAGATGGAAGTTTTGTTATGGGTGAGGGGGGAATATTTCCTATAAATGGCCAATATAACGTTATTGATGAAAAAAGAAACATAATCCGTATGGATTCATCAGGTTTATTCGCAGGTATGATGTTTCCAATTGATTTTGAAATTGTTATCAATGACGATACTATGGATATGATACCACTTATGAGCATGAATACTAATCGTGAAGCGATAAGTTATCGAAAGATTAATGATTAGAGGTTTTTTATGAATAAGTTTACCATAATCATACTATTTTTTATTTTGTATGGATGTAGTTCGAGTAAATCTTTTGTAGGTACATATGAAATCGTAGATTTAGTCCACACAAATAAACAGGAGAAAACTCTTCTAGATTTCTCTAGCGATGGAAAAGTTATGATAATCCGACGATTTCCAAATAATGAATCTGCATCTAGATTTGATCCAGGTAATGACAATATGTTTATCGACAATTCAAGAAATGAAGTTGTGGTTGAACACAATTATGGTACCTATACCATCCTAGACAGTGTGCAAGTAAAAATGACTCTAGAAGGTCACAATATTACCTTACGATACAGATTTGAAGATGGAAAAGATTACGACTTAACCTTAATAGATCCGCTAGGTCAAGCCTTTGATAATGGGCAGGTACATTTAAAACGCTTCAAATAAGTTTATATTGTATGTAGCTCCCATGATTTTGTATTAGCTGGATGTACAATAACTTGTATATTTCATCCTATAAACTACACCTTACAGTATGAGTATTTTAAAGATAGTAGCAATTTGGAGTACTGATATGGCGCAGAGTAATCATATTTTCTGTAGTGGCTGTAAAACATCCTGATACAAATAATTTTTGTATAATATGTGGTATACTACTTGTAAATCCTTATCGACATTTTCTTAGGGTATAAATTATTAAGCAATTTTACACAAATCTTAGGTGTAATATGAATGATGACTCTTGGGATATTAAGTCAATTGTAGAATTTATTGCAGCTCTCCTTGCAATAATAGCGTTCTTATTCGGCGTAACAAAGTGTGATGATATTTATAACCTAATGACACATGACTCGACACCAATTCCGTATGTAACTGTGACTTCAGATCGATAGCACAGATTAATATTATTGTAAACAGTTGGAATACCAATTCACCTACTGATCGGATGCAGGGTGGACCTCTGTTGGAGGCTTTTGGCGGCAACCCAAACTTCATTGCAGCGTATGCGCGTGAATATATAAGCATCGCCCCTCAGCTAGAAGGGTGATGCTTAGTTCTGTGTTGGTGTAGCGGTTTGATGTAGCTACAGGTTAATGCTCTTTGTCTTTGGGCGGCAGAGGATCATTGCCAGGCGCAATTGTGTCTTTGCTTCTGATCTTGCCATCGCGGCCCATTGTGGTCAATTCGCCGCCGCCGGAGTTGTGGAGCATATCGCGAGCTGCATTCACAGCATCGGCTTGGGTGTTATGTACAGATGAGGCACGCGACGCATCGTCTTTCTTGTTTTGCCACGTTCCGTCAGGTCGTTTGGAGACTGTCCGAGAGTTTTTCTTGGACATATCGATTCCTCCTAATAATTATTCGTACACCAAAACAGAACATGTGTACTTTATTATAAGCACATTACTGTTAGGAATGCAACAGTTTTATTACGAGATATGTTAGTGCGTGATCGGCGCTGGTGGAGCGTCAACCGCAGCGTCGCCGGGCCTGGTGGCGGCCCTGCGGCTGCGGGGCGGGGCACCCGCAGCTTTGGTAGCGCCACCGGGGAACGGGCGGGCTGGCACCAGCGCTGGCTCCCAGCCTGAACCACGGTCGATTTAAGCATGGCGCATCTTCAGCATAAAACCATGGCCCGGCCGTGTCAGTGGCTGACACAGGCGGCTGGTCGACTGGGGTAGTTGAGTCGTAGCACCAAGAAAGAATTGAGCGCTGCCCGCAGTTGATCAGCAGCCGACCACGCACCCCAAGGTTGAGATGTTTCTGGCCAAGGCCCACCAGCGGCGCGCCGAGTTTACGCAGCTGCGCGCGCTGCTGCTGGCGTGCGGGCTGGCCGAGGCGTTCAAGTGGGGCGTGCCGTGCTACACCCACGACGGCGGCAACGTCGTGCTGATGCATGGCTTCAAGCACTACTGCGCGCTGCTGTTCTTCACGGGCGCGCTGCTCGACGACCAGCACAGCCTGCTCGTGGCCCAGACCGCGAACGTACAGGCGGCGCGCCAAATGCGCTTCACCAGCGCGCAGGCGATCACCGCGCTGGCCGCCACCATTACGCAGTACGTGCAGGCCGCCAGCGCGGCGGAGCAGGCCGGGCTGAGCGTGGAGCGCAAGCCAACCAGCGCGTTCAGCGTCCCCGCCGAGTTTCAGCAGCAGCTCGATGCGAACGAGGCCGTGCGCGTGGCCTGTGAGGGCCTGACGCCCGGCCGCCAGCGCGCCTACCTGCTGCACTTCGCCGCGCCCAAGCAGGCCACGACGCGCGCCGCCCGCGTAGAAAAATGCCTGCCCAGCATCCTCGCCGGCCAAGGCCTGCATGACTAGCGCCCACGCGCCCAGAGCGCGCGCAGACGGAGCGACGCTGTATTCCGCCGTCTGCGCATTGCGCCATGATCAGCGGGAGCCAGATGCACGGAGGGAGGGCGACAGGCGCGTGGACAGCGGCAGTGGCCTAGGCAGACACACGCACAGGTGGCGCTGAAAGGTGCTATACTTAGCAGAACGAAACAGCGTGCTCACAGCGCTCTTCCAGCCCTCCCTAGCCCGGTCTTGTTGCCCCTGACGGCCGTTGGTCGCCCATCGCACCGGGTTTTTGCTCCAGTGATGTGATACACCATCCTACGTCGATGTACGCCCTACAAAGGCGGCAGGCTAGCCTGCTGGCTTTACTCAACGCTCGGCCCATAGCACGGCGGCTAGAGGCGCGGCGGTGCGCGCACAGCGTATGACCGACCGAAAGGAGTAGAACCATGAAAGGTTTGTTCATTGGAGTCACGGGGTTGATTTTACTGATCCTGGCCATCATCGGTGTGCAAAACCCAACCCTCATCGCCATCCACTTCTTGGGCTGGCAGACCAGCGCACTGCCGCTGTGGGTAATTATGCTTGCTGCGCTGGTTGGCGGAATGCTGCTGGTCGGTCTCGCCACGATGCCTAGCCGAACTAGCCGCTATCGGACAAAGCGGCGACTGCGGAGCCAGCGGGCCGACGCGGCAGCGCACAGCGCACAGCCGCCTGCTCCAGCCAACAAGCGCAGCCTTGCTCCAGCGCAGCCAGACCAGCCCAAGCCCACGCCCTAGTCATAGCGGCCAGCGCAGCGCACAGCGCGGGCGTACAGCACGCCCAAAGGAGTCAAGATGGCGCGCAAATTACTAACGGTTACACCCTGCCCGGTGTGTCATAAAAACCAGGCCCTGGCTGAAAGCATGCGACCAAGGACGCTGGTGGTATATGCAAGCTGCCATAGCCACTTGCAGGTGATAGCTCAGATTCCCAGCCGACTCCAGGCAGTCGATATTCGAAAGGCCCGCACAGCCGATAGCCAGCCGGAGTCATATGCCGAGCACTAGCGGCACATCCATAGCGCACAAAGCGAGCAACACATGAGCACAACCACAACAACCCAGCACTACCCATTTGACTACCAGCACCTGCAGACGATTATTCGCACGCTGATGCAGCGTGACCCATGGTTCGCCGAGCTATGGGAGCCAGCGTATGGCGGGCTGATCAATGCCCAGATCAGCCCCAAAGCCTACCCGATGCAAGTGTCGTGGATTCGCGACTCCAGCGGCACCAAGCTTAAGGCAACGCTGCTCGAGCCGCTGCAGGGCCGCAGATTCTTGGTCGGCAAGGGCACCCGCGCATCCGCGCAGCAGCAGGCGGCCCTGCAGGAGTTCTTTACCAAGCTGGATCGGGCCATAGAGCAGCACAGCGACACCAAGCGTGGCCCGAGCGTGCCCTAGGTGGCACCACCGCGAACCACTGGCTAGTCAGCGCAGCGGCCCAAGGAGGACCATATGGCTCCCCAAACGATAGCCATCGTGAACAGCGACCCCTCGCTGCTGGCACTGCTCGACGAACTGCTCAGCGAGACAGACTATACGGTTATGATCTATCTGACAAATGCTGACACCTATCCAGCGCTCCAGCAACTCCAGCCTGACCTGATTATTCTCGATGTGGGCATACAGGCATCGGGGGCAGGCTGGCCGCTGCTCAAGCTGCTACAGTTCGATCCATCGACAATTCATATTCCCGTGTTGATATCCACAGTTGACCACCAGTTTGTCCGCAGCAAGATGGATGGACTGACAGACCACGGCTACCATCTGCTGGAGCTGCCGGACAGCTTCGAGGCCTTGGTTAGCATCGTGGATGCCATCCTTGAGCCAGTGCCTTATGCACACATGCCGCTCGCTGACCATACATCCGTCAGCATCCTAAAGCAGCTGTAATAGCAGCATGGCTACGACGGCTTACGACCGAGCGGCACCAACCAGACAGGCCCAAGGTAGACGGCAGTACACACGGCGGGTGCACTGCCATCAAGCGCTATAATCCGGATGTCACCAGGAGATCGGAGAGCAAACAATGACCATGGATGAGAGTGACTTTCAAGTCGCGTTGGATCAGCAAGGCCGCACCTACAGCGAGCTAGAGCCATTTATTTTTGATCTGTATGGCCTAAAGCTGCTGATTATGTGCCAGCATGGCCCGTTTGGCTACAGCTACCGCGCCGAAGCCCGGCTGGATACGCGGATCGCCTATGGTGCGCTGCTCCACCGCTCGATGGGCTTTGAGCAGATTATTTTTATCGATATACCGGCCTGGATGGGCGCGCAGCTGAGCGACAGCAGCGCAATCACCGACTATCCCAACCGGAATGGGGATGCTGCGACCACGCGCATTCCCATTCCGACGCAGATTGCGCTGCAGATTCGCACGTGGGCCGATGAGCACCACAACCGCGGGCGACGCCACATTGTGCATGGGCACTGGCGCACGCCCAGCGGACAGATCGTCGTGAGCCAGTATGCAGGGCGCAGCCAAACCAAGCTCGCCCTTGAGCGCTGGGACGCGCAGCTGGCGCGCTATGTCTGTATCTACGAGGTGATTGGCACAGCCGCCGAGTCGCTGGCGCTGGCCGCAGCCATCGGGCTGATCACGCAGGCGCAGGCAGTGCCCATCCAGCGATTATCCCAGATCGATCCGGCGGCACTCGAGGCAGGTGTGGCCGCAACAGAAGCGGAATAGCCATTGTAGCGCGCTGACCATGATCATGGCAGCCTTTTGACACTGACACACGGCGGATGCGCCGTAGCACCAGAAAGGATCACAGATGCCCGCAGTTAATCCACAGCCGATCAACCACCCACGCATCGTTGCTTTTCTTAACCAGTCCCACCAGTGGCGCGCCGAGTTTATGCAGCTGCGCGCGCTGGTGCTGGCCTGCGGATTAACCGAGGCATTCAAGTGGGGCGCGCCGTGCTACCTGCTTGATGATCGCAACATTGTGCTGATGCATGGCTTTAAGCACTACTGCGCGCTGCTGTTCTTCAAAGGCGCGCTGATCGACGACCAGCACAACTTGCTCACGGCCCAGGTGGAGAACATGCAGCTGGCGCGCCAGATTCGCTTCACCACAGTGCAGCAAATCGTCGCGCTGGCCGACACGCTGCAAGAGTACGTTCAGGCCGCCATCATCGCCGAGCAGGCTGGGCTGAGCGCAGAGTTTAAAAAATTCAGCGCGTATAGCATCCCCGCCGAGTTCCAGCGGCAGCTCGACGCGAACGAGCCATTGCGCGTAGCCTTCGAGGGCCTGACAGCCAACCGCCAGCGCGCCTACCTCCAGCACTTCGCCACGCCCAAGCAGGCCAAGACGCGCGCCGCCCGCGTGGCCAAGTGCCTGCCCAGCATCCTCGCCGGCCAAGGGCTGCATGACTAACGCATCACACACTGCCGCCAGCTGGCGCTCAGGGCGGAGCTGGCGGCGCAGCAGCCGCCTCGGCCAGCGCGCCAACACCTGCTTAGGCTGCACCTGCCGCGCCACGCTGCACCAGTAGGCGCTGCGATCCGGCTCACTTGACACATATGACAGGAGCTGCTACTATCTGCGGCGGAGAAGAAGTACCACAACGTTCCCTAACAAACCCCAGTAGTTTTCATCATCTTTCTAGAGCAGGAGACCCATATGCCCCGCAGAAGCGTCATCGGGCTACAGGTGGTGGTGATTGCCAGCCTGAGCCTCTTGCTGTACAGCACGCTCACCAGCCGCAGCAGCGCCGACACCATCCGCGCCACCCCGCCGCCAGCCACCGACACCGCCAGTATCATCGAGGCATTTAAGCACCCGCAGCGCACCGTGCCCTCGCTCTACATCGCAGCGAAGCCCCACGCAACGCCAGAGTTCTTGCAGATCTATCAGACCACCGTGGTGCCCGATGGGGCCGCAGCGCGCCAGGCCGCACCGAACAGCTACCAGGTGCTCTACATCGACCAAGTGGCGCTCGCCAGCGTTGACCCAGCCTGGCTGCGCGGCGAGTATGCGCGCGGCGTGCTGATCGTCGGCGTCAACATCAAAATCTCTACGCTGGCGCAGCTCGCTGGGATCACCACTGAGGTCGATGATCTCGCCGAGCGGCCGAACTATATGATGATCTCGATGATCCACAAGAATATTCTCATCAGTAGCGGTGAGTTTGTTGGATCGGGTGAGTTCACGCAGTACTACAAGCGTGCGGAGGCTCTACTGCCCGAAGGAACACGGGTTCACTTTGCACGGCTTGAGCAGTAGTAGAAGGAGCGCTCAATATGCTGAAAATGACGATTACTAACATACTGATCATTGGGCTGCTTATCGCAAATATTGTAGCCACAACGCGTGTTCATGCCACAAGTACAGCATTCAACGACGGTGTCACCGGCAATAGTTGGCTCTTAGAGCAGTATCAAGGTGGCACAAACATAGATGTTGCATACGGATCTACATCCAGAAGTCCCGTTTGGTATAAAATTAAAGTAGTAACGCTAGCACAAACAAGCTGTGGTGGAACATGGCACGTGATATCATCAGCAACAAATGAAAGATCGCTACGATCATACGTTGAAGTCAATACAGATTCTGGAGGGACAATCGGGGATTGTCCCGACTCGACCCTCTGGCAAAACAGAAGCGAATCGCGCCACTTTGTCCAGGCGTACAGCAGTAGCCCAATGACCTACTACGGTGCGACAAACGCACTTTCGCCAACGCGCTACAACCAGTAGCGCACAGCGCATAGCCCGGCCCATGCAGCCCGCAGCACGCAACGTGCATTGCGGGCTGTCTGCTGCTGAACGGGGGAGCGACGTGGTCGTGTTGTTTGGAAAAGAATCGTCGCTGGTTGAGCGGCAGCGGCTCAGCCGACAGAGCCTACGCTGGTGCTAGCTCGACCGTTCCCCGTTGGCGTTAAACAAGCTGCGGGTGGGTCGCCGGGAGCCACAGGGCGGCGGCTGGCTTAAGCGGGCCGAGTGTGCGATAATGCAGCGACAGCCACAGCCCACCACCAACCCAACGGTACCAGCCACAACCAGCGGGGGTGACGACCATGTCCAACAGCCAACACGAGCAGCAGATCGTGCGCCTGGAGCACGAGAACCGCCAGCTGCGCGACCTCACCACCACCATCCTTGACACCATCGAGGCGCTGATCATCGTGCTCACGCCCAGCGGCCAGCTTGTGCGCTGCAACCGCGCCTGCGAGCGCCTGAGCGGCTACACCCAGGCCCAGCTCAGCGGCCGCGCCCTTTGGGACATGTTCATGGGCGAGCAGGCCAGCGCGGCGGCCCAGGCGATCTTCGAGCAGATCGTCGGCGGCACCTACCCGCTCAGCTGCGAGAGCACCTGGCGCACGCGCAGCGGCCAGCTGCGCCTGATCGACTGGATCTACACCGCCATCTGCGACGACACCGGCCAGCCGCAGACGATCATCGGCATGGGCCAGGACATCACCAGAAAGCGCCAGCTTGAGCAGGAGCTGCGCAGCCAGCGCGACCACGCCCTGCAGCTCTCGCACCAGCTCCAGGCGAGCCTAACCAGGACCGAGGCGCTGTACGCGATCACGCGCACGATCATGAGCGAGCAGCCGCTGGCCCGCCAGCTCGAGCAGATCGTGCAGCAGATCGCCGCCACCTTCACGGCCGACCGCGTGACGCTGATCGCCGTCGACCAGCAGAGCGCCGCCGTCACCGCGTTTGTCGGCGCGGGCGCAGGCATGGGTGCGATCGCGCACGTTGACTATGCCGAGCTGATGGCCGGGCTGACCGGCTGGGTGCTGCGCACCGGCCAGCTGGCGCTCTCGCCGCAGGGCGCGGCCGACCCACGCGAGTCGCCGCATGTGCAGGCGCGCCGCCAGGCCACCAACTGTGGTGCGATCATGGTGGCCCCGCTGAGCAGCGCCGCGCAGACGCTGGGCACGCTAACGCTGATCAACAGCCCTGGCCAGCCCGACTGGAGCCAGCAGGACAGCGAGCTGCTCACGATCATCGCCCAGCAGATCGCCAGCGCGCTGGCCCACGAGCAGGCCGCCCAGAGGCTCTACCTCGCGCCGATCTCCAATATTCCCGCCGCCAGCGAGAGCGGCCCCATCCCAGCGGCCTAGCGGCGGCCAACAGTGCGGCAGCATCCGCCGCTGCGCACCGAGGCCGCGCAGACCAGCACGCCAGCGCCGCGCCCGCCGCGTTGTCCGCAGCGCCGAGCACAACCAGCGGCGCGGTGGCGTGCGCCTACTACGGGCCGTATTGCGCCGCAAAAGCGTCAGATTGGCCCGTGCGGGGGTTGTTTCCACCCAGGGCTATCGTGTATGATCGGCAGCGGACCCACCTATCCGCCGCAGCGCGCTGCTATGTGCGCTGCTTTGGCGTGCTTGCCGTGATTTCATGCACACCGACCGCAGGCCAGAACGAACATCGCGACACCATCCAGCTACTGTGAAAGGAAGAGGCCCATGCCCCCACGCCGACTGCTCAATGTTCTTTTCGTGCTCGTCATGCTGAGCATAGCCGTGCCCGTGGCCGCGCAGATTAATGCATTCAACGCGCCGCCAGCCGCCAGCCTGGCAGCCGCCGACCTGGCAGCCGCCGACCTGGCAGCCGCCAACCTTACAGCAAGCGATAACCAGATCATGGCCATTCCGGCGGTGAAGCAGGTGGAGGCCGGCGGCTACCACACCTGTGCGCTGCGCGTCGATGGCACGCTGCGCTGCTGGGGCGACAACAGCAGCAGCCAACTCGGCTCAGCGGGGGGGACGAGCAATCGTCCCATTGCCGTGCCCGGCATCACCACAGCGGTCACGCTGACCGCAGGCTACAGCCACAACTGTGTCATTCTCGCCGATACGACGGTGCGCTGCTGGGGCGACAACAGCGGCGGCCAGCTCGGCAACAACTCGACCACGACCAGCGCCACGCCCGTGACGGTGAGCGGCCTGAGCAATGTCGCCGCGATCAGCGGCGGTAACGGCCATAGCTGTGCGCTGCTGACGAGCGGCAGCGTGCGCTGCTGGGGCGACAACACCTATGGTCAGCTGGGCGATGGCACCACCCTAGCTCGGCTGACGCCAGTTGCTGTCAGCGGCATCACCACGGCGGTCGCCATCAGCGCCGACGTGCGCAACACCTGCGCCGTGCTGGCCAACGGCAGCGTGCAGTGCTGGGGCGACAACCAGCAAGGCCAGCTTGGCATCGGAAGCGCCGACGTCAACCCGCACCCGCTGCCAGAGCAGGTCAGCGGCATCACCACAGCGGCGGCGAGCATCAGCGTTGGGCAGCAGCACGCCTGTGTGATGCTGGCGGATACAACCGCGCGCTGCTGGGGAGCCAACGCGAGCGGCCAACTCGGCAACAACAGCCTCACCGCCAGCAATGTGCCCGTGGTCGTCGGCGCAGGGTCGCCGCTCACGACCATCACCGCGATCACCACTGGCTCCTACCACAGCTGTGCGCTGCTGGCGGATACCACCGCGCGCTGCTGGGGCGAAAACTTCGCTGGCCAGCTCGGCGACGGCTCGACGACCAACCGCCGCCTGCCGGTCACGGTCAGCGGCCTGAGCGCCGTCACGATGATTGATGGCGGTGGTTCGCACACGTGCGCGGCCACCAGCGACGGCAGCGCCTACTGCTGGGGCAACGGCGGCCAAGGCCAAGTCGGTAATGGCATCTACAACTACGTGCACACACCCTTCCAGCTGGTGTTCCCGGCCTTCAGCGTGAGCGGCGGCAGCGCCCTCGAGTCGAGCGGCCAGCTCCAGTTTACAGTCACGCTCAACCTAGCGTTGTCGCGGAATGTGAGCGTGAGCTACGCCACCAGCAACGGCAGCGCCAGCGCGCCTAGCGACTACACGACCAGCAGCGGCACACGCATCTTCACCAACAGCGAAACCCAATTCATCGTCACCGTGCCCATCGTCAACGACGCGGTGGTCGAGCCGGACGAGACGGTCAATCTCACGCTCTCCAACCCGGTCGGTGCCGACATTCTCGTCACCAGCGCCAGCGGCACCATCCAGAACGACGACGTCGCGCCGACCAACACGCCCACGCCAACAGCAACCAACACGCCGACCAACACGCCAACCAACACGCCAACCAACACGCCGACCAACACGCCAACCAACACGCCGACCAACACGCCGACCAACACGCCAACCAACACGCCGACCAACACGCCAACATCAACAGCAACGGACACGCCAACCAACACGCCGACCAACACGCCAACATCAACAGCAACGGACACGCCAACCAACACGCCAACCAACACGCCAACGAATACACCGACAGCGACCGCAACCGGCACGCCGCAGCCGACAGACACACCGACGGCGACCGCAACCGGCACGCCGTCGCCGAGCAGCACGCCGACCGCGACGCCAAAGCCAGCAGATAAGCGCATCTTCCTGCCGTTTGTGCGCCGCAGCCAGCTTGTGCTGATCGCCACGCTGGTTGACCAGGCCATCCCGGTCCAGACGGTGCTGCAGCCGGGGCAGATCTTCTACACCACCACGGTGCAGCTGCCCATGCCGCTGCCCAGCGGCGGCCACTACTACCTCTCGGCCAGCCCGACCGGGCTAGTGCCAGCCATTGTGGACGACCAGGTGACGCTGCTGGTCAACGGCACGCCGATCTTCAGCTATGACTACGGCCAAAATGGCGCGCCGCAGCCGGTGCTGGTCGAGGTGCCCGAGAGCGCGATGCTGCCGTGGCAGGGCCAGCCGCTGGAGATCGTGCTGCAGGATGTGCACGGCTTCGTCTATCAGTCCTCCACGCTGTACCTCGTCTGGCTGCCGTAGGCGCAGCGAGCATCCAGCCCGCATAGCCCTGCGGCCCCACGCACAGACAGCGGGCGGTGATCAGCCAGATTGGCGACCACCGCCCGCTGTGCGTAGCGACGGCCTTTGCCACAGCCGCCGCAGGTGGCGTAGAATAGGCAGTTAAGAAACTCCCCTGAGCGGCAACTAGACTCACGAGAGCGGCGAGTAGGCGGACAAACGCGCACTCTGAAGATTTAAGGAGCAGAAGATGACCGACAGCTCAGCTCGCTACCACGGCGAGAACTCCGCGCGGCTCTATGGCGCGATCGAGCGCTTCCACACGGCCGCGCTGCGCAGCGACGACTCGCTGTTCACGCCTGGCCAGGCGATCTGGACACGCAGCAACCTCGACGAGCTGTACCAGCTAATCGTAGGCAACCCTGACGAGTCGGCGGGCAGCTTCATGGATAAGCTGCACAAGCAGCTCAACGCTGCCAGCCCCGCGGTGATCCAGCTTGCCGCTGAGCTGTTGTACGTGCACCTGCTGCCAGCCTGGACCAGCAGTATGAGCGCCGCGACCAAGCGCGCCCACATCCACGCGGTGCTGGCGCTGCTGCCGCAGCCGCCGCAGGTGCCCAGCGATCTCGACGCCGCGCTTGAGCAGGGCTTCGCGCGCATGGGCACAGCCTTCAACACGCTGCGCTACTTCTATGTGGCGTTTTTGATCAGCGTGCTGCGGGCATGGAAAGGCCGCTCCGCCCACGCCCGCGAGCAGATGCTCAACGATCCCTGGTTCTTTCGCGAGTGGCTCTACGAGCAGCCGATCATCAAGGCGCAGGCGCAGCGCGAGGCCCTGCTGCACCTTGTGCACCCGGACACCTTCGAGCCGATCGTCTCCGGCGAGCAGAAGCGCCAGATCGTCGACGCCTTCCGCGAGTATGTCAGCGACCGCCGCGCCAACATCGATCACCAGCTGGCCAGCGTGCGCCAGGCGCTCAGCCAGCGCTTCGGCCCCAGCTTCAGCTTTTATCAGCGCGATGTGGCCCAGCTCTGGCGCGACAAGGACACGCCAGTCACGCCGGTCAGCTCGCCGCTGAGCGGCGTGCTTGGCCCCGCGCTGCATCCCTATATTGATCTGGTCATGCACCTCAACGCCGCCGACTACAGCCCCGAAGAGATCGTTGACACGCTCGGGCGCATCGACCCGCCCATCGCCGACCTGCGCAGCGCGCCCGACGCCGAGGAGCTGATCAGCGACCTGCTGCTGCTCCGGCTCATCGAGCCGCTTGACGGCGAGCGCTACCGCCGCTGGGAGCACCTGGGCGACCTGACCCGCGAGCATCTGCTGCGCTACGCCGCCCTGACCATGCTGCTGCCTGACGCCGACAGCGCCAGCGGCCACACGCTCGCGCTCATGCTGCTGCTCAACAACCAGGCCAGCGCGCCGGCCGGCCTGCTCAGCTGGTACCGCGAGGCCCGGCTGATCGAGGACAGCCCAGATGGCTGGCAGCTGACCGCCGACGCGCTCCAGCCGCTCGACGCGCCCACGCCCACCGCGCAGGCGCTCAACACCTTTCTGCGCCACATCGAGCAGGTGCGCGCCGACCACGGCCCACAGCTCACCAAGGCCAACCTGCCGCACATCGACCAGGCGACGCTCAACGCCCGCATCGCCGAGATTCAGCGCGAGCTGCTGATCGACGCCAGGGTGATTCGGCGCATCTATCGCGCCCTGATCGCCGGCCGCCACGTGATTCTCAGCGGGCCGCCAGGCACAGGCAAGACGCACCTGGCCAAGCTGCTGCCGCGCATCCTCTGGCGCGAGGAGCAGGCGCGCCCGGTGATGCCGACCCAGCCGGAGCTGCCGCCGACCGCGCCGCCCAGCACGCGCAACGTGACCATCGCGGGCTATCGCGCCATGGTCGTCACCGCCACCGAGAGCTGGGGCGTGCGCGATGTGATCGGCGGCATTGTGCCGCAGCTCGACGGCGAGTCCGGCCAGCAGCGCAGGCTGATCTACGGCGTGCGCCACGGCAGCCTGACCCAGGCCGTGCTGGCCAACTACGCCGACTACGACGGCCAGCGCCTGCCGCACATCGGCTACCAGCGCAGCCTGATGCATGAGGATGGCCACACCTACCGGGGCAGCTGGCTCGTGATCGACGAGTTCACCCGTGCGCCGATCGACGCCGCATTCGGCAGCGTGCTGACCACCCTCGGCGGACAAATCGACGCCACCCTCAGCGTGCCGACCGACAGCGGCCTGACCGCCGACGTGCCCATGCCGCGCGACTTCCGGCTCATCGGCACGCTCAACAGCTTCGACCGCCACTTCCTCAACCAGATCAGCGAGGCCATGAAGCGCCGCTTTACCTTCATCGACATCATGCCGCCGCAGGCCAGCGCCAGCAGCGCCGAGCAGGCCATCGCCATCTATCGCGCCCTGGAGCGCCTGCACGCTCACGACTTCAGCGCCATCAGCCACGACACGCTCAACGGCCGCATCACCTGGAGCTACGCCGGAGCCGAGATCACGCTCACGCGCGTGTCCGACCTAGCCGCCGACCTGCAAACCCGCTACCAGCTAGAGACCAGCGCCAGCACCCCCGCCGTGCTCGACGACTGCTGGCGCATCTTTCACGCGATCCGCGTCTATCGCCAGCTCGGCACGGCGCAGGCCGAGGCGGTCTACGCCACGCTGTTCGCTGGCTGCGCCGTGGGCATGAGCTGGGAGGAAGCGCTCGACAGCGCGCTCGCCGACGTGCTGGCCGACCAGCTCCAGGTGCTCACCAAGGACGAGCAGCGCGTGCTGCTGGCCTACCTTGAGCACGCCGCCGACAGCGCGACCTTCACCACTGCGGTCCAGCAGATCATCAAGCGGCTGCCTGCGCCACGCCAGCATGCGCACCTGAGCCAGCTCAAACAGCACAACCAGGCCATCCACGACAGCAGCATCGACCAGCTCAGCGCCGATCAGCTCCAGCGCGTGTTTGAGCTCGGGCCGCTGCACATCAACCACCATGGCGAGTTCGCCCAGCGGCTGCGCAGCTACGTGCAGGAGCGTGGCCTATGAGCACCGCACGACCTGTCCGCGCCGCACGTGCACTGGCCGCCGCCCAGCGACCAGTAGCGCACATGCGCCCAGCGCCGCCGCGAGCTGTGGCCACCGCCGCGCCCGTCCGGGCCGCCAATGCGCGGGCAGCGCAGCAGCGCCCAGCAGCGCACATGCGCCCAGCGCCGCCGCGAGCCGGGTCCATCGCCACGCCTGCCCGTGCTGCCAATGCGCGGGCAGCGCAGCAGCGACCGCCACAGCCTGCGCCCGCAGCGGCACAGGCTGTGCAGGAGCGCGGCCTATGAGCACGATCTACACAGCTGCCGAGCGGACGATCTACGCGGTGATGCAGGCGCGGCTGATCGACCTGCTGCTCAAACATGATCGCAGCCGCTTTAGCCAGTACTACGATCAGCGTGCCGCAACCGCCAACGACGACGCCGCACTGGCCGTGTACCGTGATCTCGGCGTGCTCTTTTTCCTGCGTGACGAGCTGTTCGAGCACATTCTGCCGCGCATCATCCGCCGCCTCAGCTTTGAGGCACCGCGCCACACGATCATCGAGGAGCCGCCGGTGTCCGGGCGCATCGACTGGGAGCGCACGCTCGCCAGCACGTGGGACGAGTACCCCGATCAGCCGCCGCTCCAGCTGCACACGCGCCAGCGCCGCCGCGACTTCGCCACCCCCGAGAACCTGCTCACCGTGCTGACGCTGCTGGAGTATCGCGCCGATGTCGGGCACCTGCTCCAATCAGAACACCTGAGCGCCAGCAGCGACGTGCTGCGCCATCCGCTCAACGAGATCGTCGAGCGCTGCGAGCGCGAGCTGGCCTTCCCGCAGCTCGCCGGCCTGCGCCCAAGCGCCCAGCGCATCCGCGAGGGCCACGACGGCGGCGCAGAGGCGCTAGAGGATGCGGTGCGCCAGCGCCTGCTGCCAGGCAGCAACAGCGCCTACGAGGATCTGCTGGAGTGGCGCGCACGCTATCGCTCGCTGCAGCTGCTTGATCGCCAGGCCAGCCAGCCCAGCGCCGTGCTGGGCGCAGACCCGCAGCGCGACAACTATCTCTACCAGCTCTGGATCTTCTACGAGCTGGTTGACATGCTCGGCGAGCGCGTCGTGAGCCTCAACACTGATCGTGGCGCAATGCGCATCGAGTTCACCTGGGGCGCAGACGCGCACGCCTGCACCTACGCCCTGCAGCACGATCAGCGCATCCCAGACATGCTGCCGCAGTGGTCCAGCAGTGGCCGCCTGCCTGGCGTGCGCCCAGACTTCTACATCTACCGTCTCGACCCGCCGCGCAGGCGAGTAGCCGACGGCCAGACGCTCATCTGGCGCGAGCCGGGCCTCATCTGGGATGCCAAGTACTACCGCGAGGCCGAGAGCGACCGCGTGCCGACCACGCCGCTCAAGCGCATGCTCGCCGACCTGCTGCTGCTTGGCGAGCCGCACGGCACGCTGCTCTTCGCGCTGCTCGATAGCACCAGCCAAGCCGAGCAACGCCGGACAGGCCCCCATCAGCGCGGACGTCAGCAGAGCGAGCGGCTCGTGCCATTGCAGCCGCAGACCTTCGCCGGCGGCCCAAAGATCACCGCCAGCGAGCTGCGCCCGAGCAACGCCAGCGACTCGCAGCAGGTGCACGCGATCCTGCGCGATCTGCTCGATAGCGCCCACGCCGCGCTTGGCACACCAGTGGAGCCGCGCTGCCAGGGCATCTTCCTCGATAACCTTAGCGCCAGCCAGCAGATCGCGCTGCTTGAGCGCAGCGGCATTGACACGGCTAACGACATCAGCGAGCTACTGATCTGCCCCAAGGCGCACATCGGCCCTTGGCGCGCGGACCTCGTCAGCCGCACGCAGCACTGCCTAAAGGATGCCAGCGTGTGCCACATCATCGGCAGCAGCCAGACCAAACCGCTGCGCCCGCCGCGCACCGCCGACGATCTGCTCAAAGAGCTAGACCAGATCTTCAAGCGCGAGAGCGACCTCAGCGATGCGGAGATCAGCGCTATCGCCGCGCAGGTCGAGGCTGTTACGCGCCAGTTCGCCGAGCTGGCCGGCGCCTATCGGCACATCGAGGTCTACTACAACCGCCTGCGCGACCTGGGCCTGGATCGCACGCTCGACCAGCTGCAAAAGCCGCAGCGCGAGTCGCTGGCGCTGGCCGTCTTTCTGGTCGAGCAGCTCGACTCGATTGGGGCCAGCGACTACTCCGCGCCCGCCATCCACATCTCCAGCGTGGTGGAGCATGAGATCAAAGAGCGCTTCTTTGCCTGCCCTCAGCTGGAGTATCCGCTGGATAAACACTACAAACAAACGCTCGGCGCACTGGCCAATCTCTACAGGTATCCCAAGCCCAACACAGCGCGCATCGAGCAGTTTATCCAGCAGCACTGGTATGTCGATCAACCCCGCCGCATCGCCGTTGAGCACTTCGCCCTCGAGGTGATTCAGCCAATCGCTGATCGGCGCAATCAAGCTGCGCACACCGACACACTCTCGCGCCAGGAGTACACCGAGCTACAGCGGCTTATCTTCCAGAGCAGCCGCCTCGGCGATGGGGCGCTGAACCTGCTGCTGCTCGGCTGGACCAGCTAAACCCTGGCGCTGCGCTAATCAAAAAACAACAAAAACAGCGGCCTGCTCTATGTGAGCAGGCCGCTGAAAAGCAATCCCAGCGCCCAGCAGTCCAGCTGCCGCCGTGGCCCAGTGGCCGATAGCAGTCGTATGCTCTGCACCTGCGCCACCGACTGTGCCAGCAGCGGCTGCTGAGACACCACGCAGCGGACGCAAACCTACGGGCAACGAGCAGGACAAGCCCACGTCAATCGCTGCGGCGGATGCGTGAACTGCGCCATGTGCGCCGCCTGCTAGTGCAGGAGGAGCGGGATAAAGGCACGGTAGGCCGTCGCGGTGATCGTCACGGCGGCGCTGCTCGCGGCCAACGTGGCGTTGGTCGGCGCGCTCAGCAGCACTGTCAGCTGCTCGTCGCCCTCGGCCTCCTGGTCGGCCTGTGTCGCGATGCTCAGCGTGGCGCTCGTCTGGCCCGGCGCAAATGGCAGCGTGCCGCTCGCGGCGGTGTAGTCGCTGCCCGCCGTCGCGCTGCCGTCGCTCGTCGCGTACTGCACCGTCGTCGTCAGCGCCGTGCTGCCTGCCAG
>JABXJS010000013.1 GCA_013538855.1 Herpetosiphonaceae bacterium
ACGGTTCCTTTCTTGGTTGGCACCACAAAGGATACCGCACGATTCGGCCGCCACACCGTTTACCCTGGCCCCAGGGAGTCCTGTGATCTACTGATGCTAGCCTCCGCTGACTGGTGGAATAAGTGCTAGCTCATCGCCGTCGTGGAGCGCGGTTGTGGCCGCGACGTAGCTTTGATTAACGGCGTAGGCGATGCCGCTGTGCAGCTCCAGCTGCGGCCACTGCGCGTCGAGTGTCTGCAGCGCCGTTTCAACAGTTGCTGCGGCTGGCAGGCTGAGCTGAATGCTGGGCGCGCCAACGGCCTCGCGCAGCGCGGCGAAAAGGCGGATATTGACCTGCATTACTGCACCCCCGCCGTGCGGCGCACGGGCACGCCCTGGGCCGCCAAGTAGTTTTTGACATCGGCGACACTGTAGTTGCCAAAGTGAAAGATCGACGCCGCCAGCACCGCATCGGCCTTGCCCGCGTGCAGCGCTGTGAGCAGATGCGCAGGTTCGCCTGCGCCACCAGAGGCGATGACCGGCACGGCGACGCGCTCGCTGATGGCGCTGAGCAGCGCGTTGTCATAGCCTGCCTTCGTGCCATCGGCATCCATGCTATTGATTACAAGCTCGCCTGCGCCTAGCTCAACGCTGCGAATGGCCCACTCGATTGCGTCCAGGCCCGTCGGGCGCGGATCGCGGCCGGTGTGGGTGAAGATCTGCCAGCGCGGCGACTCCCCAGGCGCATTGACCCGCCGTGCATCCATCGAGACCACAATGCACTGCGACCCAAAGCGGTGCGCCCCATCTTTAATAAGATCGGGGTTTTGCACAGCGGCGGTGTTGATCGAGACTTTGTCGGCACCAGCGCGCAGCATGCGGTACATATCATCGACTGTGCGAATGCCGCCGCCCACCGTGAGCGGAATGAACACTTGGCGTG
This sequence comes from Herpetosiphonaceae bacterium, assembly GCA_013538855.1. GTDB lineage: Bacteria > Chloroflexota > Chloroflexia > Chloroflexales > Herpetosiphonaceae > OHK22. The sequence goes on from JABXJS010000013.1 coordinate 923, forward strand.
CGACGCGCTCGACGACATCGACCATGATGTTGCGCTCGTCTGAGGACGCGGTGATATCGTAGAACACCAGCTCATCGGCTCCGGCGGCGTCGTAGCCTGCGGCTAGCTCAACAGGGTCGCCTGCATCACGGTGGTTGATAAAGCTGACGCCTTTGACCACGCGGCCGGCCTTCACGTCCAGGCAGGGAATAATCCGTCGTGTGAGCATTTTAGGTCTCGTTTCCTTGGGCCATAATCTCGGACTGGGCGATGGTGAGGCGCTGCTGAATTGCGGTGAGCACATCGCTCAGCGACTGAATCTCGCGGCGCTCCTGCTCTTGCATGCGGCTAAGGTGGCTGATCTGGATGTCTTCGAGCCGGTTTTGCGTGCGGGCGAGCTTGCCCTCGTGCTCCAGGCACCAGGCGTCGATGCGCTCGATCCAGGCTGTGATCTGGCGCAGTTGATTTTCGTCGGTGTTGCGCAGATCGTCGAGATGCTCGTTTTGCTGGAAGCGCAGCTCTTCGAGCCGCTCCTGGTTCATCAGGAAGCGCTCGGTGCTCAGGCGCTCGATGCGCTTTAGCTCGCTGACGATGTCGGGCAGCTGGCTGCGCACAAACTCGATCTGCTCTGGCAGCGCCTCGACCTGCGCGTCGATGCTTTTGATCGTCTCGTCGAGCAGCTGTGTGCGTGAGATCAGCTCGGTGACCACCGCGTGCGAGTCCGCGATGAGCTGCTGGGCCTCGACCGACTGGCGGCGGATGCTCTGTTTCTCGATCTGCACATCCTCGCTGAGCTTGCGCAGATCGAGCACGAGCTGCTGGTCGGTCTCACGCAGGCCGTCGAGCTGGGCGGTGTAGGTGCGCTGCTGCTCGACCTGGTCGCGGATGCGGGCATCAAGATCGCTGTAGCGCTGCTCAAGCAGCTCGATGCGCGCAAACCAGCTCTGCGCCGTCTGGAAATCTTGCTTGCGCTGCTCGGCGACGCCGCTGAGCGTTGCCTGAATCTCGCGCAGTGGCTTGGTGCTGTCGTCGATCTTAATCGTGCTGTTGGCAACGTCTTTGCGCAGCGCGGTGATCTCGCGGCGGTAGCCTTCGAGCACCTGCATCTGCTCCTGGGCCTGACGCTCGATCATGCTCTGGAGCTGGGTGATCACTGCCTCGGACTTGCGCACCTGCTCCATGGCCCAGGCGTACTTGCCGTTGGTATCCTTGATCTGGCGGCGCAGCTCATCGATCTGGCCCTGCAGGTAGATCAGCTGCGACTGGTCTTGGGCGCGAATGCGCTCCTCTTCGTATTTTGCGGTCAGGTCATTTTTCGAAGTAGCCATCAATTAAATCCTTTTAGTGGATAGGTGTTTAGCGGTCGTTAGCGGCCAGCTGGGCCAGGGCAGCGGCCAGATCAATATGGCCGGTGTAGAGTGCCGTGCCGACAATTGCGCCAGCGACGCCGTGCTGTGCCAGCTGCAGCAGCTGCTCGGTGCGGGCGATGCCGCCAGAGGCGATGATGGCCGGACCGTTGGGCTTAACCAGCGCGGCGGTGGCGCTGTAGTTTGGCTCGGATAAGGTGCCATCGCGGCTGATATCGGTGTAGATGATGCGCTGAACGCCGATGGCGGCCATCTGCTCTGCTAGGGTGGTGGCGCGCATGCCGCCGTCCTCTAGCCAGCCCTCGGTGGCCACGATGCCGTCGCGCGCGTCGATGCCGACGATGATCGCTGCGCCGTGCTGCTCGACAAGGGTTGCCAGCAGCGCTGGGTTGCTGGCGGCGACTGTGCCCAGGATAACGTTGCTGACACCAAGCTCTAGCGCAGCCGCAACAGTCTGTGCATCGCGTAGGCCGCCGCCGAGCTGAACCGGGATATCGACAGCGCGCACAATCGCGGCGATGGTCGCGGTTTGCATTGGTCGGCCAGCGCGTGCGCCATCAAGATCGACAACGTGCAGGCGGGTGGCCCCGGCGTCCTGCCAGCGGCGCGCCATCGCGGCGGGATCATCGCCGTATACGGTGGTTTGGTTGAAATCGCCCTGGAATAAGCGCACACAGCGCCCGTCGCGCAGGTCGATGGCTGGAATAAGCTCCATCATGCGGCAATCCTATGCACCCAATTGTGCAACAGCTGAAGGCCCCAGCGCCCGCTCTTCTCTGGGTGAAACTGGACAGCAGTCAGGTTGTTGCGGGCGATGGCGCTAGGAAAGGTTTGGCCGTAGGTCGTCTGGCCGATCACGAGCTCTGGCTGCGGTGTATCGACATAATACGAGTGGACAAAGTAGAACTCACTCTGGTCCGGTATATCAGTCCAGAGCGGATGCTCGGTGTGCTGAACTTGATTCCAGCCGATCTGCGGAATTTTCAGGCTGCCGCTGAAGCGGCGCACAGTGCCAGGCACCAGGCCCAGACACGAGTGCTCGCCGAACTCGGTGCTTGTCTCGGCAAGCACCTGCATGCCCACACAGATGCCCAGAAACGGTACGCCAGCGCCAACGACGCTGCGAATGGTGTCGATCAGATCCAGCTCGGCCAGCGAGCGCATGGTGTCGGCGGTGGCTCCCACGCCTGGCAGCACCACCGCGCGCGCCCGGCGCAGATCGGCGGCCTGACTGGTGACGTAGAGATCAGCGCCAACATGCTCTAGCGCACGAACAGCATTGGGCAGGTTGCCCGCCCCATAGTTGATAACAGCAATCATGGCCCAAGAACCTCAATCGCAGGCGATCAAGGCTAACGTTGCACCAGCGGATGCGCAGCCCGCAGGGCGTTGATTAACGGTGTCAGATCTGGCTCTGGGATGTGGGTTGCGGCGTGAGCGCTGGCTCCGTGCGGCAGTTGCAGCCACGTGCGCAGGGTGGCCACAACGCTATGTGCCAGGGCCTCAAGGTTATAGCCGCCCTCAAGCAAGCCCACGAGTCGTCCGTCGCAGACCTCTGCTGCAAGATTATACACGATGGCCGCGAGGTTGGCATATCCGGCGGTGGACACGGCCAGCGAGCCGAGCGGGTCTTGGATGTGGGCGTCGTAGCCAGCGGAGACAATCAGCAGCTGGGGGCGGAAGCTCTGGATGGCGGGCGCGATCACCTGCCGGAAGGCCATGTCGAAGCCCATGTCGCCGGTGAGCGGCGGCAGCGGCAGGTTGAGGATGCTGCCTGCGCCAGCCTGACCGCCCATCTCGCGCCAGTGTCCGGTGCCCGGCCATAGCGGCCAGCCATGGGTGGAAATATACAAAACGTGTGGGTCGTTCTCGAAAATGTCTTGGGTGCCGTTGCCATGGTGCACGTCCCAATCCAAGATAGCGACGCGCTCAAGGCCATACTGATCACGGGCGAACTGGGCCGCGATGGCGGCGTTGTTGAATAGGCAGAAGCCCATCGCAGTGCTGGGCGTGGCGTGGTGCCCCGGTGGGCGAATAAGCGCAAAGGCTTGATCGACACGCTGGTCGAGCACGGCGCTGACAGCGGCCAGCGCTCCGCCAGCGGCCAGCCGCGCGATCTCCACCGAGTTGGGCAGCACATAGGTCTCGGGGTCAGCCCAATCGCCGCCGTCGGCAGCCATATGCTCGAGTTGGTGCAGCAGCCCGGCCTGGTGCACGGCGAGGATCTCGGCGTCGGTGGCGCGCCGTGGCTCGAGTGGCTGAAGCAGGGCGGATAGCTGGGTGTCGGCGGCGATCGCGCTGTTGATGCTGCGCAGACGGGCGGCGCACTCTGGATGCGATGGCTCGTCATGGTCAAGATAGGTGGAATGCGATACCAAAGCCAGGGACATGGAAACTCCTTCTGATTGCTGGTTCGCTCTAGGATACGGCGGCGAGCTGGCAGCGTCAACCTGCATTGGTCGGACTAGGCGGCCGTCTGGCGTAGCCCTGCGGGCTTGCATACGCAGCGGGCGCATTTTCCGCAAGCTCGCTATCAACACAGGTGCTTGATCTGCATGCGTGATCATTTGCGAGCAGGTGGATTGATGTAACTTCGGTATAATAGACAATAATAGCTTGTATGTGCTGCATGGGTAATTAATGCAGCCGATTAACCGTGTTATGGAGCTGGTGATGAAACGCTATTGTATTGTGGCCATATTCGCGCTGGTGCTGCTCGCGGGCCTGCCGGTGCGCTCGACGACCGCAGCCGAGGCAATTTGCTTCAATGGCGTGCCTGGAATTAACGACTGTATCAGCGGGCGCTTTCGCGAATACTGGGAGCAGAACGGCGGGCTGGCGGTGTTTGGCTATCCGCTGACGCCCGCCCAGCGTGAGACGACCGCTGCTGGCACATTTCTGGTGCAGTACTTCGAGCGCCAGCGCTTCGAACTGCATCCAGAGAATGCCGCCCCCTACGATGTGCTGCTGGGCCTGCTTGGTGCCGAGATCTACGGCAGCCGCGTCGGCGACTGGCGCGCCGATCCGGTTCAGGGCCTCAAGCCCAGCTGTCGCTACTTTGCGGAGACGCGCCGCAACCTATGTGAGCCGTTCTTGGCCTACTGGGAGGGCCATGGACTGCTCGACGGCGCGCTTGACGCCTATGGGCGTTCGCTGATGCTGCTCGGTTTGCCGCTCACCGAGCCGCACGTCGAGATTAACCCCGATGGTGATACAGTGATGACGCAGTGGTTTGAGCGCGCGCGGCTAGAGGATCATGGCACCAAGGGCGTGCTGCTAGGCCGCCTTGGTGCCGAGCTGCGCTTAGGCAGTCCTGGCGCAAACCCTGGTAGCAGCGCTGATGCGCAGGCGGTGCTGGCGGCGATCAATCAGGAGCGTGCGCAGCGCAACATCGATCCGCTGACGCTTAATCCGCTGCTATCCCAGGCGGCTCAAGTGCATAGCGACGATATGGCGAGCAATGACTTCTTTAGCCACACCGGCTCCGATGGCTCCAACGCTGGTGTGCGGATTGCCCGCACCGGCTATCAGGCGCGCGGCTGGGCCGAAAATATCGCCGCTGGCTATCCTAGCGCCGCCGCTGTTGTGGCTGGCTGGATGCAGAGCGACGGCCACCGCCGTAACATCCTTAATCCGCTCTTCACCGAGATAGGCATTGGCCGTGCCGATAACCCCAACACAACCTATGGGATCTATTGGACCAACGTGTTTGGGACCCGCTAGCTCAGCTGAATATCAACCACGCGATCGCGACCGGCCAGGTCGGGCCAGATCGTGATGCTGGCAGTGGGCCAGATGCTGGCGGCGAGATCGGCGACGGCGCTGCCCTGCCACGCGCCGATCTCAAGCATCACAGCGCGCGGCCCGCTGGCGACCAGGGCCTGGGCCATCGCTGGCATCCAGGTGCGATAGCAGTCAAGCCCGTCGGGGCCGCCGTCGAGGGCGAGCTGTGGCTCGTGCGCGCGCACATTGCTATCGATCTCGTCGAGCAGCGTATAGGGCGGGTTGCTGACAATCAGGTTGACCGGCGCTGGCAGCGCTTGGAGCACATTGCTCTCAAGTAGTGTCACGTGCGTGCTGAGGCTGTGCTGCTGCACATTGCTGCGCGCCACGGCGAGCGCGGCTGGCGACAGATCGAGCGCGTACACGTGCACGTGCGCTGCGTTGGCCGCGAGGGCCACGGCGATGCAGCCGCTGCCGGTACCAACGTCGGCGATGGTGAGCGGTTGCTGCTGTGCGCCGATCCAGCGCAGCGCCGCCTCGACAAGAATCTCGGTGTCTGGACGAGGCACCAGCACGGCTGGCGTGACATGCAACTCTAGCCCAAAGAACTCGCGGCTGCCGGTGATGTAGGCGACAGGCACGCCGCTGCGGCGCTGGGCGATCTGGGCCTGGAAGGCGCTCCACTCGTGCGCAGAGAGCTGCTGCTGCCCAGCGGCATAGAGTGCGGCCCGGCTGATGTGCAGCCCATGGGCCAGCAGCACTGCTGCATCGAGCTGCGCGGTTGGCGATGTTGTGCTGAGCTGCGCCTGTGCCCACTGGAGGGCGCTGCGCACAGTAGGATGTGTGTGTGACATAGCTTCTGTGGTTTTTTTGTAATCTCAGCCTCTGGCTGAAGTCAGGGTGTTTCTTGCATCATGAGCATAGCGTACTTCCCCACATTATACCTGACGGAGGCAGAGCATTATGGATCGCGGCGTTATCTTTCTGATTCTCATCGTTGGTATTATCCTTTTAATTCTTTTTTTAATTATCCTAACGGGCAATTCAAGCTCCACCACCAGCTTGCTTAGCAGTGCCAGCAGCCTATTTGCTTGACAATCGGCGGCCTCGTCGCGTAGGATTGCAGCGCACACACTGGGAGTAACATAGCGAGGCACCATGGTGAATGCAGCTGAACGATCGATTGCCCTAATTGGTCCAAGCGGTGTTGGGAAATCAACTGTGGGTCGCCGGTTGGCTGAGCAGCTTGGCTGGCCTTTTATTGATCTTGATGCGCTGATCGAGCAACGCGCTGGCTTGCCGATCAGCGAAATTTTTGCCCGCGAGGGCGAGGCCGGCTTCCGCGAGCGCGAGTCTGTGCTGCTGGTTGAGGCGCTTGATCAGGCCCCTATGGTGATCTCGTGCGGTGGCGGTGTTGTGGTGCGCATGTTTAATCGCAATCTGCTGCGCGACCGCGCTTGGTGCGTGTATTTGATTGGCAGCCTACCTGTGCTGGTCGAGCGCCTGGTTAACGATGTCGATAATCCGCGCCCGCTCTTGGAAGATGGCTTGGCCGAGCGGCTGGCGATGATTATTGGCGAGCGCCGCGCCCTCTATGGCGGGCTAGCCCAGTGGACGATTCACACCGATCAATTGGATGTCTCTGCAGTGGTGGAGGAGATTATGCATGGATGGCAGCGCACAAACAGCGCCGATCCAGCACTCGTAGCGGTGGCCGGCGGCACCTATCGTGTGCAGGTTGGCCAATTTGAAAACTTACCGCAGGAGCTTGATCAGCTGGGCCTGCATGGCCCGTGCTGGTTAATCTCGGATACGACCGTTGGGCCGCTGTACGCTGCAACGGTGCAGCAGGTGCTGCAGCGCAGCGATCGCCGCTGCGAGGTTTTCCAGGTGCCCGCAGGCGAGCAGAGCAAGTCGCTGGTGCAGGCCGAGCACCTGTATACCTGGCTGCTGGAGCAGGGCGTGCAGCGCGGCGATACGGTCTTGGCGCTTGGCGGCGGCGTCGTCGGCGATCTGGCCGGCTTTGTGGCGGCTACCACCCTGCGCGGTATCGCCTATGTGCAGCTGCCGACAACTATCTTGGCGATGATCGACAGCAGCATTGGCGGCAAAACTGGCGTGAACCATCAGCGCGGTAAAAATCTGATTGGAGCCTTCCATCAGCCACGGCTGGTGCTGATCGACGCGCGCGTGCTCTCGACGCTGCCGCAGCGCGAGCGGGCTGCCGGCTGGGCCGAGGCAATTAAGCATGGCGTTATCGCCGACGCCGCGCTGTTCGACCTGCTGGAGCAGGCTGGCGCAGGCTTGGTGGACCTGCCTGCACACACCGCCGAGCTGCTGCGCCGCTCTGCTGCGGTGAAAATTGGCGTGGTCAACCGCGATGAGCGCGAGCAGGGCGAGCGTATGCTGCTGAACTACGGCCACACGCTCGGTCAGGCCATCGAGGCCGCTACGCACTACACGCGCTATCTCCACGGCGAGGCGGTGGCCATCGGCATGGTCTTCGCCGCTGAGCTAGCGGTGCAGCGGGGCCTCTTCGCACGCGCCGAGGCCGAGCGCCAGCAGCAGCTGCTCGCACAGATTGGGCTGCCAACCATGCCGCCTGAGGACCTTGATGTGGCGGCGACCCTGGCGGCGCTGAGCCTCGATAAAAAGCGCGCTGATGGCAATCTGCGCTGGATCTTGCCAACCAGCATCGGCCACGCCGCAGTCTATAGCGATGTGCCCCGTGAAGCGGTGGAACAGCTATTGCACCACATGCTCGCTAACGTTAAGCACCAGGTGAGCTAACACTCGTTTCGACTCGTTTTGGCATAACCAGCACGATCAGAGGGCGGCTCAGCGCTGCCCTCTGATCGTGCTACCAAGCGCTGCCAGCGGTCTGCGCGGCCGCTCCATGGCGTTGCTGCGCCCCTGGGTCAGTGTCAATGCAGCAAAAGACTGATGTTTGCGTATGCTGTTATGGTTATGCTGTCATTGAGGAGGCAAAACAACATCTATGGAGCAGCTTCTTTTTCCTCAGTGGTTACGCCAACTACGCAAACATGCCGATCTAACCCAATCTGAGCTGGCTGATCGTGTCGGCTGTGCGCCGATCACGCTGCACAAGCTAGAGTCGGGCCAGCGCCGCCCGTCCAAGCAGCTGCTAGAGCGCCTAGCCGACTGCTTACTGCTGGCCGAGCCAGAGCGCTCGACCTTTATGCGCTCTGGCCGCGCTTTCGATCCGCAGGCTGCAACGCTGAGTGTGCCAACCAGCGTGTCCCCAACTCCGCTTGTTGCGGCAGCAGTGCAGTACCCGCCGCCCATTCCCGCTACGCGTCTGATCGACCGCGAGGACACGGTGGCGCTGATCCGCCAGCGCCTCGCTTCACAGCAGCGCATTCTGACGCTGCTCGGCCCGGCTGGCGTGGGCAAAACGCGGCTGCTGCTAGAGCTGCCGCGCCTGCTTCAGGAGCAGTTTCCTAGCGCCTGGTTTGTGAACCTCGTGCCAGCCCAGACTGCCCACGATGTGCTGCCGCTGATTGCCCAGACGCTCGGCGTCACCAACGCCAGCGGCCTACCCTGGACGACCGTGCTGTGCCAAGCGCTGCGCAGCCAGTCGATTCTGCTGCTGCTTGATAATATGGAGCATGTGATTACCGCTGCGCCATGGCTTGCCGAGCTGCTGCAGCAGTGCCCTACCTTGACGCTGATTGTTACCAGCCGCATTCCGCTACGCATTCGCGGCGAGCAGCATATCCCTATTCGTCCGCTCGATGTGCCCACCGTTGATAGCGAGCACTCGCTCGAGGAGCTGGCGCATACGCCAGCCGTGATGCTCTTTGTGGAGCGCGTTCAGGCCATCCAGCCAAGCTTTGCCCTGACCGATCAGAACAAAGATGCGGTGGTGGCAATCTGTCAGCGCCTCGATGGCTTGCCGCTGGCGATCGAGCTGATCGCCGCCCGCTGTGTGCTCTTCTCGCCACAAGCTCTGCTACAGCAGCTTAACCAGTCCACCGGCACACTGCGCTTTCTCAACGACGGCCCCAGCGATCTGCCTGCCCGCCACCAGACACTGCGCAGCGCGCTCGATTGGGGCTATCAGTTGCTATCACCGCTGGAGCAGCGCTTTTTTGCCTACCTTGGCGTGCTGGTGGGCCAGTGGAACTTAGACATGGCGGCGGCGATCTGCGCCGACGAGGCCGAGGTGCTGACGATCGTGCAAACACTGGTCAATCATAGCTTCATCCAGTCATCCACCGATGAGCTGGGCATGATGCACTTCCAGATGTTTACGACTGTGCGTGAGTATGCGCTGGAGCACCTGCAGGCGCTTCCTGAGTATGCCACTGTTCAGCAGCGCCACGCTGACTATTTCGCCCGCCTGGTGCACGAGTGTGTTTTTGAAATGCCCGAGCTGGCGCGCGCCCAGCGCCTGCAGCTGCTTCATCTCTACTATCCAAATGTGCGCCAGTGTTTGCAGTGGTTTGTCGAGGTCCATGCGCTTGATCGCTTGGCGCAGCTCTGCTGGTCTATGCTGGACTTTTGGTACGAGCGTGGGCTGCTCACCGATGGCATGACCTGGCTGAACTACGTTCTCGAGCAGCACGAGCTGCTTGATCCAGACTTGCTGCCGCAGCTCTACTACACGGCGGCGGTGGTTGCCTTTGGCCAGGGCGACTACACCCAAGCGCTGCTGTGGCTCAACACGGCCCGCGAGCTGGTGCAGGTGGCTACGCCGTCGCTCTATGCCAAGGTGTATTCGATGCTGGGCCGTGTGCAGGCGTTTCGCGGCGACTATGCGGCAGCTACGGAGGTGCTGCAGCACGCCGAAGCGGCGCTGGATCATGCGCCTGAGCGCTTCCGCGAGCAGATTGCCTTTGCGCAGGGTGTGCTCGCGCTGGAGCTTGGCGACTACAGCAGCGCTAAACGCTATCTACAGGAGAGCATCGCCGCCATGGGCGCGCACAGCTACGGGCGGCCGATGATGCTCCTTGCGCTTGGCCGTGCCGATCTGTACAGCGGCGACTATGCTGCTGCCGCCGCCTGGCTCGACCAAGCCGAGGAGCAGTCGCGCACGCTGGAGGACCTGCGTGCGCTGGCCTACTGCTGGTGCTATCAGCTGCTGCTGATGCTGCTTCAGCCTGGCGACGACGACCCAATTGACCTATTTCAGCAGACGCTGCAGATGTTTGACCTTAACGATTTTTGGATCGTGCTGCTCGCTGCCGAGTTCATTATGCCGCTGCTGGCCAAGCTCGAGCCGCTGCTGGCTATCCGCATCTGTGGCGCTGTGGAGCACCTGCGCTCGCAGCACTCGCGCTCGCGCGCCACGTATGAGCAGGCCCTGCTCGATGACCTTAAGCACCACCTGGCGGCTGAGCACGGCGAGCGATTCGCCCTCATCGTGCAAGAGGGCCAGCACTGGAGTATCCACCAGCTCAAGCAGGTTCTTCATGCGCACGTGCTCCCGCTGCTCCAGCGCCATGCCGCCAAGCTCTAGCTGTTCAGGGCACGCCGCCGCTGGCTCGCGGTCTATGCAAACGCTTGGCCGCGAGCATTCACCGTAGCCTATGCACTCGCCACCGCCGGGTCTAGCGCATAAGCGTTAGCCCCTGAAGCGCGACAGTCAGACCTTCAGGCTATAGCGTATCGTGTCGGGATATGTCATACTGAACGATACACCCCGAACATCCGATCTACACTGCTCGCTAGGACTACCATCATGACAACAACGTTGACCAAACTACCTACCTACGATACTGCATTTATTGGCCGCGACCGGGCCGAGCTGGCGCTGCTGGAGCTATTTGGCGACAGCGAGCTGCGGCTGCTGACGCTGGTTGGCGCAAGCGGCTCCGGCAAAACACGCCTAAGCCTGCATGTGGCCGCGCAGCTCGCCGATCAGTTTCCTGGCGGCTGTGTCTTTGTGGCCTTGGCTCCCGTGACCGACCCACATCTGGTGCTGACAACCATCGCCCATAGCCTCGACCTCTCGGAGCAAGGCTCGTCCTCGGTGCTGGAGGCGCTGAACCAGGCGCTGCGTAATCGGCGCATGCTGCTGATTCTGGACAACTTCGAGCAGGTGCTCGCCGCAGCCAGCGACATTCAAACGCTGATCGAGCACAACCCGCAGCTGCGCATCGTGGTGACAAGCCAAGTGCCGCTGAATGTGCCGTCTGAGGTGACGTATCAAGTGCCGCCGCTGGCCATTCCGCCAAGCGGTGTCAGCGACCTTGACGTGCTACAGAGCTACTCGGCGCTGGCGCTCTTTATTGATCGCATCCGCCAGGTGCAGCCACAGTTTGCGATGAGCGCCGAGAACAGCGCCGCGATTGTGACGATCTGTCAGCTGGTGGAGGGGCTGCCGCTGGCGATCGAGCTGATCGCTGCCCACAGCGCCGCGCTCACACCGCAGGATCTGCTGCTGTTTCTGGAGCGCCACCTGCGCCTTGGCAAGCTTCAGCCGGGCCTGAACAGCCGTCAGCGTATTATTCAGCCAGTGCTGGACTGGTGCGTGAGCCGCCTAGAGCCGGAGCAGCGCGAGCTATTTTATCGGCTGGGCGTGTTCGTCGGCGGCTGGGTGCTTGAGTCGGCGCAGACAGTCTGCAACGTGCGCGATGATCTGGGCTTGGATCTGGTCGAGGGTATGGAGGTGCTGCGGGCCAAGCATCTGATACAAGTGGAGACGCTGTGGGGCCAGGATCAGCGCTACATCATGCTCGACACGGTCCACGAGTATACGCAGCGCCACCTGCGCATCCGCCGCAAGCTGCATACGCTCGCCGCCGATCACGCCGCCTACTTCGCGCAGCTGGCCCACGACGCCTATGCGGCGCGCAGCGGCGAGGATCAGGTGGTGTGGCTGCAGCGGCTGAGCGATGAGTACCACAATATTCGCGCGATGCTGCACTGGCGGGAGCACAACCGCAGCGTAGCTGATCTGGCTGAAAGCGCGCACCATCTGGCGTTTTTCTGGAAGCTGCGCGGCTATCTGCACGAGGGTCGCGTGTGGCTGATGCGCGTGCTCAATCAGGCGCGGGCGCTGACGCCAATGCTGGCGGCGGCGCTGTACCACGATCTTGGCGAACTGTATGTCGATCTGGCCGACTTCAAGACGGCAGCGCATACGTTTGAGCAGGGCCTCGCCCTAGCGCGGCAGAGCGGCGACTTGGCGGCGCAGGCGCGGCTGCTCAATGGCCTTGGCAAGGTCGCCGGCTACAGCGGCCAGATCGACACAGCGATCGAATACTTTACGCAGAATCTGGCGCTCTACCGCGAGCTGAACGATGTCGTGGGCATTGAGCGCACGCTCTCTAATTTAGCGCTCTGCTGGTCCGAGCAGGGCAAGTACGAGCAGGCGATCAGCGCCAACCAGGAGAGCCTGGCGATGGCCGAGGAGCGCGGCAACACCTTCTCGCTGAGCATTACGCTGACCAACCTGGGCCAGCTTTACTGGCTGCTCGGCGACTTTGTGCAGGCCGTCGATGCCACCACGCGCGCGCTAGAGCTGGCCGAGGCGCTTGGTGATCAGTATGGCATTGTGCTCACGCGCATTAATCTGGCTGATATTGCCGGGCGCGAGGGTGAGTACGAGCGCGCGCTTGGCTATGTGCGCAGCGCGATCCAGCTTGCCCGCGAGACAGGTCTCTATGCGCAGCTGGCGCAGGGCTTGCTCACGCTGGTCTTTATTCACATGCTGCAGGGCGAGCTGGCAGCCGCCAAGCAGGTGATCGTCGAGCCGCTTGCGATCATCGAGGAGCACGGCATCAAGCCGATGATCCCCGATCTCACCGAGCAGTATGTGCGGATTGCGATCGCCGATGAGCGCTGGGAGCAGGCCGCGCGGCTGCTCGGATTTGCGGCGGCCCAGCGCCAGGCCGTTGGCTCCGCAGCTGGTCCAACCCAGCAGCAGGACACCATGGAGCTGATGGCGGCTGTGCGCACCCACGTCGCCGACGAGCGCTGGGAGCAGCTCTACAGCACGGGCGCAACGCTGGAGTTGGCGGCACTGCGTGCGGCCGCCTAGCCGCCTGAAAGGGCTTTATCTGCGGTGCCGACGGGCAGGTGCGCCAGCTCTGTACACCTTGGCAGGCATATACAATCCTATTGGAGGTTCGGCCTACGCTCACAGCGCTGTGTTGTTGTCGTTGTATGTAGCGCCTACCCACAGCCGCCATGATCTGCTCACGTGATCATGGCGGCTGTGGTTTTAGGTGGAATGCGGCGACTTAGGCGCGCCGTCGGTCGGCGCTGAAGGCGAACAGCAGGAACAGGCCGACGCCCCAGAGAATCCAGGCTGCGCCGCGTACGATCTGCGCGGGATCGGTG
>JABXJS010000138.1 GCA_013538855.1 Herpetosiphonaceae bacterium
CGCCGCGCTCGCCGCGCTCACCACGGTTGTACCCGCCGCGCTCGCCGCGATCTTGCCGCTCGCCGCGTGCGTACCCGCCACGTTCGCCGCGATTATCGCGCTCGCCGCGCTCGCCGCGTGCGTACCCGCCACGCTCATCGCGGGCACCGCGTCCGCCGCGCTCGCCACGCTCATCACGTCCACCTCGGTTATAGCTGCCGCGCTCGCCGCGCTCATCACGGGCACCACGGTTGTACCCACTACGCTCATCGCGCCCACCACGGGTACTGTCACGTTCACCGCGATCTTGCCGCTCGCCGCGTGCGTACCCGCCGCGCTCGCCACGCTCGCCACGCTCGCCGCGCTCATCGCGACCGCCACGGTTATAGCCGCCGCGCTGCTCGTCGCGCTCGCCGCGTGCCGACCCGCCGCGCTCATCACGGCTGTAGCCGCCACGTTCGTCACGGTTACCGCGCTCATCGCGACTGCCACGGTTGTAGCCGCCACGTTCGCCGCGCTCGCCGCGCTCACCACGGTTGTACCCGCCGCGCTCGCCGCGATCTTGCCGCTCGCCGCGTGCGTACCCGCCGCGCTCATCACGGTTGTACCCGTCACGTTCGCCGCGCTCGCTGCGCTCCTGGCGCTCGCCGCGTGCGTACCCACCACGCTCATCGCGGGCACCGCGTCCGCCGCGCTCATCACGGTTATAGCCACCGCGCTGATCGTTGGAGCGCACGGGGCGATCTTGGGGCTGGTCGCGGCGATAAGGCTGGCCGGAGCGATCGATGCGCTGAACGCGGCGTGGGCGCTGCTGTGGGTCTTCATCGCTTGGCGACTCAGGGTAGGGGCGGGCGGGCAGCCAGGCCCGTGAGCGACGAGCGTGATGGCGCAGACGCGACACCTCGGACTCGGTCAGCGAGCGCCACTGGCCGACTGGCAGATTTTCGAGCGTAAGCGGCCCCTCGCGCAGTCGGATCAGGCGCAGCACCTCAAGGCCAAGCGCCTCGGCCACACGGCGCACCTGGCGATTGCGGCCCTCGTGGATGACGACGCGCACCCATGTTCCGGTAGGTAGCTCTTCAAGCACCTCGACCCAGGCGGGCGCGGTCATGCCGTCCTCAAGCTCAACGCCGCTGCGCCAGCTGCGCAGCTGCTCTAGGGTTGGCGTGGTATTCAGGAAGGCGTGATACTCTTTCTCGACCTCAAAGGATGGGTGGGTCAGCTTGAACGTCAGATCGCCGTCGTCGGTCATCAGCAGCAGGCCCTCGCTATCGTAGTCGAGGCGGCCAACGGGAAACAGCCGATTGGGCGTCTGGATGAGATCGGCGACGGTCGTGCGGCCCTCGGGATCGCTCATTGAGGTAATCACCCCAGCGGGCTTGTGCAGCAGAATGTAGTGCAGCTCCGTCGGTGGGCGCACGGCCTCGCCATCGACACGAATGTCATCGACCTCTGGATCAACCTGGGTGCCTAACTCGCGCTGAACTCGCCCGTTGACCGTAACGCGGCCAGCGAGCATTAATTCTTCGCAAGCCCGGCGCGAATCGACCCCAGCGCGGGCTAAAAACTTATGCAAACGTTCCATGAAAACTCCCTGTGCGAGCGGCAAAATGGTTCTAACCAGAGGGTTGGAAAAGCTCGCCTCATTATAGCATAGGCTGTTGCAGAATCTACGGTTCTCGGCCATAATGGCGGCCATGCAACGACGATTCTGGCGTACAACAGGGCAGCGGGTTGGTCGCGGCCTCGCAGCATGCCTCATGCTGGTCGGGATCATTGCGATCTTCACCGGCTACTGTATCAATGCGCAGGCCCACACCAACGAGCTGGTTAATGCCGATGCCCTGCTTGTGCCGGGCCTGATCCCGCCAGGCGCGCAGCCTACGCTGACGCTGCAGGCACGCCTCGACGAAGCACTGCGCCTGTATCGCCTTGGCTACGGCCGCCGCATTGTTGTGGTTGGAATGCGCAGCGAGCCAGCCGCGCCGCCAGCCAGCGGTGCCGCCACCTACCTCATCGAGCACGCTGTCGATCCTTCAGCAATTGTCGTGCTGGCAACCAGCGACGATCTGCCTAGCTTGCTCGACGCCGCCCAGGCCACCGTCGCCCCGCTCGGCGTGCGCAGCTACCTGCTTGTTACCGATCCACCAGAGCTTCTGCGCGCGCTCAAGATGGCCCGCGATCGCCAGATGACGATGAACGCAGCGCCAGTCAAAGCAAACGCACCTGTCGGGCGCGGAGCCGAGCTCAAGGCGCTGTGGATTGAGACATGGCGCTACCTCGGCTATGTGCTGATCAACCGCTAGCCGTACATCGCGCCGCTTGAAACCGCCAGATGGTCCTGCAGCGACCATCCTCGCCCACGAGAGCCAATAGTCTATGACCAACACCACCGAAGATCGGGTCGCCAGCGCTGTCGCTGTGCTGGAGGCTGTCCATCAGGCCCGCGAGGTCGCCCTCGAAACGTCGCGGAGCCTGATCCGCCAGTGCGCCAACGCCATCCGCGCCACCCACCGCCACGACTGGGAGCAGGCCCAACAGCTTTTGAGCGATGCCGCCGCCACGCAGCAGCGTCTCAGCGAGCGCCTCAGCGACTATCCGGCCATCCTCAACGCTGGCTACACCCAGGACTCGTTCAAGGAGTACGCCGAGGCGCGCCTCACCTACGCCCTTGTGCACGCCGACCCGCTGCCCGGCCACGCGGAGCTGGGCATTCAGCCCGCCGCCTACCTCAATGGCATGGCCGAGGCCGCCAGCGAGCTGCGCCGCTACATCCTCGATGGCCTGCGCCGTGGCAAGATCGAGGAGGGCGAGCGCCTGCTCACCGCCATGGACGATATCTATAGCCTCTTGGTGACGGTCGACTTTCCCGATGCCGTCACCAGCGGGCTGCGCCGCACCACCGACGCGCTGCGCGCTGTCCTAGAGCGCACCCGCGGCGATCTCACCAGCGCTGTGCGCCAAAATCAACTGATCGCGGCCATGCGCTCTTTTGAGCAGACGCTGGGCCTACAGCCGAGCGCAGAAGGCGAGCCAAGCCATGACGACGCAGACGATTAGCGCCGCCCGCACGCTGCGCGGCACCGTCCACGTGCCCGGCGATAAGTCGATCTCGCACCGCGCGGTCATCTTCAACGCCTTCGCCGAGGGCAACGCCGAGATCCATAATTTCTTGCCAGGGGCCGACTGCCTCTCCTCGATCGCCTGCCTGCGCCAGCTCGGCGTCCAGATCGAGCAGCGCGGCGATCACGTCAAGGTCTTTGGGCGCGGCCTGCGCGGGCTGCGCGAGCCAAACAATGTCCTCGACTGCGGCAACTCTGGCACCACCATGCGCCTGCTGGCGGGCCTGCTGGCCGGGCAGCCATTCCTCAGCGTGCTCACCGGCGATGACTCGCTGCGCAGCCGCCCACAGCGCCGCATCGTCGCGCCACTGCGCGAGCTTGGCGCAAGCATCGACGGGCGCGACAATGCGCGCTTCGCCCCGCTGGTTATTCGCGGCGGCTCGATTCGCGGCGGCTCCTATGCGCTGACCATCGCGAGCGCGCAGGTCAAGTCGGCGCTGCTGCTGGCCGGCCTCAACGCCGCCGGGCCGCTCCAGCTCACCGGACGCCTCGACAGCCGCGACCACACCGAGCGCATGCTCACCGCTATGGGCATCGACCTGACCAGCAACGCCGAGGGGCTGCTGCTCTACCCGCCCAGCCACCCGGTGTTTCCGTATCCGCTCTCGCTCACCGTGCCCGGCGATCCATCGTCGGCCGCCTTCTGGTGGGTCGCCGCCGCCATCCACCCCGACGCCGAGATCACCACGCCCAATGTCTGCCTCAATCCAACGCGCACCGGCGCGCTCGATGTGCTCCTGGCAATGGGGGCCGACATCAGCATTAGCAACGAGCGCAGCGAGGGCGCAGAGCCAGTCGGCGATGTAACGGTGCGTAGCTCGGGCCTGCGCGGCACCCGCATCGACGGCGCGCTGATTCCACGCCTGATCGACGAGATCCCGGTGCTGGCGGTGGCCGCCGCCCACGCCGCTGGCGAGACTGTGGTTGCCGACGCCGAGGAGCTGCGCGCCAAGGAGACCGACCGCATCGCCACCGTCGCCAGCGAGCTGCGCGCCCTCGGGGCCGAGGTCGCGGCCACCGCCGATGGGCTGATCATCGCTGGCGGCGGCGAGCTGCACGGCGCGCCCGTTCAGTCACACGGCGATCATCGGCTCGCCATGGCCTGGGCCATCGCGGGCCTGGTCGCCGAGGGCCAGACCGCCATCGCCGACGCTGACGCCGTCAGCGTCTCGTATCCAAATTTCTGGGAGTCTCTGCACACGCTGCAGGTGTAGTTGCGCAGGCGCGCTGATGCGCCTGCCATAGCAAGGAGGCACTATGTTTCGACCGGACCTGCTCAAAGATAAAGTCATTATCATCACCGGCGGCGGCTCGGGCCTAGGGCGCTCGATGGGCGAGCGCTTCTTGCAGCTCGGCGCACGCCTCGCCATCACCAGCCGCAACGAGGAGAAGCTCACGACCGCCGCCAGCGAGATGACCGCAGCCAACGGCGGCGAGGTCTTCACCTACCCCTGCGACGTGCGCAACCCCGAGGCCGTCGAGCAGATGATCGACGCCGTCTGGGAGCACTACGGCACCGTCGATGTGCTGATCAACAACGCCGCTGGCAACTTCATCAGCCCAACCGAGCGCCTCTCGCACCGCGCCGTCGATGCGGTGCTGGGCATCGTGCTGCACGGCACGTTCTACTGCACCCTCGCGCTCGGCAAAAAGTGGATCGAGGCCGGCCGCGGCGGCCAGTGCTTGAACATCGTCACCACCTACGCCTGGACCGGCAGCGGCTTCGTGACGCCGTCGGCGGCGGCCAAAGCAGGCGTGCTCACCCTCACCCGCTCGCTCGCCGTCGAGTGGGCGCGCTACGGCATTCGCATGAACGCCATCGCCCCCGGCCCCTTCCCCACCGAGGGTGCCTGGGAGCGCCTGGCCCCCACGCCTGAGCTGGCCCAGCAGGCCATCGAGCGCGTCCCGCTGCGCCGTGTCGGCGAGCACAGCGAGCTGGCCAACCTCGCCGCGTTTATGCTGGCCGACGAGGTCTCGTACATCAACGGCGAGTGTATCACCATCGACGGCGGCGAGTGGCTCTACAGCGGCGGCCAGTTCTCACAGCTCGACCGCCTGCCCGCCGAAATGTGGGACATGCTCTCGAAGATGACCAAGAAGTAGCTCATCCAACCCACCGCGTAGCCCATCCGCAAGCAACCTGTTTTCTAGGATGGGCTACGCGCTCATTAAAATCGCCCAGGCTGCGTCAGCCGCTCGCTCTGCGTGCACTCCAGCACCACGCTGGCCCTCCCGCCGCACAGCCGCTGATTAACCTCCGCGCTGGCCATCCACAACATTGCGGCTTTTTTGGATGCCGACGCCGGCATC
>JABXJS010000139.1 GCA_013538855.1 Herpetosiphonaceae bacterium
CACGGTTCCTTTCTTGGTTGGCACCACAAAGGATACCGCACGATTCGGCCGCCACACCGTTTACCCTGGCCCCAGGGAGTCCTGTGATCTACTGATTCTACAAGGTGCTGCTGCCGCTGGCCGCGCCGGGCATGGTCACCACGGGCCTGCTGGCCTTTATCGCCGCCTGGAACGAGTATCTCTACGCGCTGTCGTTTACGCAGACGCCAGACAAGCGCACCGTGCCGGTGGCGATCACCAGCTTCTCGGGCAGCGGCGGCAGTAGCTTCGAGCTGCCCTGGGGCCAGATCACGGCCGCCTCGGTGCTGGTCACCATCCCGATCATCGTGCTCACCTTGATCTTCCAGCGCCGCATTTTGGCGGGCCTCACGGCTGGGGCTGTCAAAGGGTAGTGCCTGTGCAAAACCGCTTTGCCCTTACGTCACCACAGCAGGTCCTGTTCGAGCACCTGCTGACCACCCTCCAGCCAACAATCGAAGAGCAGCTAGGCCGCAGCCGGGACGCAGATGTGTTCCGGCTGCGCTTAGCGCGCCACTTCGGCGATCTGTACGATGGACTGGCACGCCTCTATGGCCCGCAGCAGCTCCCAGACTTGCTGGAGCAGATCGGCGCACGCTTGGTCGCCGCCGCCGCCCAGCGCCCTGAGCCGCTGCGCCTGCTGGACCTTGAGCGCGAGATGACGCCCGACTGGTTCCAGCGCTCAACGATGATCGGCGGCATCTATTATGTCGATCTGTTCGCAGACACGCTGGCTGGCGTGCAGAGCCACATCGACTACCTGCAAGAGCTAGGCGTGAACTATGTGCACCTGATGCCGCTGCTGCGCCCGCGCTTCGGCCCCAACGATGGCGGCTACGCCGTGGAGGACTACCGCGCCGTCGATCCGCGCCTCGGCAGCCTCGACGATCTGACGCGGCTGGCGCAGGCTTTCCACGCCGCCGGTATCTGCCTGTGCCTCGATGTCGTCGTCAACCACACTGCCAAGGAGCACCGCTGGGCGCAGGCGGCGCGCGCAGGCGATCCCACCTACCACGACTTCTACCTGACCTTTCCCGACCGCACGCTACCCGACCAGTACGAGCGCACTTTGCCCGAAGTCTTCCCCGACTTCGCGCCAGGCAACTTCACCTGGTACGCCGATTTCGCCGGCAGCGGCCGCTGGGTCTGGACCACGTTCAACGAGTTTCAGTGGGACCTCAACTACGCCAATCCGCACGTGTGGCTGGAGATGCTGGACATTCTGCTCTATCTGTCCAACCTGGGCGTCGATGTGCTGCGCCTCGACGCGGTGCCGTTTATGTGGAAGCGCATGGGCACCAACGCGCAGAACCAGCCCGAGGTGCTCGACATCCTCCAGGCCTGGCGCGCGGCGATGCGCGTGGTGTGCCCGGCGACCATCTGCAAGGCCGAGGCGATTGTGGCCCCCGATGATCTTGTGCAGTACCTGGGGCAGGGCCAGCGCACCGGCAAGCTGTGCGAGCTGGCCTATCACAACTCGCTGATGGTGCTGCTGTGGAGCAGCCTAGCCACCGGCAAGGCCAACCTGATCACCCACTCGCTGCACCAGATGCCGCCGACGCCGCCAGGCACCGCCTGGATCACCTACGTGCGCTGCCACGACGACATCGGCTGGGCCGTGACCGACAGCAACGCCGAGGCCGTGGGCGAGAGCGGCGGCGGCCATCGCAGCTTCTTGAGCGAGTGGTACGCCGGGCTGTTCCCCGGCTCGTGGGCGCGCGGCGTGGTCTTTCAGTTCAACCCAGCCACCAACGACCGGCGCATCAGCGGCATGACCGCCTCGCTGGCCGGGCTGGAGCACGCGCTCGAGGTAGACGACCGCTACCAGGTCGATCTGGCCATCCGGCGCATCACGCTGCTCTACAGCGTGATCATGGCCTTCGGCGGCATTCCGCTCATCTACATGGGCGACGAGCTGGGCCTGCTCAATGACCCGAGCTACCTGCACGATCCGGCCAAGGCCGCCGACAACCGCTGGCTGCATCGCCCGCCGATGAACTGGGGCATCGCCGCCAAGCGCCAGCAGCCGGACTCGATCCCCGGCCGCATCTGGAGCGCCATGCGCCACCTGATCACCACGCGCAAGCACACGCCAGCCCTGCACGCCGCTGGCCCGGCCGTGCCGTTCTGGACCAACAACGAGCACGTGTTTGGCTTTGTGCGCAGCCATCCGTATGGCCACGTGCTGGTGCTGGCCAACCTCAGCGCCAGCTATCAGCACGTCGCCAGCGAGCTGATCTGGCACGCCGGGCTGCGCGGTGAGATTTTCGACCGGCTGGCCCAGCAGGCCAAGCCGCTGGACCTGCACCACGACCGCATCGCGCTTGAGCCGTACCAGACGCTCTGGCTGATGGGCAGTCAACGCTAATTGAGAGGTGCTGCTATGCCTGATGTGCTCGCCCTTGGCGAGATGTTGATCGACTTTGTGCCAACCACGCCGGGCCTTGGCGTTGAAGGCACGCCAACCTGGGAGCGCGTGCCCGGCGGCGCGCCTGCCAATGTGGCCGTCGGCGTGGCGCGGCTTGGCGTCAGCGCTGGCTTCCTGGGCAAGGTCGGCGATGATCCGTTTGGCCACCTGCTGGCGGCGACGCTGCGCGAGAACGCCGTCGATGTGCGCGGGCTGTGCTTTACCGCGACAGCGCGCACGGCGCTGGCCTTTGTGGCCCTGGCCGCCGACGGCGAGCGCGACTTTGTGTTCTACCGCCACCCGAGCGCCGACATGCTCTACGCGCCTGACGATGTTGACGCCGCAGCCATCGCCAGCGCGCGCATCCTGCACTTCGGCTCGATCAGCGCGATCAGCGAGCCAAGCCGCTCGGCCACCCTGCGCGCCATCGAGATCGCCCAGCAGCACCAGCTGCTGATCTCGTTCGACCCCAACCTGCGCCTGCCGCTGTGGTCGTCCGCCGCTGCGGCGCGCACCACGATTCGCTCGCTCTTCCCGTCGGCGCACGTGATCAAAGTGAGCGTCGAGGAGCTAGAGTTCCTGACCGGCGAGGCCGACATCGAGCGCGCCGCCCGCAGCCTGTGGCATCCGGCGCTGCGCCTGCTGGCGGTCACGCAAGGCCCCGGCGGCTGCACCTACGTGCTGCCAGCGGCGAGCGGCCACGTGCCCGCGCCCAGCGTGCAGGCCAGCGACACCACCGGGGCCGGCGACAGCTTCACCGCCGCGCTGCTGGCCCAGCTCGCCGCTGACCCGGCGCTGCTCGATCAGCCCGCCGCGCTCGCCGCAGCGCTGCGCTTCGCCTGCGCCGCCGGCGCGATCACCACCACCAGACGCGGCGCGATCCCGGCCCTGCCCACCCGCGCGGAGATCACGGCGCTGCTGGGGTAGCCGACCAGCCCACCACGCCCGTCAGCAGCGCGCTGACGGGCGTTTTTTGTTGCCTGCGGGGCTGATCAAGCGATGACAGTAGACAGCGCAATCTCCGCTGTGCACTGCTGGTGGGCGTTTGATGGCGAATTGCGGCTATGGGTATTGATGATTGCTGGTCGCGCTTGCTCATCAGATCTGCTGCTGCCCAGCCTAGCTGATGCGCAATTGACGGCAGCGGAACAGGACTCAGGCCCGCTCGTGTGCGCCGCACCCGCTCGTCTGCGTCTAGCGACCGCCAGCGCTAGCAGCCACAGGCAACCCTGGCACATAAGCGCCCAGCGCCACCAAATAGGGTTGGTGGCGCTGGACATGTGCGCTCCACGGACATGAACGATCAGGCCGCCTGGCGATACACACAGCCATTGGTCGCATCAAGGGTGATTAGCTCACCATCGCGCAGGTGCTGAAGAGCGCCAAGCACATTCACCACTGCGGGCAGACCATACTCGCGGGCAATAATCGCACCATGCGAGAGCTGACCGCCGATCTCCAGCACCAGGCCCTTCAGCAGCGGAAACACCGGCGTCCAGCTCGGATCGGTTGAGCGCGTGACCACGATGTCGCCAGGTTGAATCGTGTGCACAAGCTGCGGCGCATCAATGATGCGCACGCGCCCCTCGACACAGCCGGGGCTGACGGCCAGCCCACGCAGCACGTCGCCCTCAGCGGCGCTGGGCAGACTTGCCAGCGGCTGCCCGTGCGCATCAATCGTATCTGGCGCAGGCGTTGCGCACCAAAAGTTGTAGGCGGCCCGCCGGGCGCTGGCGCGTGCGCCAATTGGCGGCTCTGCTGCTTGCGCAGCATTCGTTGCGGCCGCCTCAATCTCATTGTGCAGCAGAAAGAAGATGTCATCGGCGGCGCTCAAGCGGCCCTGCTGCGCCCAGCGGCGGCCTAGCTCGGCGTAGGCGCGACGGCGGGGCAGATTGAGGCAGGCCAGGTCAAAACGGCTGTTGTCACGGGCGCGCACGGCCGCCTGTGCGCTGCGCAGAAGCCGCTGCACAATCCTGCGGCGCATGCCGCGCAGCTGACCGAGCACAGCCGTGATCGCCGCCTCTGCCTGCGTCTCAGCCGCGTCGCTCGGCGCTGCGCTGGCTGTGCGCAGGTAGCCAGCGAGCCAAATCAGCAGCTCGGTTGGCTGCTCCACCCAGCGCGGCACCAGCAGCTCCGGCTCAGCAATACAGTGATGGCCGTAGTCCGCCAGAAACTGCGCAAGCAGCTCACGGGCGTGCGCGGCCTGTGGCGCTGTTTGCAGCGTCTCTAGCGCCTGCTGCTGGTCGCCGTCGAGGATTGAGGCGCTAAGCCCTTGGTGCTCGATCTCCTGCGCCAGCTCGCGCAGCCGCTGGCCCATGGTGGCGCTGTGGATGCCAGCAATGCCCGCCAGCAGGTGCGGTGCGCTGACCGTATCATTGAGCCAGCGGCGCAGCGCACCAGACAGCAGCGAGAAAGACACAAACGCCTGCTGGCTCAGCATATTGTGGCGCTGCATCATCTGGAGGTAGCGCTCCTCCCAGCGTGTCTGAAGCAGCGTCCATAGCTCAGCGTCGGTGTGCTGGGCAACGTCAAGCACCTCAGCCTTCCACGCGCGCAGACGCTCGGCAGCCGCAGCTGGCTTTTGCGGCAGGCTGGCGTCCGAGCGCCCAAGCTGCTTCTGCGCCCGCATGATCCCACGCGCCATGCCCGGCAGCCGTGACAGCAGCCGCAGCGGTCGAAACGAGCCATGCGGCGGCAGGTCAGGGCGACGGCTGCCCCATGAGGCGTCAAACAGCGCTGTGGGCACGCCCATATCCACCATCATCATGCGCATCGCGCCCTCGTTGGCGTACAGCCGCCCATACAGCCGCCGCGCCAGCGTTGGCCCACCAGCGCCGCCCTGCGCCTGCACCATGCGCTCGCCCCAGCTGCGAAAGCCAGACCACGTCAGCGGGCTAACTGGGTAGGGCAGCACCTCGCCAAAGTTTGCGCGGGTCCACAGGTCGCCTGGCTGCATCGGCGCTTGCTCATCAACAAACCACACATCGTCGCCAGGCGCTGTCGGCGGCGCTACGCTTGTGCCGCCGTGGGCCAGCGTGGTGATCGGTCGCGCCTGGAGAATCCACACCTGCGCCGCAGCACATGCCCACTCAATGTCCTGGGGCGCGCCAGCCAGCGCTTCGATCTCGCGGCCAAGCCGTATCAGCTCGTGCAGCGTCGCCGCTGGCAGCTGCTGCTGCGATTGGCCGCGATCATGCTCCAGCACCGTCGCACGCTCACGGTCAACCACCAGCGTCTCCGGTGTAACGTGACCATGGACGAGCGCCGCGCCCAGGCCAGCGCCAGCGTTGAGCATCATCTGCGACGGATCGCTGGTAAGCGGATTGCAGGTGAAGAGCACGCCAGCCAGCTCAGCCTGCACCATGCGCTGAACAACCACTGCTAGCGCCTGATCGGCTGCCAGCATGCCGCGCTGCTGCCGATAGGCAATCGCACGGGCCGTCCACAGGCTCGCCCAGCACTCCTTCACCGCCGTGACCAGCGCCGCTGCACCCTCGACATGCAGAAAGCTCTCGTGCTGCCCGGCGAAGCTTGCGGCAGCGGAGTCCTCGGCGCTGGCCGAGGAGCGCACAGCAACCGCCGCTGGGGCCGGAGCCAGCGCTGCGTAGGCTGTGAGCAGCGCCGACTGCACCGCCTGGGGCATGGCGGCGGCCATATAGGCGGCCTGAAGCCGCGCAGCGGCCTGCGCGAGGCTCTGCTGGTCGTGTGGATCGACAGCGTGGAGCGCGGCCTCGATGTCCGGCAGAAGGTTGTTGCTGTCAACAAAGCTGCGGTAGGCAGCGCAGCTGAGCACAAAGCCCGCCGGAACTGGGAGGCCCTGCTGGAACAGCAGCGCCAGGCGGCTGCCCTTGCCCCCAGCGACATCCAAACGACACGCCGCGGCGCTAGCAAAGTCGGGAGCAAGTGTATCACTTATCGTGTGTATCATGCGATTCTCCTTGAGGATTGTTTGCTGCCGCAGCGAGCAGCTGCATCGCCCAGGAAACGTGATCGGCAGCCTCAGCCCAGCTAAGGCCCAGATAATCTTTGAAGGCGTTGACAACCGCCGACGATGACAAGATAAACAGCGTGTTGCGCAGCCGGGTGCGCTCTGCTTCCGAGCAGCCTTGAACTTGCCCGGCCAGCACGTGCTCGATCAGGCCCAGCCGCCGCGGCACTGTCACCGCCCGCACCCGTGTGGTCAGGTCGCTGACGAGCGCCGCCCGCACCAGCGCATCCTTGCCCTCTAGCTGCCCATAGATCTGACGAACCATCTCGGCCAGGTCGGCGACTGTGGTGGGCATGCTGAGCGGCGCGATGCCCAGCGCTGCGCCAAGGTGGCTCGGCAGCGCCTCTAGCAGCGCCTCTTTGTTTGGAAAGTAGCGGTAAACTGTTGGCACAGACACGCCGGCCGCCTGCGCGACCGCCGGAATGGTGATGTCGGCAAGGCCTGTGCTCATCACGGTCACCAGCCCTTCGAGTATTTGCGCTCGTGTTTGTTGCTTCTGTGCTTCACGTTTGTCACTGTGATACTCGCGTGTGTTGCTGCTCATGATTTATCACTTTGATAATACGATTCGTATTGGCAATATGATTCATATCATGAAACCAGCTACGATGTCAAGCGCCAGCTTTCGATTGAGCGCCTACGGGCCGTGGCGCACACCACCCGCAGCTATAGGTGGCCAACGGGGAACGAACGCGCTAGCACCAGCGTAGAATCTGTTGGCTGAGCCGTGACGCTCTACGCTGACGACTCTTTTTCAACAACAGCACGCCGGGCGCAGCCCCACAGCCACGGGGAGGCACGCTGGCAGAGGAGCAAGCAATGCAGCACAGCACACACGGAACACACAACGGACACGCTGGTGCCCCGCTGCTCTGGAGCGGCATCTGGCTGGTGATTGTCGGCCTGCTCACGTTCCAGATCGGCGGCTTCATTGACAGCACCATCACCGCCGTGAAGCTGCGCCACACAGCAGCGCAGACCAGCGGGACAATCACGGCGGTTCACCTGCGCGACGAGGAAGATATGCGCGCCAGCTCGATCACCTACGCCTACACTGTGGTCAGCGAGGAGCGCGGGCGTGAGCACTTCGAGAGCACGCAGGTGCTGTATGGGCCGCTTGGGGCACCGCCGACGCTAGGCGCGGATGTAACGGTGCGCTACGTGCCAAGCGACCCGCGCCGCTCCAGCCTGGCGCAGATCGACCGCATACCCAGCGGCAGCGCCGTGCGTATCGAGGTGATCTTCGGCCTGATCTTGGTCGCAAGCGTGCGCCGTCTGATCACCCACGGCCACCAGCTGCTGCACGCCCGCCAGCACAGCGCCCCCTAGGCCAGCTGTCGTGTGCGCAACGCAAAGCGCACATGCAGCGTGCGCCAGCAGCGCAGCGGCGAGTAGCGCCCGAGATTGTGGCGGCAGCCTGCGGCGCTCCCAGAGCTTCCTGGGAGCGCCGCGTGGTGGTTTAGCGCAGGAGCGCAGGCAGGTAGAGCTGGAAGGACGTGGGGGCGGCAAGCGGCAGCGCGACGGTGTAGAGGTTGTACTGGTTATCGACGGCGTAGTCGGCCACAAAGGCGGCGTACCAGCGCCCGTCGCGGCGAAAGATCACGTTCTCTTGATAGATGTCGCCGGTGGCGATGAAGTCGGGCGTTAGCTCCGTCACCGCGTTGGTGTTCAGATCGGCGTAGTAGAGGCGGCTGAAGCTATTGTCGTTGCTGGTGGCCTGAAAGGTCAGGCCGCGCTGGCCGGGCACCGGAAGCAGATTTTCAACATCGCTCTCGCCAAGCGTCGGGAAGAGGCGCGTGGGCGCGCCGGTGGCGGTGAAGGGCTGCGTGTAGAGGCCATAGCGGTAGGCCACCTCGTAGTCGGCGACGAAGACTGCCGCGCTGCTATCGGAGATGATCGCGCTCTCGGGCATAAAGATGTCCGGGCGCGGCAGGCCCGAGAGCATCACCGCCGACTGGCCGTCGAGGCTGACGGCGTAGAGCTGGCGCTGCGCGCCCTGCACACTGAGCCGGTACAGCACCCAGTGCTCATCGGGGCTAAGCTGATAGTAGTAGATGTTGCCAGTGGCCGGCAGCAGCGGGCTGAGGCGCACAACGTCACCAGTCTGCGTGTCGGCGCGAAACAGCTCCAGCGTGTCGGTGATGCGCTGGTCAGAGGTGTAGACCACGTAGCGGCTGTCGGCGGTGTAGCGCAGATCGTCGCTGGCGTAGTAGTTCGGCGCGTCGAAGGAGAGGCGCAGCGGCGCGTTGCCGTTCAGGTCGATCTGAAACAGCTCTTGGCGATACACATTATTTTGACTAGGGTGCTGCGTGATGCGCTTGTAGGTCAGCGCCTGCTGATCGGGCGCAAGCACAAACTCGCTGATGTACTGATTGTAGTCAAGGTTGGGGTTGAGCTGGTACGAGGTGCCGCCGCTGCGACTCACACGGTACAGATAGTTGTTATGGTTGTCGTTGTAGGCGAGGTAGAAGAGCGTGGAGCCGTCGGCGCTGAGCGCTGGCGCGGTGGCCAGCAGCGACGGATCGCTGATGAGCGTTGGCGCGCCGCTGCTGAGCGTGGCGCGGTAGATCGCCCGCACCGCCACATTGTCAGCGACGGCGGCAAAGGCATAAAACACAACCATGTTCTGTGGGTCGAAGGTCAGCGTGGTAATCAGGTAGCTCTCGAAGCTGTCCACCGGCGGGCTGAGCTTGACCGAGGGGCCGCCGCCGATTGGCACGCTGTACAGCTCGCGCCGCTCAAGCGTATCTTGGTTGGCGATATAGACGACATACTGGCTATCGGGGCTGATCCAGAACTGCTCGATGCTGTAGCCAGAGGTCGGCAGTGGGGTGAGGCGCTGCGGCGCGGCGCTGCCGTCGGTCGGTACGCTGTACAGCTCGCTGGCATCGGCGAGGCTGATATTGGAAATATAGACGGCATAGTGGCCATCGGGTGAAATCTTAAACGCAAACACATCGCTGGTGGCAGGCAGATCGGGGTTGAGCTGCACCGGCGTGATCCCTGTGGTGGCGCTGGTTGCGCCGGGCCGCCCGGCCACGCTTAGCAGCAGGGCCAGCATCAAAACAAGCAACGTCCATCGCACACGCATAGCTGTATCCTTTCGAGTGGTCATACCACATTCAGCATCGAGCAGGTGCCGGGTGGAATCCTGCAGGGGCTTGGGTCTGCGCCCAAACCGCCGCGCAAGACGGGGCTGCCAACGTGAATTGGTATAAGCAGCGAAGACCATGAAGACCATGTGGATACACTGTAGCGGGCGAGCGTTCAGAAAACGTTCAAAAGTGCCGTCAGGGCGCACAGGGTTTAAGGATGCGGCGAGCGTGGCTAAACCACCGCCGTGCCGCGATAGAGCCAGCGCTGTGTTGCCGCGCGCGCTAGGCAGACACGGCGGCGACACAGCGCACAGTGGCGCTGTGTCGCCGCCGTACTGCTGCGCCAGCTACCAGAGCCAGGGCAGCAGCCGTGCGCGTGTGCGGCGAGCGTAGGACCGATAGCCGGGCAGCTCGGCGCACAGCGTGCGGTCCTCCAGCGCCGTGCGCAGCACAAAGAGTGCAGCAAGCGCGGCGGCGGGCAGCCAAGCGTAGAGCGAGCCAAGCAGCGGCGGCGTCGCGAGGTGGGCCACGATGGTCGCCGCATAGCCGGGGTGGCGCAGCCAGCGGTAGGGGCCGCGGCTGATCACGTGGTGGCCGCGCTCGGACTGCACGCGCACGCCCTGGGCAAAGAACGGATTCACCGCCATGGCCCAGAGAAACCCAGCATGGCCAAGCACGGTCAGCGCCAGCCCCGCCAGGTGCACCGCCAGCGGCAGCGGCGGACTCCAGCCCCAGCGCACGTCGAGGCCCGCGACAAGCCAGATCAGCAGCATGCCCATGCCTGCAAACGCAGTGATCGGCTTGTCCCAGCGCTTGACGCCAGCGGCCCACATGCCCTGCTCGCGCGCGGCCAGCGCCGCCGGATTGGCGCGCCCGACAAGCAGCGGATGCGCCAGCAGCACCAGCAGCAGAACGCCGAGCAACACCCAGCCCCAGAGCCAGTCGAGCCGCCCGGCAGCGCCAAGCAGCAGCAGCCCGTAGGCCAGCGTAGCTAGCGTCGAGCGTCGTAGCCAGCGGCGCAGCAGCGGTGGTTCAAGCAGCGCGCTCATTCGGCCACCTCCGTCAGCGGCTGCGCACCACGACGCCAGCGGTAGAGGTGCAGCGCCAAGGCCAGCGTGGCCACGGTCAGCGCGCCGCCCATGCCCAGGTTGATCGTCACAAAGACGAGCGCGGCCTGCTCCAGCCCATAGCCGACGCCGCCGAGCAAGCAGCTTGCGCCGCAGACCAGCAGGCTAACGCGAATGACGCGCGGCGCGCCGGAGCCGCTGAAGGCCGCCGCTGCCAGCAGCGTCGCAAGGCCCAGGCACAGCGTCCAGCCCAGCATGTTGATGGCGGACATGGCCGAGTAAGGATTGGCCTGCACGATCTGCTCCAGCCCAGCGTAGCTGCCGCTGCGCACTGCCGCCGGCACCGCCGTGAGCTGCACAACGTAGTGGCTGCCGGTGAGCGCGGCAAAGGCCAGCCCAAAGCACAGGCTGGCGCGGGTGAGCGGGCGCTGCTCCACCGCGCACAGCTCGTGGATGCTGCTGAGCAGCAGCACCAGCAGCGGGCCGAGCAGCAGCAGCATAAGCTGCGCCAGCCGCGCCAGCAGCGGCGGATTGGCGCGCGCGTAGGCCAGATAGCCAGCGAGACCATCCCACAGATAGAGCGGCTGCACCAGCAGCACAGCCACCAGACACACCGAAAAAACGAGCAGGGTCAGCGCCGCTCCCAGCGCCGCCCAAAAGCCTAGCGCCAGCGCAACGTGCAGGCGCGGTGAAACAACAGCAGCGTGCTGCATAATCGTAGCTCCTGATTCATCAAGACTATCCGACAGGCACCACAACAGCGCGCCGACAGGCACAGCTCGCGATGCGACGAACACCCATGGTCAGGCGATACGATCTAGCAGAGGAGGCAGCAGGAGAGCGGGAAGGCGCGGTAGGGCAGCGCCCGCGCCGAGGGCAGCCACAGCCGACGGCGGGCGCAGAACAGCCAGCGCAGCCGCGCCGCCACAAGCAGCCATGCGGCCGAGCCAGGCCAGCCCAGCCACCAGAGGCGCAGCCGCGCCTTGCGCATGATCAGCCACACGCCAGCGAGCAGCTGTGGCCCTGTGCCACGCCGCAGCGGCCTGTGCGCACGGCCCAGCCGCCCGGCCGCAGCAAGCGCAAATGCGCGCCGCAGCGAGCAGGCCGTAAGCAGCCAGCAGACTGTGAGCATGGCGAGAAGCATAGCCACAGTATACACCACCGCAGCCGCACACGGTGTGGTATCATCGACCTGCATACACCGACCACAGCGCCCAGCGCTGCCACCGCAAAGGCCACCATGAGCACAGCACTCGCCTGGGTTGTCCAGACCAAGCTCCAGCTGCCCCCTGCGCGCATCGAGCAGATCGAGCGGCCACAGCTGACCAACGCGATCTGTACGGCGCTGCAGCAACGCCGCCTTGTGCTGCTGGCGGCGGCGGCGGGCGCAGGCAAAACCACGCTGGCCGCCGCCGCATGTCGGGCCAGCGCCATGCCCACAGCCTGGCTCACGCTGGACGCAGACGACAGCGACCAGGCGCTGTTCCTCGCCAGCCTCATCGCAGCGCTGCAGACAATCGCCCCCGCCTGTGGCGCAGCCACGCTCTCGCTGCTGCCACAGCTCGACACGCGCACGCTGACGCTACGGCGGCTGATCGGCGTGCTCATCAACGAGACGCTGAGCGCGCTGCCGACGCCATGCGTGCTCGTCCTCGACGACCTGCACGTGCTCAGCGATCCAGCACTCTTTGACGCCCTCGACTACTTCATCGAGCACCTGCCGCCGCAGCTGCGTCTGCTCATCACCACCCGCCACGAGCCGCCGCTGGGGCTGGCCCGCCTGCGCGCGCGCGGCCAGCTGGCCGAGCTACAGCTCGCTGACCTGCGCTTCAGCGCCGCCGAGGCCGCCGCACTGCTCAACCAGCAGCTTGGCCTCAACCTTAGCCCCGCCGAGCTAGCGCAGGCGCTGGCGTATACCGAGGGCTGGCCGGCTGGCCTGCGCCTGATCGCCAGCGCCATCGAGCAGCAGGCGCGGCGCGGCGACAGCGGTGGACTGCTCGCCGCGCTGCCGACGATCGAGAGCAGCGCCTTCGCCTTCCTCAGCGCCGAGGTGCTGCGCGATCTCGACGAGGAAACCTACGATTTTCTGCTGGCAACCAGCATCCTCAGCGAGCTAACGCCGGAACTGTGTGCAGCTGTCAGCGGCCGCAGCGACGCCGCCGCCGTGCTGGAGCAGCTGCGTCTGCGCAGCCTCTTTACAGTCGCCGACGATGCCGCCACGCCGCTACGCTACCACTCGCTCTTCGCCGAGCTGCTGCGCGAGCGCCTAGCCCACGAGCAGCCGCAGCGCTACCGCGAGCTGCATCGCCGCGCCGCCAGGGCCTGCATCCAGCCCGAGCGCGCTATCGGCCACGCGCTCGCCGCCACAGACTGGGAGCACGCCACCAGCTTGATCGAGCAGAGCGGACCACGGCTGCTGGGACAGGGCCAGCTGCGCCGCCTCGCCGACTGGCTGGCCGCCCTGCCCGACGTGCAGATCGCACAGTCGCCACAGCTGCTGCTGCTGCAGGGCCGCTGTCACTGGCAGCAGGGCGCGCTCGCTGCCGCCGAGCAGGCGTACACCGCCGCGCACCAAGGCTTTGTCGCCGCCAATAATCTGGTCGGCGCTGGCGAGGCGCTGGCCGGGCTGACCCTGCTCGCCGTGCTGCGCGGCCAGTTCAGCACAGGCGCACAGCTGCTGGAGACCGCGCTCTGCCACCCAACCAGCCCGCAGACGCGCATCCTGCTGCTGATCGGTCGCGCCCGCTTCGCCCTGCACACGTGCAGCTGGCCGCAGTTCGCCGCCGCGCTCGCCGAAGCCTTGGACCTATGCGAGCAGACGCACAGTCCGCAGCTTGTGGGCCAGCTGCTGAGCATGCTCGGGCCGCTGATGATCGTGCTGCCAGCTGGGCTGGCCTGTGCCGAGCGTGCCATCGAGCTAGCCCAGACGCTCCAGATTGCTGCGCATAGCGTCCATGGCCTAGCGCTCGAAACGCAGCGGGCATCGGTGCTGCTGCTACGCGGGCAGCTCGACGCAGCGCTGGCAGCAGGCCAGCGCGCCCTGGCGCTCAGCCAGATCTTCGACGCCGCTATGCCAATGCACAGCGTGCTGATCCACGCGCTGCTCTGCACAATCTGTATTGCGCGGCGCGACGAGCAGCAGGCGCTGCACTACCTCGCGCAGCTCGATGCTCGCAGCGGCACCCTGGATACACAGGATCAGAGCGCGGCAATTGGGCTGTTTTTGCTCGGGCGCATCCGCTGCCAGCAGGGCGCGATCAGCGCCGCCCAGCTGCTCTATGAGCAGATGATGTCGCTGCGTGACGCTGGGCCGATCCTCGGCCTGGACGTGCCGCTGCTGATCCTGCGCGCCCTCTTGGAGCAGGCCAGCGGTGCCGCGAGCGCCGCCGAGCAGACGCTGCTGACGGCGGTGGAGCTAGAGGACTCGCTGCGCTATGCGCAGGCCTTTGGCAGCGCGCGCGTGCCCCTGGCCCTGCTCTATCAGCGCCAGGGGCACCCAGCCCGTGCGCTGGCCGCCCTGCAGCCGGTGCTGGCGCTCTGTGTGGCCGAGCAGCGCCCTGGCCTGCTGCTCCGCGAGGGCGCGTCCATCATTCCGCTGCTGCGCCTAGCCCGCCAGCGCGGCCTGCACCCAGATGCAGCCCAGAGGCTGCTCGAGCAGCTCGGCGACGGCCAGCCGCACCTGCCTGTGCGCATCCCCGCGACCGGCGAGTCGCTCTCGCCACGGGAGATCGAGGTGCTGCGCCTGCTCGCCGCCGGAGCCAGCAACAGTGACATCGCCACCGAGCTTGTGATCAGCGTGCCCACCGTCAAGACCCACCTCGCGCGCATCTTCCGCAAGCTGGCGGTAAGCTCGCGCACGCAGGCCGCCGCCAGCGCACGCGCCCTCTTGCTGATCTAGCAGCGCCAGTCATCCTCCGCCAGCGCACGCTGTCATCCTTTCGGATGACTCGCCTAGGCCAACCGCAGCGCTACACTGCACCATGCTGCGGACTTTGAGCTACGCGCCGCAGCCAAAGGAGGTTTATGGTGCAGGCACATGCACAATCATCGACGCTGAGCATAGCCCAGGGCGCGCTCGACCATCCCGATCACGTGGCCCACGCCCGCCGCGAGAGCGCCTTCCGGCTGCGCGCTGGCTGGCTGCTCACCGTCGCCGCCCTGCTGGGCCTTATCGGCGCGGCCTGGGATATTCAGTGGCATGCCGCCATCGGGCGCGACACCTTTCTGACACCGCCGCATCTGCTGATCTACAGCGCTACGGCGCTCAATGGCCTGATCACGCTGGTTGTTGTCCTGCGCGAGACACTGCTGTACCACCGCGGCAGTCCAGCGGTGAGCGCCGCATCGACCGTGCGCGTGCTCGGCATCTTCCATGCCCCGCTGGGCTTCGTGATCACTGGCTTTGGCGTGCTCTCGCAGTGCATCGCCGCCCCCGCCGACATCGTGTGGCACGAGCTGTACGGCATCGATATCACGCTCTGGGCACCGTTCCACATGATGGGCCTGATCAGCGGCGCGATCATGGCCATCGGCACGATCTATATTTTTGCTGCCGAGATCAATCGCGCCCGCACGCAGGGCAGCCCACGCCACATGCGCCTGGCCCAGAGCGGCGTCGTCGTGCGCAGCGCGATGCTCTTCTGGACGCTGCAGACCGCCACGCTACCGGCGCTCTTCGAGTATCCGTTCCTCACCGTCGGTGGCGCGCATGTCTCCCTCCATGTGCTGCTGGTTGCCTGGCTCGTGCCGCTGACGCTGATCGCCGCAGCGCGCACGCTGCGCTGGCGCTGGACCGCCACCACGATCACGCTGGGCGTCACGCTCTTTGGCCTGGCGCTGAGCGTCGCTGTGCCCTGGGCCACCACGCTGCTCGCCAGCATCCAGGGCCTGGCCTACCGCACCGACGCGCCGCCGATCACCGTGGCCAGCTCCGCCGTGCCGATCACGCTAATCCTGGCGGGGCTGAGTATCGACGGGCTGCTGCACGCTCTGCGCGCCCGCCCGCCCCTGCTGCGCGCTGTGGCCGCTGGCTGCACCGCCGCGCTGCTGCTGAGCCTCGTCGAGCCGCTCTGGCGCTCCATCGGCTATGCCCACCTGTTCGATCCAGCGGTCGCCGCTGTGCTGCGCGCCGCCGCGGCACCAGCCACGCTCGCGCTCTCGGCGCTGCTGGCGCTGCCCCACGCCGCCCTCGCCGCCGTGCTTGGCGCACAGCTTGGTCTCTCGTTCCGCACCACCGAGGAGTAGCCGCCATGAACAGCATAAGCATAACTATAAAGAAGATGTTGCCAATCGCGCTCATGCTGAGTCTGCTGCTGCCAATGCAGGCCAGCGCCCACGGAGCCAGCCCACTGCACACCGAGACGCTCCACGTCGGCGGCTACGATCTCACCGTCGAGTTCTATAACTGGCCCATCCGCGTCGAGCAGACCGCCGCTGTGCGCATTGTGCCACAGACGCCGCTGCCTAGCCGCGCCGCCCTCCAGCTCCAGGCCACGCTCGTGCCCGCCCCAGGCGTGCCCGACCAGCCGCGCCCGCTCACCGTCGGCCCGGACAGCGACAGCGATCTGGCCTACAGTGTCGATGTCCGCGCCCTGGTCACAGGCGAGTGGCAGCTCCAGATCAGCGCCGCCGGGGCGGCCGGCTCCGGCGTGGCGAGCATGCGTATGCCCGTCGCTGGCCCACCGCGCATCCCCGTGTGGCTCGGCTGGCTGATCGGCCTCACGCCGCTGCTGGGGCTGCTGATCTTCATCAGCGCTCGCCTGCGCCGCCTCCCGCGCCATACCAGCGCCTGGTAGTCTGACAGCCCAGCGCCGCCGAGCGCTCGACGCTCGGCGGCGCTGGGCATGGCCGCGCCGCACGCGCAACACGCCGCCCGCCCCAGCGTATTCATAAGCATCGACGATCTACACGCTGTGAGGTGGCTTATGGGACGGGCAGCACGCCGCAAACGCATCTACCGGGAGCAGTACGCCAGCACAAACGCCAGCACGGACGCCGACCGCTATCTGCTGCAGCACGAGCGCGATCTCAGGGGCCTGCTGCTGGCCGTGCTGTTCAGCGCCTTCATAATCTACCTCGCCGGCAGCAGCGCCTTTGGCTACGTCGACTCCCTGATCACCAGCAGCGCGCTGGATAAAAACAGCGTCCACACCAGCGGCGTCGTGCTCGCAGTCTACTCCACCCAGCGTCCGCGCGGACGCTGGGTGCGCTATCAGTTCACCGCCCCAGACCGCGATAACGTGAAGCGCACTTTTACCAGGCGGCAGGAGATTCGATCCTACAATGAGCTGCTTGCCGTCCAGCAGCAGGCCACCAACCTGCCGATCATCTATGTGCCTGGCGATCCGCGGCGCTCCAGCGTCGCCGACCTCAACTACTGGATGACGCCCATGCAGTTTTTTCTGCAGCCAATCAACTTCTGCATCGAACTGGGGGTGCTTGGCCTCATCGGCTGGGCCATCGCCCACGATGTGAAAAGCATATTAAAGAGCCGACGGGCCAGCCACACGGCGCATACCCCCCTGCCGTAGTAGCACCAGGCGTCCCGCTGCCAGCGTGTCACAACCGCTGCGCCAGAAATTCCTCAAGCCGCTGGTGCGACCGCTGGGAGCGCGTTTAGGCCGCAGCCCTACGCTCCTAGCGGCTTCACCCTGCCCGCAGAATGCTACGTTTCAAGGTCTTTGCTTGCAGCGTGGCAGTGCTTCAGGAGCCATGCCCAGCCAGCGGGCGGTAGACGGCGGGACAATCAGTGCCCTGCTCGCGCTGCTGATGAAAAAAAGAGCGCTTGCGTGCAGCGCACGTGGTTCAGTCGACAGCGCCTGCGC
Source organism: Herpetosiphonaceae bacterium (assembly GCA_013538855.1). Classification (GTDB taxonomy): domain Bacteria; phylum Chloroflexota; class Chloroflexia; order Chloroflexales; family Herpetosiphonaceae; genus OHK22. The sequence continues at coordinate 17,400 of JABXJS010000139.1, forward strand.
TGGTGCCAGCCCAACCGTTCAGCGGTGGGGCCTCGTGGCTGCGGGTACTGAATGTCCTGGCGCATGGTGGCGCTCCAACGCCGCAGCCACGCAGCGGCTGGCCCAGCCCAGGCCAGACGGCGACGTGCGCCGAGCGCATCCAGCGCCACCTGCCGCCGCGCAGGCCACCCGCAGCGGCGGAGCAGCCACCAGGGAGCGAGCGGCTGGCACCAGCGCTGCCCGCCAGGGCATGGCGTGCCACAGATCGCGCGCGCTCAACCACTGACGAATCGTTATCAAAACAAGAGCGCCTAGCAGCGCCACTGCCACAGCGCTCGCGCACACAACGACAAGGAGCACCGCCATGGCGACAACATCGCGCAAGCCAACCAAACATGGCCCGCTGACAATTCTCATTGCGCTGATTTGGGGCAGCATGCTGATCTATGTGGGCCTCGTGACCACATACCAGTTCGCCGACGAGATCCTCACCGGCGTTCAGCTACACCGCAGCGCAGCGCAAACCACCGGCATGATTGTTGTTCACGAGCGCTCGGACCGCTCCTCAACCGTCATCTACCAGTTTGCGGTGCAGGAGAGCGATCAGCTCACCCACACGCTGCGCCGCCAGCAACTCATGGGCTGGGATATGTATTATCAGCTGCATCTTGGCGATAGGGTTACAATCAACTATGTGCCAGACAACCCGCAGCGCTCCAGCCTAGCCCAAATCGACCCGCTGCCCTCGCTGTGGGGCGGCATCCAAAACAGCCTGATTGTGCTTGGTATCCTTGGCCTGGGCGTGCTGCTGATCTGGTTTGCGCTGGACGCGCTGCGGCAGCGCGCCCGGCCGTAGCGCCAGCCCCGCAACACATCCCGCAGCCAGCCGCCGCACGTAGACTCCACGTGCGGCGGCAAAGCTCCACCCTGCGGCGCTTGCGTGCGGGCGCAAAGCTGATTAAGCTTAAACAGTTGGACATATGTTTCAGAGTGCGTCGCGCAGTCTGACTGAAGGAGACCACCTATGAAGATACGTTGGCTCGCCTGCCTTGCCCTGATCGCCGTGCTCGCTAGCTGCGGCGGCGACAGCAGCGCTGACCAGAGCAACGGCAAGCTCAACGTAGTGACCACCGTGTCGCCAATCACCAACATCATCTACAACATCGGCGGCGACCGCATCAACCTGACCGGCATCGTGCCCGAGGGCACCAACTCGCACACATTCGAGCCAGCCCCATCGGACGCCAAGACGCTGGCGCAGGCCGACATTATCTTTATCAACGGCCTCAACCTTGAGGAGCCGACGCGCAAGCTGGCCGAGGCCAACAAAAAGGCCGGCACCGAGATCGTGGCACTGGCCGAGCAGACGATCACGCCGGACGAGTACGTGTACGACTTCTCGTTCCCCAAGTCGGCGGGCAGCCCCAACCCACACCTGTGGACCAGCCCGGTCTACGGGCTGCGCTACGCCGAGATCGTTCGCGACACGCTGGTGGCCAAAGACCCGGACAACGCCGACTACTACAAGCAGAACTTCGACGCCTACAAGCAGAAGCTCGACGCGCTCGACACTGCGGTCAAGGCGACCATCGACAGCATCCCGCCGCAAAATCGCAAGCTGCTGACCTACCACGACTCGTGGGCCTACTTCGCGCCACGCTACGGCATCAGCGTGATCGGGGCCATCCAGCCGGCGGACTTCTCAGAGCCATCGGCGCGCGAGGTGGCCGAGCTGATCAAGCAGATCAAGGCCGCGCAGGTGCCGGCGATCTTCGGCTCGGAGGTGTTCCCATCGCCGGTGCTGGAGCAGATCGCCAGCGAGACCGGCGTGCAGTACATCGACAGCCTGCGCGACGATGACCTGCCGGGCCAGCCGGGCGAGGCCAACCACTCCTACATTGGCCTGATCGTGGAGGACGTGCGGATTATGGCCGCCAACCTTGGCGGCGATCCAAGCTTAATCGCCACCTTCGACACCGCCAACGTGCCAGGAGCCGACGGACAGGTCAAGCAGAACCAATAGCGCCCACTGCTGCGGCGCGGCGGGCAGCCCAACGAGTATCAGCTGCACGCCGCGCCCACAGCGCTGGTGCACACACAAAGGTAGCAGAGCCATGGAACCACTATTGGAGCTACGCAACGTTGAATTTCGCTATCACAGCCAGACGGTGCTTGAGGGCATCAACCTGCACCTACAGCGCGGCCAGTTCGCCGCCATTGTGGGGCCGAGCGGCGCAGGCAAGACCAGCCTGCTCAAGCTCATCCTGGGGGCGCTGCAGCCAAGCAGCGGCCAGATGCTCATGCACGGACGGCGCTACGATGGCGCTAGTCCAACGCGCGTAGCCTACGTCCCGCAGATCGAGACCGTCGACTGGAACTTTCCCGTTACCGTCGAGCAGGTGGTGTTTATGGGCCGCGTCAAGCAGAGCAGCTGGCGGCCGTGGCCCACGCGCCAGGAGCAGGCGCTGGTGCGCCAGACGCTCGGCGAGCTAGGCATCGAGAACCTGGCGCGCAAGCACATTCGCGACCTGTCCGGCGGGCAGCAGCAGCGCGTCTTCCTGGCGCGGGCGCTGATCGCCGCGCCGGAGCTGCTGGTGCTGGACGAGCCGACCACCGGCATCGACATGCACACCACCGAGGAGATTTTGCACCTGCTCGGCGAGCTGAACCGCAGCGGCATGAGCATCCTGATGACCACGCATGACATCAACGCCGCCGCCAACCACGTGCCCTGGATCGTCTGCCTCAACAAGCGGCTGACCGCGCAAGGCTCGCCGGAGACCGTGTTTACGCCGGAGAATCTGGAGGCGACCTACGGCGGTGAGTTCATGGTCGTGCGCCATCAGGGCGTCCTTTTTATTCAGCAGAAGCCACATGGCCACAGCTACCACGACCTGATCCCGCACCCGGTGCCAGGCGCGGTTGTTGACAGCGCAACGGAGACAGGCAATGAGCGCTCTTTTGGAACCCTTTCAGTATAGCTTTTTCCGCTACGGCACGCTGGCGGCGGTGTTCGCCGGGGCGCTGTGTGGCCTGCTGGGCGTGTACATTGTGCTGCGCGGCATGAGCTACATCGGCCATGGCCTCTCGCACGCCATCTTTGGCGGCGCGGTGGTGTCGTATGTGATCGCGATCAACTTCTACCTGGGAGCCGGGCTGTGGGGCTTCATGGCGGCGGTGCTGATCAACCAGACCAGCCGCCGCACCAAGATCAACACCGATGCGGCAATTGGCGTGATCACCACCGCCAGCTTCGCGCTGGGCGTGGCGCTGATCAGCCGCTATCGGCGCTTCACGCGCTCGTTTGACGCGGCGCTGTTCGGCAACATTTTGGGCGTGGCGTGGACCGACGTGCTGGTGATCATCGGCGTGACGATCATGGTGGCGCTGATCATCTTCGTGACCTACAAGCAGCTGCTGTTTATGACCTTCAACAGCGAGGTGGCGCAGGTGTACGGCGTCAACGTGCGCTGGCTCGACACGCTGTTCTCGCTGATGCTAGCGACGGTGCTGATTGCGACGATGCAGGTGCTGGGCGTGACGCTGATCGCGGCGGCGCTGGTCATCCCGCCGATCTGCGCACGGCTGCTGACCGACAGCTTCCACCGCATGCTGCTACTCTCGACACTGATCGGCGCGCTGACGGGCTTCATCGGCATGAACCTGAGCTATCACCTCGACCTGGCGTCGGGGGCGACGATCGTGCTGACGCAGGCGAGCATCTTCGTGCTGATCCTGCTGATCAGCTCGATTCGCAAGCAGGCTGGGCGGCGGCTGATGCACACGCACGTCTAGCGGCGGGCTAGCTCACAGCAGCGGCTAACAGGCAGGCGACGGCAGAGCGGCGGCCTGCTAGCTTCATGAGCGGATGTGCTACAGCAGATCGTAGCACATCCGCTCATTGTTGGATCGAAAGCCTATGCGAAATTCGTTATAATTGAATGAGCAGCGGCATGACGGCGCAGTTTAGGGCAGCGTGGCTTGTGGTACAATTCGCAAACAGAGTTTAGGGTATTTGGACAGCTCATGAGTACACGAATCATCGCAGTGGCCAATCAAAAGGGCGGCGTAGGCAAGACCACCTCGACCGTCAACATTGCTGCCGAGCTTGGAGCGCGGGGCAAGCGCGTGCTGGTCGTCGACATGGACCCGCAGGGCAACGCCACCACTAGCCTGGGCATCGACAAGAAGGCGCTCAACGCCACCGTCTACGATGTGCTGCTGGGCAACGCGCCAACAGAGATCGTGGTGGTGCAGACAGGGCGCGAGGGGCTGCACCTGCTGCCGGCCACCGTCGAGATGGCGGGCGCAGAGGTGGAGCTGGTCGATCAGCCGCGCCGCGACAGCCGCCTGCGCGATGCGCTGATCCCAGTCGCTGATAGCTACGACCACGTGATCATCGACTGCCCGCCCTCGCTGGGGCTGCTCACGCTGAACGCGCTGTGCGCCGCCGATGGCGTGATCATCCCGCTGCAGTGCGAGTACCTGGCGCTGGAGGGGCTGGCGCAGCTCAAGAACACCATCGACCTGGTGCGCTCGAGCCTGAACGCCAAGCTGCACATCATTGGCGTGGTGATGACCATGTACGACGGGCGCACCAACCTGGCGCAGCAGGTGGTGGCCGAAGTGCGCCAGTACTTTCCACAGCGCATCTTCAACACGCTGGTGCCGCGCACGATTCGGCTCAGCGAAGCACCATCGTATGGCCAGACCATCCGCGAGTACGACCCGAGCGGGCGCGGCACGCAGGCCTACACCATGCTTGTCGACGAGATCGAGCGGCGGGAGGCGGCATGAACTCCAAGCGGCGCGGACTAGGCCAGGGGCTGGGCGCACTGCTGCGCACCGACACCAACGCGGCTCCGGCTGGTGCCCTACAGAGCGTGCCGATCGACATGATCGTGCCCAACCCGCATCAGCCGCGCCAGCACTTCGCCGCCGACGCCCTCGACGAGCTAAGCGCCTCGATCGGCGAGCACGGCATCATCCAGCCGCTGGTCGTCACCCGCACCGACGCGGGCTATGAGCTGATCGCCGGCGAGCGGCGCTGGCGCGCGGCGCAGCAGGCCGGCCTCAGCGAAGTGCCGATCATCATCAAAGAGGTCACGCCACAGGAGCGCCTGGAGCTGGCGCTGGTGGAGAACGTGCAGCGCGCCGACCTCAACCCGCTTGAGGAAGCCGAGGCATACCAATTGCTCCAAACAGAGTTCGGACTCAGCCATAGCGAGATCGCCCGTCGCGTTGGCAAGAGCCGACCGGCAATTAGCAACGCGCTGCGGCTGCTGCGCATGCCAGCACCGCTGCAACAGGCCGTCATCGACCACCGTCTTACCGCTGGGCACTTAAAACAGCTGATCACCATCGACGACGAGCGCACCCAGATTCTAGCGCTGGAGCAGATCCTGGAGCACCGACTGTCGGTTCGAGAGGCAGAAAAAATGGCCCAGCTGATTAAACAAGATGGACAGACTCCGGCGCAGGCGCGCATCACCATCCAGCAGGCTGGCGCGCAGCCACGCGCGGCCCGGAGCAAGAAAACCGTCGCGGAAACGCCAGAGACGCCCGCCCCATCCGCCGATGACCTGGCCGCACTCGAATCACTGATGCATCGTCTCGGAACCCGAGTTGAGGTCCGACGGCAGGGAAACGGAGGTTATCTCCGCATCGACTTCTACGACGCTGAGCAGCTTGATGCGTTGATCGACATGCTGGTGCCCGACGAGTTTTCCCCATAGAGGAGGGATAGCTTGTGACACTAGGAGCATCATCACTGCGCATTGCGCTGGTCTCACCCTACGACGCCAGCCACCCAGGCGGCGTCAACGAGCACGTGCGCCAGCTAGCGCACTACTTTCGCCAAGACGGCCATAGCGTGAAGCTGATCGCCCCAGCCTCACGCCAGCGCTCGAACGATCCTGATTTTATTCCGCTCGGCCGCGTCACACCGGTCGCGGTCAATGGCTCGGTGGCCCGTGTCAGCCTCTCGCTGACGCTTGCGCCGAAGATTCGGCGTATCCTGCAGCGCGAGCACTTCGACATCGCGCATGTGCACGAGCCGCTCTCGCCAACGCTGCCAACCACGTTCCTCAGCTGCTCGGACAGCGTCAACGTTGGCACGTTCCACGCGGCGGGCACGCGCTCGCTCGGCTACACCTTTGTGCAGACATGGCTGGAGAAAGTCGCGCCGAAGCTCAACGGGCGCATCGCTGTCTCCGCCGCCGCGCGCGAGTTCGCCAACCGCTATTTCCCCGCCGAGTACACGATCATTCCCAACGGCGTCGATGCCGCCACCTACAGCACGCCCACGGCGCTCGACGCCAGCTACCGCGAGATCATGGCCGACACGCCGACCGTGCTGTTCGTCGGGCGCTTCAACGAGGAGCGCAAGGGCTTTCAGTACTTGCTGGAGGCGATGGCGCTGGTGCAGCAGACGCGGCCCGATGTGCGGCTGGTCGTGGCCGGCGGCGGCGATCCAACGCCGTTTAAGGCGCTGATGCGCGGATTGCAGGTACGCAATGTGCAATTCCTTGGCTATGTAAGCAAGGAACAGCTCGCCGCACTTTATCAAACCGCAACCGTGTTTTGCGCGCCCTCCACCGGCGGTGAGAGTTTTGGAATCGTATTATTGGAAGCAATGGCCGCCGGATGTCCGGTGGTAGCAGCAGATAACCCTGGCTACCGCGATGTGCTCACGCACCGCCGCGAGGGATTGCTGGTTCCAGCCCGCAGCAGCCACGCCCTGGCGGTGGCGCTGCTGCAGCTGATCGAAGACGAGCCAGTGCGCATGGCGATGACCGAGGCAGGTCGGATCAAGTCCCACGACTATGCGTGGGAGCGCGTTGCTGTACGAGTGTTGCGCTACTACAACAGTGTTCTGCGCTAGCCTGATTTCCAAGGAGGCAGTCTATGTACAGTGCAGGCTTTAAACAATCCGTCCGTCGTCTGATGGAGCGCAGCATCGCCCCGCTGCTGAGTCGCTTGGGCATCACCCCAAATATGGTCACGCTGATCGGCCTGCTGCTGACGATCGGCGTCGCCGCCGTGCTCGCCAACGGCAGCCTCGTGCTCGGCGGCTGGCTGCTGATCGCGGCCGGCCTGTTCGACCTGTTCGACGGCGCGCTGGCCCGCGCCACCAACCAGATGAGCCGCTTCGGCGCGTTTTTCGACTCGATCATCGATCGCTACAGCGAGGCGGTGATCTTTTTTGGCCTGCTGCTGCACTATCAGCAGACGCGGCAGGAGAACACGCTGCTGCTGATCGCGCTGGTGTATGCGTCGATCATCGGCTCGCTGATGGTCAGCTATGCGCGCGCCCGCGCCGAGGGCCTGAGCATCAGCTGCGAGACCGGCTGGCTGGGCCGCCCCGAGCGCATCACCATCCTCGTGGTCGGGCTGGTCTTTGGCTGGATGCTGGTCGCCCTGGCGACGCTGGCGATCTTCACCAACGTCACGGCCATCCAGCGCATCTACCACGTCTGGCGCAGCGCCCGCGAGCCGCAGGAGGCGCTGCCCGCCGCCCCGGCTGTGCGCAAGCGCCTGTGGTCATTCTTCCCGCCGGAGAAGTAGCGCTCGCAGCCTAAGCTGCACGCATGACAAAACCGCCGCCCGCTTGTTTGCGGGCGGCGGTTTTCGTGTGGCGACTCCGGCGCGATTCGAACGCGCGACCTTTTGCTCCGGAGGCAAACGCTCTATCCACTGAGCTACGGAGCCATACGCAGCAGCGGCTAGCATACGGCCTTTTAGGAGTCTTGTCAAGCTGCGCTGGACGGGTTTTGCTCAGACGTAGCTGGTTGGTTTCCTAACAAAAATAGGATGTTGGGGTGATCCCCAAACCCCCAGGGCTGCGCCCGGCCTGCGCTGCTGCAAACACGTGGGGTGATCCCCAAACCCCCAGGGCTGCGCTGCTGCAAACACGTGGGGTGATCCCCAAACCCCCAGGGCTGCGCTGCTGCAAACACGTGGGCTGATCCCGTCCGCCTGGGCTGCGCTGCCGCAAACACGTCGGCTGATCCCCAAACCCCCAGGGCTGCGCTGCCGCAAACACGTCGGCTGTTCCTCAAACCCTCAGGGCTGCGCTGCCGGACATTTGTGGGCTGTCCCAAGCTCCCAGGGTGGCGCGACGATGATGCGCCTGCTGGATTGCGCTAAGCCCCACGCCTATAGCCGACGATTTTAATGGTTGACGGCCCGCTTTCTGCTCGGTTGGCAGCAGAGCAGCTACGGCTGCCCCGCGCTGCACGGCACACACATTCACGTAAGCACAGAGGCCAATGCTGACCTTTCACCGCACATGCGGCGGCTTTGGGCTGCTTTGAGTTTTTCATTGCATAAGGAGGAACGATGGCAAACGCAATTGGCGCAACCCGCTGGGCCATCGCCGAGGGCTACATCCCCGGCTGGAGCAACGGGCCAGACCCGGAGATGATCAGCCACGAGGCGTTCTGCATGCTCAACACTGGCGATCAGGACGCCAACGTCACGGTCACGATCTACTACAGCGACCGCGAGCCTGCCGGGCCGTATCGCTTCACTGTGCCAGCGCGGCGCACCAAACACGTGCGCTTCAACAACCTCAGCGACCCCGAGCCAATCCCGCTTGGCACCGACTATGCTAGCCTAATTGAATCGGATGTGCCGATTGTGGTGCAGCACACGCGCCTGGACTCGCGCCAGGCGGAGAACGCGCTGCTCAGCACAATCGCCTACGCAGGATAAATGTAGTTTGAAAGGATGCAGGTATGGCAACTGCCAGTGATTTTCTGGTTCATAGACTCTACGAGTGGGGCATTCGGCGCGTGTTTGGCTTCCCTGGCGACGGCATCAACGGCGTGATGGAGGCGCTCAACCGCGCCAGCGACAAGATCGACTTTGTGCAGTCGCGCCACGAGGAGATGGCCGCGTTTATGGCCTGCGCGCACGCCAAGTTCACCGGCGATGTCGGCGTGTGCATCGCCACCTCCGGCCCCGGCGCGATCCACCTGCTCAATGGCCTCTACGATGCCAAAATGGATCACCAGCCGGTGGTCGCGATCGTGGGCCAGCAGGCGACCATCGCGCTGGGCGCGTCGTTCCAGCAGGAGGTCGATCTGATCTCGCTGTTCAAGGATGTCGCCGGCGAGTACGTGCACATGGCCTCGACGCCAGCCCAGATTCGCCATCTGATCGACCGCGCCGTGCGCATTGCCAAGGCCGAGCGCACCGTCACCTGCGTGATCTTGCCCAACGATGTGCAGGAGATGGACGCCGTCGAGTCGCCGCCGCGCACCCACGGCGCAACCTACTCCGGCGTCGGCTACTCCGAGCCGCACATCATCCCCAAGGATGAAGATTTACGCCAGGCCGCCGCGATCCTCAACGCCGGCGAGAAGGTGGCCATGCTGATTGGCTCCGGCACGCTCCAGGCCACCGATGAGGTGATGGAGGTGGCCGAGTTGCTCGGCGCTGGCGTGGCCAAGGCGCTGCTGGGCAAGGCCGCGCTCTCGGACGAGCTGCCGTATGTCACCGGCTCGATCGGCCTGCTGGGCACCAAGCCAAGCTGGGACCTGATGATGGAGTGCGACACGCTGCTGATGGTCGGCACCAGCTTCCCCTACTCGGAGTTTCTGCCGAAAGAGGGCCAGGCGCGTGCGGTGCAGATCGACATCAAGCCCAAGATGCTGGGCCTGCGCTATCCCACCGAGGTTAACCTGCACGGCGATAGCAAAGAGACGCTGAAGGCGCTGATCCCGCTGCTCAAGCGCAAGCAGGACCGCTCCTGGCGCGAGAAGATCGAGCAAGAGGTCGCCGACTGGTGGGGGCTGATGGAGGCGCGGGCGATGGACTCGGCCAACCCGATCAACCCGCAGCGCGTGTTCTGGGAGCTGTCGCCGAAGCTGCCGCCGAACTGCATCCTCAGCGCCGACTCCGGCTCGTCGGCCAACTGGTTCGCCCGCGACCTGAAGGTGCGGCCAAGCATGCTGGCCTCGCTGTCGGGCAACCTGGCGACGATGTGCCCAGGCGTGCCCTACGCCATCGCCGCGAAGTTCGCCTATCCCGAGCGACCAGTCATCGCGCTAGTTGGCGACGGCGCAATGCAGATGCTCGGCATCAACGGCATGATCACCATCAGCAAATATTGGCAGCAGTGGAGCGATCCGCGGCTGATCGTGCTGGTGCTGAACAACCACGATCTGAACCAGGTCACGTGGGAGCAGCGCGTGATGTCCGGCGATCCGAAGTTCAAAGGCTCACAGCAGGTGCCCGACTTCCCCTACGCCGAGTACGCCGAGTCGCTGGGCCTGCGCGGCATCCACGTCGACAAGCCCGAGGATATCGCCGCCGCCTGGGATCGCGCGCTCTCGTCGGATCGGCCGGTGCTGATCGAGGCCGTGGTTGACCCGGATGTGCCGCCGCTGCCGCCACACATCACCTTCGAGCAGGCCAAGTCGTTTATGTTCTCGATGCTCAAGGGCGATCCCGACACCGTGGGCATGATCAAGCAGTCGGCGAAGCAGGTGGCCGATGCGTTCCTGCCGCACTCCAGCTCCAAGGACAAGTAGCCATGACCGAGCGAGCGAAGCATGCGCCCACGATCAGCGCGCTCGACGTGGCCGCCTACACGATCCCGACCGACCAGCCCGAGTCCGACGGCACGCTGAAGTGGGATGCGACCACGCTGGTGCTGGTGGAGGTGCAGGCGGGCGACCAGCGCGGACTGGGCTACTCGTACACCAGCGCCGCCGCCGCCCGGCTGATCAAGGACACGCTGGCGGAACTGGTCATCGGCAGCGATGCGCTGTCGGTGACGCAGCCGTGGGGCGCGCTGCTGCACGCCACCCGCAACTTGGGTCGGCCGGGCATCGTGTCCACGGCGGTGGCCGCCATCGATGTGGCGCTGTGGGATTTGAAGGCCAAGCTGCTGGACGTGGCGCTGGTGACGCTGCTGGGCAGCGTGCGCGACGGCGTGCGCGTGTACGGCTCAGGCGGCTTTACATCCTACAGCCGCGACGAGCTGTGCGATCAGCTGAGCGGCTGGGCCGCGCAGGGCATCGGCATGGTCAAGATGAAGGTGGGCCGCGATCCCGATGCCGATGTGGAGCGCGTGCGCGCGGCGCGCGAAGCGCTGGGGCCAAACGTGCAGCTGTTTGTCGACGGCAACGGAGCCTACAGCCGCAAGCAGGCGCTGGCGCTGGCCGAGCAGTTCAAGCAGTCTGACGTGCGCTGGTTCGAGGAGCCGGTCTCGTCGAACGACCTCGACGGGCTGCGGCTGATCCGCGACCGCGCGCCAGCGGGCATGGCGATCACGGCCGGCGAGTATGGCTACGATCTGTGGTACTTCCGGCGCATGCTCGATGCCGCGGCGGTGGATGTGCTGCAGGCTGACGGATCGCGCTGTGGCGGCATCACGGGCTTTCTGCGCGTGGACCCGCTGTGCGCGGCGCGATCCATGCCGCTGTCGGCGCACTGCTGCCCGCTGCTGCATCTGCACCCGGCCTGTGCCATGCCCACGCTGCGCCACATCGAGTACTTCCACGATCACGTGCGCATCGAGCAGATGCTGTTCGATGGCATGCCAGCGCCAGTTGATGGCGTGCTCTCTCCAGATCGCACGCGGCCGGGGCTGGGCGTGGAGTTCAAGCGCGCCGACGCCGCGCAGTACGCTGTAGCTTTTTGAAAACCTACGTAACGAAGGAGGCCAACGATGGCTCAGCCAAAGGCATGGCAAGGGCTGCTGTTTGGCGCGCTTGGCGGTGCCGCCGGCACGCTGGCGATGCGCTACTACTGGCAGGCGGCCAGCGCGCTGCTGGGGCACGACCCGCGCCAGGACACCAGCCCCGGCCCGCCGCACACACTCGATGACATCGCGCTGGTGGGCCAGCAGCACCGCGACGACGAGACTACCACCGCCGCAATGGGCCGCATCGCCTATCAGGCCGTGATGGACAGCGCGCCAACGCCGGAGGTGAAGCAGGTGCTGAGCTACGGCGTCCACTGGGGCTATGGCATCGGCCAGGGCGCGCTCTACGGGCTGCTGCGGCGGCAGGAACACGGTGCCGATCTTGCAGGCGGCGCGCTCTTCGGGGCGCTGCTGTGGCTGCTCGGCGACGAGCTAGTCGGGCCGCTGCTGGGCCTGGAGCAAGGGCCGACGAGCTACCCGCTGGAGCAGCATGGGCATCGGCTCATGGCCCATCTGGTGTACGGCATCACGGCGGCGCTGACCACACAGACGCTCGGCCAGCTGGCCTAACACGAAGGAGTAGACAATTTGGTGCACAGACCGTTCTAGCCTGTGCTAGAGGTAATCTTATGACAACAACACAGACGCGAGCCAGCGGCAACCAGGGGCTAAGCTTTTTCAACGACTACAGCACAGTTGCCGACGAGCTAGCCGACACGCTGCGCACGCGCATCAAGGGCGAAGTGCGCTTTGACGCCGGCAGCCGCGCGCTCTACTCCACCGACGCCTCGAACTATCGCCAGGTGCCGGTGGGCGTGGTTATTCCCAAGGACGCCGACGACGTGGTGCAGACGATCACGCTGGCGCGCGAGTACGGCGTGCCGATTCTGTCGCGCGGCGGCGGCACGAGCCTGGCTGGGCAGTGCTGCAATGTGGCCGTCGTGATGGACTTCTCCAAGTACATGAACGCACTGCGCGAGCTTAATCCTGCTGAACAGTACGCCTACGTTGAGCCAGGCATCGTGCTGGACACGCTGCGCCACGCCGCCGAACAGCACGACCTGACCTTCGGCCCCGACCCGGCCACGCACAACCACTGCACGCTGGGCGGCATGATCGGCAACAACTCCTGCGGCGTGCACTCGGTGATGGCGGGCAAAACGGTTGATAACGTCGAGGCGCTGGAGATCGTGACCTACGACGGGCTGCGCATGTGGGTTGGCCCGACCAGCGACGAGGAGCTAGCGCAGATCATCGCGGCTGGCGGGCGCAAGGGCGAGATCTACGCCAAGCTGAAGGACCTGCGCGACCGCTACGCCGACGCGATACGCCAGCGCTACCCGGACATTCCGCGGCGCGTGTCGGGCTACAACCTGGACCAGCTGTTGCCGGAGAACGGCTTCAACGTCGCGCGGGCGCTGGTGGGCACCGAGTCGACCTGCGTCACCGTGCTCCAGGCCAAGGTCAAGCTGGTGTACAGCCCGCCCAAGCGCTCGCTGCTGGTGCTGGGCTACGAGGGCATCGACGACGCCGGCGACCATGTGGTCGAGATCATGCAGCACGGCCCGGTCGGGCTGGAGGGCATGGACAACCGGCTGATCGACTACATGAAGCTGAAGCACCTGCACCCGCACGATCTCGACATCCTGCCCGACGGCAAGGGCTGGCTGCTGGTCGAGTTCGGCGGCGAGAGCAAAGACGAGGCCGACGCCAAGGCCCACGCGCTGATGGACGACCTGAAAAAGCACGATAACCCGCCGAGCATGAAGCTGTTCGACGACCAGGAGGAGGAGTCGCGCCTGTGGGAGGTGCGCGAGTCCGGCCTGGGCGCGACCGCCAACGTGCCGGGCATGCACGACACCTGGCCTGGCTGGGAGGATGCCGCCGTACCGCCGGAGAAGCTCGGCGGCTACCTGCGCGACTTCCGCGACCTGCTCAACCGCTATGGCTACGCCTGCTCGCTGTACGGCCACTTTGGCCAGGGCTGCATCCACGTGCGCATCGACTTTGACATGCGCACGCACCGCGGCATCGACAAGTACAAGCGCTTTATCAACGATGCGGCCGATCTGGTGGTCAGCTACGGCGGCTCGCTCTCTGGCGAGCATGGCGACGGCCAGGCGCGGGCGGCGCTGCTGCCGAAGATGTTTGGCGACGAGCTAGTGCGCGCCTTTGGCGAGTTCAAGGCGATCTGGGACCCGCAGGGCAAGATGAACCCTGGCAAGGTGGTTGACCCATACCAGCCAGATCAGAACCTGCGCCTGGGCACCGACTACGACCCGCCGCACCTTAAAACCTACTTCCAGTTCCCAGATGACAACGGCAGCTTTGCGCGGGCGACGCTGCGCTGCGTTGGCGTCGGCAAGTGTCGGCGGCACGAGGGCGGCACGATGTGCCCGAGCTACATGGCCACCCGCGAGGAGGAGCACGCCACCCGCGGGCGAGCGCGGCTGCTGTTCGAGATGCTGGAGGGCGACGTCATCGGTGAAGATGGCTGGAAGGACGAGCACGTCAAGGACGCGCTGGACCTGTGCCTGGCCTGCAAAGGCTGCAAGAGCGACTGCCCGGTGCACGTAGACATGGCGACCTACAAGGCCGAGTTCCTAGCCCACTACTACGAAGGTCGGCTGCGCCCGCGCTCTGCGTATGCCTTTGGCCTGATCTACTGGTGGTCGCGGCTGGCGGCGCTGGCACCAGGGCTGGTCAACGCCGTGACCCACGCGCCAGGGCTGCGGCGCATCGCCAAGCTGGCGGCAGGCGTCGCGCCTGAGCGCACAATCCCGAAGTTTGCCAACCAGACGTTCAAGGACTGGTTCAAGCAGCGCGGGCCGCGCAACCAAGACCGCCCCAAGGTGATCTTGTGGGCCGACACCTTCAACAACCACTTTCACACCAACACCGCCAAGGCGGCGGTCGAAGTGCTGGAAGATGCCGGCTGGCAGGTCGTGGTGCCGGAGCAGTCGCTGTGCTGCGGCCGCCCGCTCTACGACTTTGGCATGCTCAACGTGGCCAAGCACCTGCTGAAGCAGATCATCGCCGCGCTCGGCGACGACATCCGCGCCGGCACGCCGATCATCGGGCTGGAGCCAAGCTGCGTATCGGTGTTCCGCGACGAGCTGGTCAACCTCTTCCCGCACGACGAGGACGCCAAGCGGCTGCAGAAGCAGACCTTTATGCTCAGCGAGTTTTTGATCGAGCAGATGGACGACTACCAGCCGCCGCAGCTTTCGCGTAAGGCGCTGGTGCAAGGCCACTGCCATCACAAAACGGTGCTCAAGCTGGAGGCCGAGAAAGAGCTGTTCGAGCGCATGGGGTTGGACTACAGCATGCCCGAGACCGGCTGCTGCGGCATGGCCGGGGCGTTTGGCTTCGAGAGCGGCGAGCACTACGACGTGGCGATCAAGGCTGGCGAGCGCGTGCTGCTGCCAGCGGTGCGCGCCGCAGACAAAGACACCCTGGTGGTCGCCGACGGCTTCAGCTGCCGCGAGCAGATCGCGCAGACCACCGACCGCCACGCGCTGCACGTGGCCCAAGTTTTGCAGATGGCGCTGCAGGAGCGTGGCGACCACGCTGGGCGCAGCTACCCAGAAGATCAGTACATCACCAAGCCGGACGAGTTCGATGGTCGCTCGGCGCTGGCCGTCGGGGCGACACTGCTGACGCTAGGCGGTCTCGCCTGGCTATTCAAGCGAGGGAGCCGATGAAAGCAAAAGTTATCGAGCAGCACAACGGAGCCAAAACCTACGTGCTTATCTGCGAGAAAGGCGATGAGTTCAGCGCGAGCATGCAGGCGTTCGCCAAGCAACACGAGCTAGATGCAGCGCACTTCACCGCCATCGGCGCGTTCAGCTCGGCCACGCTGGGCTACTTCGACCGCGCGAGCAGCAGCTACCGCGACATCAACGTCGATGAGCAGGTCGAGGTGCTGTCGCTGGTTGGCGATATCGCCGACCACAACGGCCAGCCCAAGATTCACGCCCACGTGGTGGTGGGCAAGGCCGACGGCACCACGCGCGGCGGCCATATCTTGGAGGCGCATATCTGGCCCACGCTGGAGATTGTGCTCACCGAGACGCCAGCGCAGCTCAAGCGCACCAGCGACGCCGAGACCGGGCTGGCCCTGATCAACCTTGATGCCTAGATTGTAGACCGGCAAGCTGGCACGGGTCTGCGGTTGCGCCGCGCGCCGCGTGTGCTCGGCCGCAGACCCATGCTCGCTTGCCGCCAGAAGGAGCAATGCCATGAATAAACCAGAAGTTGTGGTCGTCACAGGCGCGACCGCCGGCGCAGGCCGCGCCATCGTCGAGCGCTTCGCCCGCGACGGCGCGCACATCGGCCTGATCGCCCGTGGCCAGGCGGCCCTGGAGGTCACCAAGGCCGAGGTCGAGCGCCTGGGCGGCAAGGCCCTGATGCTGCCGGTCGATGTCGCCGATGCCGCTGCCGTCGATGCGGCGGCCAGCAAGGTCGAGGAGACCTTCGGCCCCATCGATATCTGGATCAACGACGCGATGACCTCGGTGTTCGCGCCGTTCAAGGACATGCAGGCGGACGACTTCGCGCGCGTCACCGACGTGACCTACCACGGCTATGTCTACGGCACGATGGCCGCGCTCAAGCGCATGCTGCCGCGCGATCGTGGCGTGATCGTGCACGTTGGCTCGGCGCTGGCCTATCGCAGCATCCCGCTGCAGTCGGCCTACTGCGGGGCCAAGCACGCCATCCGCGGCTTCACAGACTCGCTGCGCTGCGAGCTGATTCACGACGGCAGCAACGTCAAAATCACCATGGTCCAGATGCCAGCGCTGAACACGCCGCAGTTTCGCTGGGTCAAGTCGCTGCTGCCGCACAAGGCCCAGCCGGTGCCGCCGATCTTCCAGCCTGAGGTGGCCGCCGAGGCCGTGTACTACGCCGCGCACCACCCGCGCCGCGAGATGTATGTCGGCTACACCAGCGTGCAGGCCATCCTAGGCAATAAGTTTTTCCCCGGCATCATGGACCGCTACCTGGGTAAGACGGGCTACCAGGCGCAGCAGACCAGCGAGGAGCGCGAGGAGCGCCCCAACAACCTCTGGGAGCCGGTGCCCGGCGACTTCGGCGCGCACGGCGTGTTCGATGATCGTGCGCGCTCGTTTAGCCCGCAGCTGTGGCTCGATACCCATCGCCGCTGGATTGCCGCCGGAGCGGGGCTTGTCGGCGTGGCCGTGGCCGCCGCGCTGGCGCGACACTAGCGCGCCCACGGAGACCGCAGCATGAACGTTGAGAAACACGCCCCCGGCCAGCCGGGGATCGACCCGCGCTGGACATCGAGCGCCAAGTCCGGCGTTGGCACCGCCTGCAATCAGACCAGCACCGTGTGGTTCACGCTCAGCCACGGCATCATCAACGAGGTCTACCATCCGCACGTGGACTGGGCCTGCATCCGCGACATGGGCCTGATCGTCAGCGACGGCGGCAGCTTTGTGTCCGAGGAGAAGCGCGCCACGCACAGCGAGGTGCGCTATCTTAGCGACGGCGTGCCCGCCTACCACCTGATCAACACGTGTAAGGACGGGCGCTACCGCATTGAAAAAAAGATCATCGTCGAGCCAAAGCGCAACGTTGTGTTGCAGTGGACGCGCTTCACGCCGCTCAAGGGCGCGCTGCGCGACTACCGCCTGTACGTGCTGCTCGCGCCGCACCTTGGCAACCAGGGAGCCGACAACAGCGCCTGGCTCGGCGACTACAAGGGCCGCCCGCTGCTGTACGCCCAGCACAGCGATACCGCGCTGGCGCTGGCTAGCTCGGTGCCGTGGCGCGCCCGCTCGGTCGGCTACGTCGGCACCTCAGACGGCTGGCAGGACATCCGCCAGCACGGCCAGCTCACCACGCGCTACGAGCGCGCCGAGCAGGGCAACGTAGCCTTGACTGGCGAGATCGACCTGCTGGCCAACGACGGCGAGTTCATCCTGGCCCTTAGCCTGGCGGGCCGTCCCGCCGCCGCCGGGCATCACGCCAACGCCAGCCTGCTTGGCGAGTTCAGCGACCAGTGCGCCACCTATATTCAGCAGTGGCAGGACTGGCAGGCGCGGCTGGAGCCGCTGGAAGACGCCGACTTCGCGCCGCAGCTCTACCGCATCAGCACCGCCGTGATGCAAACCCACGAGGCCAAACACTTCCCTGGCGCGATGATCGCCAGCCTCTCCATCCCCTGGGGCGCGTCCAAGGGCGACCACGACCTGGGCGGCTACCATCTTGTCTGGAGCCGCGACCTGGTCGAGAGCGTGGGCGGGCTGATCGCAGCGGGCGCGCACAGCGAGGCGCGGCGCGTGCTGCACTATCTACACGCCACCCAAAATGCCGATGGCTCATGGAGCCAGAACATGTGGCTTGACGGGCAGGAGTACTGGCGCGGCATCCAGCTCGACGAGATCGGCTTCCCGATTCTGCTCACGGCGCAGGCTTGGCGCGCGCAGACGCTCAGCGCCGCCGATGTGGCGCACATGTGGCCAATGATCGACCGCGCGCTGCGCTTCCTGCTGCAAAATGGCCCCTGCACCGGCGAGGATCGCTGGGAGGAAAAGCCGGGCTACTCGCCATTTACGCTGGCGGTGGTGATCAGCGCCCTGCTGGCCGCCGCTGAGCTGGCCGATCTGCAGCAGCAGCCTGATCTGGCCCGCTACCTGCGCGAGACCGCCGACATCTGGAACGACACCATCGAGGCGTGGCTGTACGTCAGCGACACCGACCTGGCCCGCGCGGTCGGCGTCGACGGCTACTACATCCGGCTGGCCCCGCCCGACCCGACCTGCGCCATCCCGCTCAGCGCAGCGCTGTTGCCGCTCAACAACTACGCAGGCGACCGCCAGCAGCTCGCCGCCGCCGAGATGATCAGCCCCGACGCGCTGGCGCTGGTGCGCTTTGGCCTGCGCGCCGCCGACGATCCGCGCATCCGCAGCACCGTCAAGGCCATCGACGCCCAGCTCAAGCTCGACACGCCGAAGGGGCCGTGCTGGCACCGCTACACCTGCGACGGCTACGGCGAGCACCGCGACGGCACGGCCTTCGACGGCACGGGTATCGGGCGGGCCTGGCCGCTGCTCACCGGCGAGCGCGCCCACTACGAGATCGCCTGCGGCAACATTGCTGCGGCACGTAGCTTGCTGCATACGCTGGAAGAATTTGCTGGCGCGGGCGGCATGCTGCCCGAGCAAATCTGGGATAGCGCGGACATTCCACAGCACGAGCTGTACTTCGCGTGCCCGTCAGGCTCGGCGATGCCGCTGGTGTGGGCACATGCAGAGTACATCAAGCTGTGTCGCTCGCTGCGCGCAGGCAAGGTGTTCGATATGCCGCCGCTGACAGCGCAGCGCTATCTTGTTGATCAGCCAGCGTGCCAGCACTGGATGTGGCGCTTTAGCCAGCGCTGGCCGACCATGCCCAGCGGCAGGCTGCTGCGCATCGAAACACACGCCGCCGCCACACTCCGCTGGACCAGCGATGGCTGGCAAAGCTGGAGCGACTGTGACAGCACGGACACCGGCATGGGCATCCACGTCACCGATCTGCCGACCGCCGCGCTGGCAGCGGGCACCCACATCGAGTGGACGTTCCACTGGACTGCGGCGGACCGCTGGGAGGGCCGCAACTTCAGCCTGGTCATCGGCGACTACCCTGCGCGCGCCTAGTCTTATGAAAAGGAGAAGCCATGGAATCCGGCTCTGTCTTTGATCCGGTCTCCCCGATGGCACACACGATCAGCACTGTGTTCATCATCGTGCTGATCATCGCCAGCGCAGTGTTTCTGCTGGTGGCCGGGCTGGTCACCTTTGTGATCATCCGCTACCGCGCTCGGCCCGGCCAGGGCGATCCCAAGCAGTGGGAGGGCAACCTCAAAATCGAACTGACCTGGACCGGCCTAACGCTGCTCGTGCTGCTGGGCCTGTTTGGGCTGACCGTGTTCACGATGGACGACGCCAGCCCGGCCACGGCCAGCGAGCAGCCCGACATCGTTGTAGTTGGCCACCAGTGGTGGTGGGAGGTGCGCTATCCAGCCGCCAACGTCGTCACTGCCAACGAGATTCACATCCCTAGCGGCCAGCGCCTCCTACTTCAGCTCGAGTCCGCCGACGTGATCCACGACTTCTGGGTGCCGCAGCTCAGCCGCAAGATGGATATGATCCCTGGCAATAGCAACAAGCTCTGGATCGCGGCCAACACGCCGGGGCTGTACCTCGGAGCCTGCGCGGAGTTCTGCGGGCCGCAGCATGCCTGGATGCGCCTGCGCGTGTACGCCGACCCGCCCGAGCAGTTCAGCGCCTGGCTCGCCGATCAGGCCCAGCTTGCGCCGCTGCCCAGCGACGCGCTCGCTCAGCGTGGCCAGCAGCTGTTTCAGGAGCAGACCTGCGTGAGCTGCCACGCGGTCACGCCCAACCCGACGGAGAACAAGGTCGGTCCCAACCTCGCGCACTTCGCCAGCCGCGCGACCATCGCCACCGGCGTGCTGACCAACACCCCGGCCAATCTGGCGCTGTGGATCAACCAGCCGCAGGATGTCAAGCCCGGCGTGCGCATGCCCAACATGAAGCTGGATGTCGAGCAGATTCAGGCGCTCGTCGCCTACCTGGAGACGCTGCAATGAGCGAAATACCCTTGGTGCCCGAAAATCACGTTCCGCTGCCGAACGTCAGCTCTAGCAATGGGCTACTGGCCTGGGTGGCCTCGGTCGATCACAAGCAGATCGGCATTATGTACCTGCTGACGACGCTGTTGTTCTTTCTGGTTGGCGGCATCGAGGCGCTGCTGATGCGCATTCAGCTGGCCCAGCCGCGCTTCAGCTTTCTCTCGCCGGAGGCCTACAATCAGATTTTCTCGATGCATGGCACCACGATGATCTTTCTGGTGGTGATGCCGATGCTGATCGGCTTCTCGACCTACATTGTGCCGCTGCACATCGGCGCGCGCGACATGGCCTTCCCGCGGCTGAACGCGTTTAGCTTCTGGGTGCTGCTGTTTGGCGGGCTGCTGCTCTACTTCAGCTTTCTTGCGCCTGGCGGCGCACCGGCGGTGGGCTGGTTTGCCTACGCGCCGCTCAACGAGCGCCCGTTCTCATCGAACCTTGGCGTGGACTACTGGGCGCTGGGGCTGCTGTGCACCGGCACAGGCAGCATCGCCGCCGGCATCAACATCATTGTGACGGTGCTGACGCTGCGCGCGCCGGGCATGACCATGCGCCGCCTGCCGGTGTTCACCTGGATGTCCTTCATCAACGCCTTTCTGATCATCTTCGCCATCCCGATTCTCAATGCGGCGCTGGCGGCGCTGCTGATTGATCGCCAGCTCGGCGGCGTGTTCTTCAAGCCCTCCGAGAGCGGCTCGGCGCTGCTGTGGCAGCACCTGTTCTGGGGCTTTGGGCATCCGGAGGTCTACATCATGGTGCTGCCGGCCTTCGGGGCGATCTCGGAGGTGATCTCGGTGTTCTCGCGCAAGCCGGTGTTTGGCTACGCCTTCCTGGTTGGCTCGGGCTTTGGCATCGCGCTGCTGAGCTTCGCGGTGTGGGCGCACCATATGTTCGCCGTCGGGCTGGGCGATCCGCTCAACCTGGTCTTTGGCGGGGCGAGCATGCTGATCGCGCTGCCCACTGGGATCAAGGTGTTCAACTGGATCGGCACGGCCTGGGGCGGATCGATCCGCTTCAGCACGGCGATGCTGTTTGCGCTGACGTTCATCATCGAGTTCACCATCGGCGGCATCAGCGGCGTGGCCTTCGCGGTCTTCCCGATCGACTGGCAGCTCACCGACAGCTACTTCGTGGTGGCGCACATGCACTATGTGCTGTTCGGCGGCACGATGTTCGCCGTTTTCGCGGCCATCTTCTACTGGTTCCCCAAGATGAGCGGGCGCAGGCTCTCCGAGCGCCTGGGCAAATGGCACTTCTGGCTGACCGTGATCGGCTTCAACACCACCTTTTTCATTCAGCACATCCTGGGCATCATCGGCATGCCGCGCCGCGTGTACACCTATCCCGACCTGCCCGGCTGGGGCTGGATGAACCTTGTCTCGTCCATCGGCGCAGGCATCCTCGGGCTGGGCGTGCTGGTGTTCTGCTGGAATGTGGTCTATAGCTTCAAGCGCGGCCAGCCTGCCGGCGATAACCCGTGGGACGCCTGGACGCTGGAGTGGGCCACGACCTCGCCGCCGCCGCCGCACAACTTCGCCCAGGTGCCGCCCGTGCGCGGCCGTCGCCCGCTGTGGGACCTGCACCACCCCGACAATACCGACGCGCAGAATCCGAAAGTGAGCGAGGACTAGACCATGCTTAAGACACTGCTCAAGGAAAAACATACGCTGGGCATGGTGCTGTTTATCGGCTCGGAGGCCGTGTTCTTTCTGATGCTAGTGCTGGCCTACGTCTATCTGCGCGCCTTTGAGCCAGCCAGCTTCACGGCGGCCAGCGCGCTGAAGCCGCTGCAGACTGGCATCTTCAGCCTATTTCTGTTCGCCAGCAGCGGCACGGTCTGGCTGGCCCACCGCAGCCTCAGCCAAAAGCGCCACACGGCGCTGTGCCTGTGGCTGGCGGCCACGATTGGCCTGGGCGCGATCTTCTTGATCGGGCAGGGCCTGGAGTGGCGCGACCTGCTGCGCCAGAACATCGACGTGAGCCAGCACCTTTTTGGCACGACGTTTTTCACGCTGACTGGCTTCCACGGCCTGCACGTGATCATCGGCCTGCTGCTGCTGCTGATCACGCTGGTGCTGGCGCTGCTCGGCGATTTTAAATCGGGCCACTCGACGGCCATGGAGACGATCTCGCTCTACTGGCACTTTGTCGATGTCGTCTGGGTGGTTATCTTCTGCGTTATGTATCTCTGGACACTGCTATGAACGTTTGGCATTTTTTCACGCAAAGCTGGAACTGGGACCCGCTGCTACTGCTGGTCTGCGTCGGGCTGCTAGCGGCGGTCTGGCGCTACGGCGCTGGGCTGCGCGCGCGCACGACGTGGCTGGCGCTGCTCGGCGTGGCGCTGCTGTTTCTGGTCTAGGTGTCGCCACTGGAGCTGCTGGCACGGCGCTATCTGCTCGCGCTCGATATGGTGCAGCATCTGTTTCTGGCGCAGATCATCCCGCCGCTGCTGCTGCTGGGGCTGCCGCTCGGCGCGGTGACGCGCGTGCGGCGCTATCGGCTCGGGCGGGCGCTTGACACGCTGCTCAGCCAGCCGCTGCTGGCCTGGACACTGGGGCTGAGCATGCTGTGGCTCTGGCACGCGCCGCGGCTCTACGGGCTGGCGCAGCAGCACACGGCGCTGCGCAATCTCCAGCACACCACGGTGCTGCTGGCCGCGCTGGCCTTCTGGTGGCCGATCTTCAGCCCACGGCCTGCGGCGCGCGTTGGCACGCTGGGCGGGATCATCTACCTGGCAAGCGCCTGCTTCGCCAGCAGCGTGCTCGGCATCATCATCACCTTTGCGCCCGCCAGCCTCTACCCGGCCTATCTTAGCCCGCGCGATCCCTACGGCGTGCTGCCGGTCATCCGCTACGTCTGCAACCTCTCGCCGCAGACCGACCAGCGCCTCGGCGGGCTGCTGATGTGGCTGCCCTGCTGCCTGCTCTACCTGACCGCGATTATGGGTGTGTTCACGCGCTGGTTCGCCGCCCCCGACGACGACGCACGCCTGCCACAGCCGGAGGTGCTGCAATGAATGATCAACGCCCGCTCTGGCGCAAGGCGCTTGACCTGCTGATCGCCCTCGGCGCGACGTTTGGGCTGGCCGCGTGGGGTAAAAAGAAGGGGCTTAATCAACCAAAGCCACACATCCCCACGCCGCCGCCAAGCGTGACGCTGCCTGCACCTGCGCCAACCGCCGCGCTCCCAGAGCCACAGCATCCCGAGCCAGAGCTACGGCCCGGCCCCGACTGGAGCACGCCCAAGCCGGTCACGCTGCCGCAGCTAACCTACTGGCCCATGATCCTCGCCGCCGGCGTTGTGTTTTTGGCCTGGGGCGTGGTCACGTCGTACATCATCTCGCTGCTTGGGGCGCTGCTGCTATGCATCGCCCTGATCGGCTGGATTGGAGAGCTTCGCCATGAGCACTGAGCACCACCACTCTGACAACGAGCAGCAGATCAGCCGCCGCCAGTTTCTGTCGCGCATGAGCATCGTGCTTGGCAGCATCGGCGCGGCGGCAGCGGGCATCCCCGTGATCGGCTTTATCTTCGAGCCGCTGCTGCGCAAGCCGCCGGAGGTCTGGCGCACCGTCGGGCTGCTCAGCGACTTCGCCGTCGGCCAGACGGTCAAGGTCGTGTTTGAGGACGCCTCACCGCTGCCCTGGTCCGGTGTCACTGCCAAAACCGCCGCCTGGCTGCGCCGCGAGAGCGACGACAAGTTCACCGCCTACGCCATCAACTGCACGCACCTCGGCTGCCCGGTCAACTGGCTGCCCAAGGCCACGCTGTTTATGTGCCCCTGCCACGGCGGCGTGTTCTACAAGGACGGCAGCGTGGCCGCCGGGCCGCCGCCCAAGCCGCTGCAGACCTACCCGGTGCGCATCAGCGCCGACAAGGTGCAGATTCAGCCCAGCCCCATCCCGATCACCTAGAAGGAGCCAGCTATGAACCCGTTCAAAAGCGTTGGGCGCTGGGTCGAGGACCGCACCGGACTGGCCGCGACGCTCAAGCCGCTGCTCAAGCACCCGGTGCCGCCCAATACCGGCTGGGCCTATGTCTTTGGCAGCGCCACGCTGACTCTGTTTATTGTGCAGGTGATCACCGGCGTGGCGCTGGCGACGGCCTACGTGCCCTCGACCGAGTCGGCCTACACCAGCCTCCAGTACATCACGCACACCGCAGCGCTGGGCAGCATGCTGCGCGGCATGCACTACTGGGGCGCGTCGCTGATGGTGATCTTCGTGGGCCTGCACATGATCCGCGTGTTTCTCACCGGCGCGTTCAAGTTCCCGCGCGAGATGAACTGGCTCACTGGCGTGGTGCTGCTGGGCCTGACGCTGGCGATGGGCTTCAGCGGCCAGCTGCTGCGCTGGGACCAGAACGCCGTCTGGTCGGTCGTCGTCGGGGCCGAGCAGGCCGGGCGCACGCCCTGGATCGGCGGCGCGATCGCCCGCTTCATCATCGGCGGCAACACCGTGGGCGCGGCGACCCTGAGCCGCTTCTTCGCCGTGCACGTGTTTCTGGTGCCAGGGCTGATCTTCGCCTTCATTGGCGCGCACCTCTTCCTGGTCATCCGCAACGGCATCTCCGAGCCGCCGCAGCGCGGACGTCCGGTCGATCCCAAGACCTACCGCGCTTGGTACAACGATATGCTCAAGCGTGTTGGCCGCCCGTTCTGGCCCGACGCCGCCTGGCGCGACGCCGTGGTTGTGCTAGGATTGATCGTCATGCTGCTGCTGCTGGCGATCTTGCGCGGCCCGCCCGAGCTAGGCAAGCCGCCCGATCCGTCGATCATCGAGGCCCACCCGCGCCCTGACTGGTACCTGCTGTGGTACTTCGCCATCCTGGCGCTGCTGCCGCACGGCACCGAGAGCTACTTTATCATCCTGGCCCCGCTGGTCATCGGCGTGAGCCTGTTCCTGGTGCCGCTCATCGCCAACCGCGGCGAGCGCAGCCCAGCCCGGCGTCCGTGGGCCGTTGGCTCGGTGCTGGTCATCGTCACGCTGATCGGCGTGCTCACGCTGGCCGGCGAGCGCGAGCCATGGTCGCCGCAGTACAACACCCAGCCGCTGAGCGCCCAGCAGATCGGCGCAGACAGCGGCCCGGTCTACGCTGGCGCGCTGCTATTCAATACCAAGGGCTGCCAGGCGTGCCACGCCATCGCCGGGCAGGGCGGCGTGCGCGGCCCCGACCTGAGCAACGTCGGCGCGCGCCTCAACGAGCAGGAGCTGACCTGGCGCATCCTCAACGGCGGCTACAACATGCCCGCCTACGGCAGCATCCTCACCCCCGACGAGCTGCACAAGCTGGTCGTCTTCCTCCAGTCGCGCAGCGCCGACGCAGGCGAGTAGCACCTCAGCGCAGGAGCGTGGCCAGCGGGCGCTGCTGGTGTTGAACAAGCAGCGCCCGCTGATCGAGCGCTACGCCGACGGGCTGTATACGCTGGCCGCCAAGCACAGCCAGCCTAGCTAGCTGAATAGATGCGCATTCTTGCTGCGCTACGCCGCCGTGCGGCCACACGCCAAACTATGCTAGGATAGTGCTGCACACCGCCCATCCGCCCACGCTCAAGGCCGCCGACTATACGAACACGCTCTGCCTAACGCTTTGCTCGGCGGCGCAAAAGGAGACTCGCCATGCCCAATCTGCGCTCACGGCGCACGCTTGTTGTGCTTGCCCTGCTCAGCGCCCTGCTCAGCGGCACCCTGCTCGCTGCTCCGCGCGCTGGCCTGCACATCGACTGGTGGACGGTCGATGGTGGCGGCGGCACAAGCTCCAGCGGTGCGCTTACGCTCCAGTCCACCAGCGGCCAGCCCGACGCCGGAACGCTCAGCGGCGGATCGCTCACGCTCCAGGGCGGCTTCTGGGCCGCTGGCCAGCCCACCAGCGCCACCAGCTTCAGCATCTATCTGCCCACAATCCAGCGCTAAACGCCGTCGCGCCCACGTCAGCAGCGTGTGACGCAGGCGCTCGCTCAGTGTTTTTTTGAAAAAGAATCGCCTGCGCTCGCCTGATCACAGCTCAGACGGCAGGGCCAGCCCGTGCCGCGCCCCGCGCGCAGGCCGCGATTGCCCCGTGATCGCGCAGCGCACTCCAGCGCAGCTCCTGCTAGCCACGACCTGACCGCAGCATCTGTGCGTACTCGTAGGGCATCGTTGTGGCCTCGATAGCCTGCGCAGCTCGCTCCACAGCGTAGGCCACGCGGATGAACTCAACCTGGAGGTCACGTGCACGCGCCCGCAGCACCACATAGCATGCGCGTGGATCACCATCCTTCGGCTTGCCCACGCTGCCAGCGTTGATCACATGCCGCCCGCTCGGCAGCACGCGATGGTACGGCAGATGTGTGTGGCCGCAAACTAGCACATCTGCCGCCACAAGATCGAGCAGCCGCTCCAGGCTTGCATCTGGGCGATCTGCGAACAGATACTCGTTAATTTTGCGCGGGCTGCCGTGCACCAGCACCACCCGCAGATCGCCGAGCGTATAGGTCAGTTGCTCCGCCAGTGAGCGTAAAAACGCCTTGTGCTCGGCGCTGGTGTGTGCGTTCGTCCAGGCAATCGAGCGCTTGCCTAGCGCCTCGGCAGCTGCCTCCTTATAGGCACAGCCACAGTCGTCGCTGTTATTGCCAACGCCTTGGTCGTAGTTGCCCATAATTGTTGGAATCTCCAGCTCGCGGATAGCAGCCACCACTTCGTTGGGCCATGTGCCATAGCCGACCAGATCGCCCAAGCACACGCGGTTCGGCAGCTCGCGTGCATCCATATCCGCCAGCACCGCCTCCAGCGCCGGGAGATTAGCATGAATATCGCCAAAGATTGTCAGTATGTTCATTGCTCGCCTTTCTGCGGCGCACGAATCGCCTGATATGTCCATGCGCCAAGCAACGCCCCGCCAATCGGGGCCACGAGATAGATCCACTGGTGCTGCCATATGCCCGCCACCAGCGCTGGCCCAAGCGAGCGTGCCGGGTTCATCGACGCCCCGCTGATCGGGCCGCCCCACAGCGCATCAAGCGCCACCGTGCCGCCGATTGCCAGCGCTGCCAACTGACCCACAGCGCGTGTATCGGTGGCCACGGCAATAATCACAAACATTAGCAGCGCCGACAGCACCACTTCGGCCACAAGCGCCTGACCGACTGTTGCGCTTGGAAGCGTGCTACCGAGGTTGGCCACCGGCCCAAGCATCGCCCGCAAGGTCAAGGCACCGCCAACAGCCCCCAGCAGCTGGCCGCCGATGTAGAGCGGCACGTCGCGCCAGGCAAAGTGGCGCGTGACCGCAAACGCCAGCGTCACAGCAGGATTGAAGTGCGCGCCTGAGAGATGGCCCGTGGCCGCGATCATCACCATAATCACGAGGCCAAAAACAGCAGCCACGCCCACATGCGTCAGCGCACCGCTCGTCGCATTAACCATGATCGCGCCACAGCCGGCGGTCACCAGCGCATAGGTGCCAATACACTCGGCCGCGGCTCGTCGGGCCAGCATCAGCGTCATACGCCACCCCGCTTCCTAGCAATTAGTGTCAGCAAATAGCGCAGCCGTGTGTGCAGCTGAACATACAGCAGCTCAAAGGCGCGCCGCTGATCTTCAGGGTCAGCGATCAGCGCCGGGTCGGCAAAGCTCCAGTGAATGCGCTCCGGATCGCCTGGAAACACTGGGCATGTCTCGCGCGCACGATCACAGACGGTAATCACATAGTCGAAGGTTTGTCCTGTAAATAGACTCAGCTGCTTGGAGGTTTGCCCGCTGGCGTCGATGCCGTGCTGCGCTAAGGTGTGCACCGCCGCTGGATGCACCTGCGTCTGCTCGGTGCCTGCGCTGAAAACAGCCACCTGATCGCCGCCCAAGTGGCGTAGAATCGCCTCGGCCATCTGCGAGCGGGCGCTGTTATGCGTGCATAGGAACAGCACACGGGTCGGCGGCTGAGCTGCTACATCCGTCGGTGCCGCCGCCAGCGGGCTGTGGTCGCCAAGCCCTGGGTGCAGTGTCTCGCCGGCAAGCGCATAGACCCGCTCGACATGGGCAAGGTCCAGACTGTAGTACAAGTCGCGCCCATCGGCGGCGCTGCGCCGCTCGTGCACCAGCGCCCCATCGCGCAGCTGACGCAGATGATACGATACAAGGTTAAATGGCTTGTGCAGCAGCGTCACCAGCTCGCCAACGCGGTAGTCGCTGCGTGCCAGCGCCTTCGTCAGATTCCAGCGAATGTCATGCGCCAACAGATGCAAAATTGGTGGGGCCGCCTCAGTAAATCCTGTACTCATACAGTACTCCAATACATTTTGTTGCAATTTTATTTGAAGTATAACAGGTGACCCAGCAATAATCAAACGTGTGATGAGCAACAGCAGCGCCCGTGTCATCATACAGTGACACAGGCGCTGCTGTTGTTTGCAAAAGAATCGTCTGCGCTCGCCTGATCACAGCTCAGACGACAGGGTCAGCCCGTGCCGCGCCCCGCACGCAGGCCGCGGCACCGGGGACCCAAGGTCGAGACCTTGGGTGGGCTGCGGATGGGCCTAGCGCTTGGGCGCGATCTGCTGCTTGTAGAGCGCCATGGCAAACTGGATGCGCTCCTTGGCGGCGGCGGCCCCAACCCAGTCCAGCGGCTCGGTGCGCACGCCCTCCAGCTCTTTGTAGACGGTGAAGAAGTGCGTCACCTCGCGCAAAAAGTGCGCCGGAATGTCGGTGTACTCGTGGTAGTCGGCAAAGAACGGGTCGGCATCGGGCACAGCCAGGATTTTATCGTCTAGCTCGCCGCGGTCGCGCATACGAAACATGCCAATCGGGCGCACCTCGATCAGGCAGCCGGAGAAGGTCGGCGTGTTGATCAGCACCAGCACGTCGAGCGGGTCGTTGTCGTCGTAGTAGGTCTGCGGGATAAAGCCGTAGTCGCCGGGATAGTGCACCGCCGAGTACAGCACCCGGTCCAGCTTCAAACAGCCCGAGGCTTTATCTAGCTCGTACTTGTTGCGCGAGCCGCGTGGAATCTCCACAATCGCGTGGATCACATCGGGGGCCTGCGGCCCTGGATCAATATCGTGCCAAAGATGCATGGGTATCCTCCTAAACATGGCTTGTCTGGTTTACATGCGCCGACCACGGCCAGATGCGTGCGCGCACGGCCTGCGCTTAGCGCTGCGCGCATCCGATCACCTGCGCTCGTGTGTGCGCGGACGCCAGCAGGCGCTGTTCAGCCAGCCGCTGCCGCGTCGCCGCCTCCTGTGCCAACCACGGCCTGCTGCGTGCGCGCACGGCCTGCGCTCTGCGCTGCGCGCATCCGATCACATGATATACCACGACAGAGAGCTGCACTGCTCGCGACGTAGCAGCACGCCTGTGTTTGGGCAGTAGTAGGGGCCAACAAAAGCTGATGAAGGAGCATGGTCATGACATTAAGTAATCTCTTGCACATCCTGGGAACGTTGGCTACTGGCGCGTTTGTGCTCAGGCTGACGGCGCTGCTGCTAAGCCGACAAGCGAGTAGCCGAACGCCTTCAGTGTGGCTTAGCCTGTACGCGCTGGGCATATTTCTGACGCTGGCGCTGATCGCGCTAGCAGTGATCATGGACAACAGCGTCATACCGTGGCCGCTGGCGGGCACAATGCTGAGCGGGCTAGGGTTCATCGCCACCGGCACGCTCATTCTGATCGATGCGCAGCGTGGCAGCATAGAGCACTTTTCTCGCCAGCAGCGGCTGCGCCTCTGGCTCATCTGGGGACAGTATCTTATTCTAGGAGCCGTCTGCTGGGCTGGCAAGTTGGACGGGCTGCCGATTCTGCTGGTCACGCTGCTTGGTACGGGGTTGGGCCTCAGTTGATAGCTGACTTGACCGTTGTGGGCGCATGGGCTGCTCAGCGCTGCACCTCGATTGGCTGCGGCACGCGCCAGACCGGAGCCAGCGCGCCGTCTGGGCTGTGCAGCGGGACGTAGGTCTGAGTCGCCGGATCAAACAGGCTGACGACCAAAAAGTACGTGCCCGTCGGCGGTGTCAGCGGCACAGCCATGCTGCACGGCAGCGGCGTCCAGTCCTGCTGGTGCCACTGTGATGGCGCAGGCAGCGTGCCATCGAAAAATACATCGCGCTTTTGCACCGGGTTCCACTGCCCATCGACCAGCGCCAGCGACCAGACCAGGCCCTCGGCGGCGACGGGGCCGCGGGCGTAGGCCACGCAGTCGAGCGTCGCGCCAGCCTGAAGCGCTGGGTTGAGCAGCGCCACCGTCACCTGCGGTGCCGTGATGCTGGTGGTGGTGCTCAGCGGCGGTGGCGGCAGCAGCGTCAAGCTCTGCGCGCCAAGCGCGAGGCTGTCGATGCGCTCTGGCAGCTCGGCGCTGGGCAGCAGGTAGCGCTGTAGCCCTGGCAGCAGCACGGTTGGCAGCGTCAGCGCCATGGTGCGCACGCTGGAGCCGCTGATCGTCAGCGGGACGGTGATGTCCGCCTCGTAGAGCTGCGCAGGCGGCGCGGTCCAGATCGGCTGGGCGGAGTAGGTCAGCAGCTGCGGCGTGGGCGCGCGCAGGATTGTCGCGTAGGTCGGCGGGCTAGGCTGATCGAGCACCTCATAGAGCAGATGGCGCTCGTCGTCGAAGGTGCGCAGCAGGCGCAGGCCTGGCGCAGCGGCGAGCTTGGCCTGCCACGCGGGCCAGTTGCTCAGCTCCCAGCGATTAACATTGACGTACTTGATGCCCAGGTCGTGCAGCAGCTTGAGGCTGCTAGAGCTGGGAAAGTCGCGCAGAATTTCGCGCAGCTCGCTGTACTTCTGCGGCACGATGCTGCTGGCCGAGTTGAGCAGCGGCTGCGGATGGAACAGGGCATAGTAGACGTAGCGATTGCGCAGCTGCTCGTCGCTGTTCTCCAGCGGAAACTCCAGCAGCGGCGCTGGCGGCAGCGCAGCCAAGTAGGCATACACGCTGGGCAGCGGCTCTAGGGCCACGCTGGGATTACCGCGCACTGGGCCGTGCCAGCTATCGGCCAGCGTCAGCGCGAGCAGCAGCAGCGCCACGCCGTAGCGCAGCCGCCGACCACGCAGCAGCGCCAGCAGCCCAGCGCAGCCGTAGCCCGCCAGCACGCTGAGGCCGAGCTGAAGCAGCAGCGCCCAGCGCGTTGGCACGCGCACCGCCTCCAGCAGCGGCACATGCGCATAGAGCAGCGAATAGAGCGGGTTGGGCACGCCAGCGTCGGCGCGCTGCCAGCGCAGCGTTGGCCCCAGCGACCAGATCAGCACGCCCAGGCTGAGCAGCACAAACAGCGCATACCAGCGTTTGCGCCAGCCAAGCGCCAGGCTCGCGCCAGCCAGCAGCAGCGTGATCAGCCCCGGCCAGAGCATATCCTCAACGCCGAAGGGAGCCGTCGTCGCGGAAGCCTGCTGTGGACTCCAGAGCAGGCCCGGCTGATCGCGCACGCCATACAGCGCCAGGCTCGCGGCGTAGCGCTGGTGGTCGGCGAACGAGCGCGTAAGGCCCAGCTCGTGCTGGGCGCGCAGCGATGGCAGCATGATCGGCGCGATCAGCAGCAGCGCCGCGAGCAGCGCCGCAGCGATGGTCAGCCAGACCTGGCGCGTGTACATGCGCGCCAGCGCCGCATACGCCAGCAGCACCGCCAGCAGCACCGCCACAAACACCGCGTGGTACACATCGGCCAGCACCTGCGCCGCCAGCAGCAGCGCCAGCCCCGCCCCCGACAGCCAGCGCTGCCGCCGTGACGGCGTGCGCCGCGCCAGCCGCACGAGCAGCAGCACCAGCAGCGGCATACAAAAGCCGCTCAGCAGATTGAGGTGCGGCAGATGCGCCATGCGCGCCGTTGAGAACGCAAACAGCACGCCAGCGCTCAGCGCCGCAGCGCGGCTGCCAGTCAGCGCATCAACGAGCAGCGCCACGCCGACGAAGCTTAGCCCAAACGACAGCAGCAGCGCCAGATTGTACACCGTCAGCGGAGCCAGGCCCAGCCAGTAGAACGGCAGCGTCAGCCAGGCCGCCGTGTACAGCGGCTGATACAGCACCAGGCTCTGTGTGTAAGGATAGTTCGTGGGCGCATTGAGCAGCGGCGTAGCGGAAAATAGCGTGCGCTGAATCCAGCGCAGCGTCCAGATCTGCTGCAGTGCATCGCCAGCATCAACCGAGGTGCTGGCCGGATGCAGCGACAGCGGATAGAGCAGCACGAGCGTGCACAGCAGGCCAACAGCTGGATAGAGCAGCACAGGACGGCGCAGATTGCGCATACACAACATCTCTCCAAACTTCAAAAGGACCATTGGTGTGCTCAAGCATAGCTGCTTAGATCGGCGTGGAGAATGAAGCCTGCGCGACAGCGCTCACGCACACCGCTGATAGACAGCTCACTCGCTATCAGATTGCAGATATCGCGGCAGCGTCTGCTGGTCGCCAAAGCGCAGCCACGGCGACGGCTGCTCCAGAATGGACTGCGAGATGCCCAGCGCTGCCGCTTCGTACTGCACGCGCCAGCGCTGAAACTGCACCCAGGCCGCCTCCGGCGGCTGCTCGATTGGAAAGCCGCTGGCGCGCAGCTGCTCCACACCGGCCAGAAACTGCGCGTAGCTCAGGCGCGGCGTTGGCAGCGCTTGCGGCGGCGCAAAGTTCGTCAGGCGCACCAGCGCATTCAAGACCACGCAGGCCGCCCGTAGGCACTGGCGCGCCTCCGGCGGGGCAAGGCGCGGGGCCAGCGCAATGTACAGATTGGCCGCATCGGCAATGCCCAACAGGCCGCCGAGCCACGACTGCAGCGGGTCGGGCGAGCGAAACACCAGCAGCCAAGGGTAGCTCACGTGCGACTCGGCGATGTCCGCCGCCCAGGTCTCCCACGCAGCGAAGAGGCTCGGCAGCGTCGCTAGCGCCTGATCGAGCTGGTGCTGGGCCAGAATCGTCGGCCCCCAGATCGGCACGCCGGTGCGCACACGCAGGGCCGTGATCATGCCGCTGGCCGCCGCCAGAAACTCCAGCAGCACCGGCACTGGGTGCTGCTCAGCGGCCACGCCGAGCGTAAAAAACGACGAGCCAGCGATATGCAGGGCGCGCCCTAGCCCGCCATCAACCCAGGGCCAGAACAGCAGCGCAAAGCCTAGCACCAGCAGCAGCATCCAGTCGATCAGAAAGATCAGCACCGAGGCTGGCCCGAGCAGCGCCAGAATACGATCCTTGCGCGCATAGTCCGCTGTGTGCGCCACCAGCCAGCGAAACAGCACCGGCAGCGGCCGCCAGATCCAAAACGCCAGCCGCGATGTGATCGCCCGCGGCAAGATCAGCGCCACAATAATGCTATGCCACGTCAGATAGATCAGCACAAGTCCGGCGCAAAAGCCGAGCCAGCGTACAACGTCAATCAGCATCAGTGCATCCTCCCGTCGGCAAGCGCCAGCCTTCTTCTTTTAAAAAGTAGCCATTCTTGCAAAATCCTACGTTCCCGCTATAATGCCGTCTTGATCTGTCAACTCCACGCTGGTCCCTGGCGACCAGCGTTTGTGTGTGTATTGTATGCGCATTGCAATTCGACAACCAATCGCTGCGCAGACGGACGCGCAGCCGCGCTCATGGCTGGTCGGCTGGCGGGGCTGGCTGCTCAGCGGCCTGGGCCTCGTCGCGTGGATCGTGCTGCTGACCGGCGTGGTCTATCAGTTTCGCGCTGGCTTCACCGTCAGCATCGGCGACTACTACGACACGCCCTACCTGCGCTCGGGCTTCTCCGACCGCGAGACCAGCGCCGACGGCCGCTACACCTTCCGCTGGACCACCGGCCCCGCGCAGATCAGCGCGCCGCGCATGGGCCGTGGGGCCTGGACGCTGGGGCTGCTGGCACTAGCCGCCCATCCCGACAGCTCGCCGGTCAATGCGACGCTGCACTTCGCCAACGGCTACCAGTTTCAGATTCCCGACAGCGGCGAGCTGCGCGCCGTGCACGTGTTCGTGCCGCCCGCTGCGCTCAGCAGTGGCGATCTTACCATCGATATCACCGCGAATACCTACAGCGAGCCAACCGCGAGCGCGCGCCAGCTGGGCCTAGCGCTGTTTAGTCTTCAGCTTAGCCAGGTCGGCAGCCATAGCCTGCTCGCTCCGCTGGGCACACTGATCTATCTCGTGCTGATTGTGCTGGCGCTGGCGCTGACGCTGTGGGCCACCGGCCTGCGCGGCACACTCGCTGTGGCGCTGGCGGCGGCGCTGGGCCTGGGCCTGACGCTGCCGCTGGCGCAGGTGCGCCTGCCCTACGCCTTCTGGCTGCCAAGCCTCGCGCTGCTGGGCTGGATCAGCCTGCTGCTGGTCGTGGCGCTGCGCTGGCTGATGCCGCGGCTGTTCGGCCTCGGCGGCGTCACCATCGACGACACAGCGCTCACGGCGCTGCTGCTGCTGTTTGTGGTTGGCTTCTGGATTAAGGCTGGCGGCCAGCTCTACCCGTACATGATCGCCATCGACATTCACTGGCACATGGAGCGCGTGCGCTGGATTCTCGACGGACGCCTCGCCGAGATCTACAAGCCCGGCGCGTTCAACGAGTCGGTGATGCCAGCCAACGAGTGGGGCGAGAATCGCCCGACCATCCCCTACTCGCCGTTTTTCCATATTTTCTCAACCGCCTTCGCCATCTTCCCGTGGCAGCTTGAGACCAGCGCCAAGGTGTTCAGCGCCTTTATCGACACCAGCCGCGTGTTTATCGTCTTCTACCTTGTGCGCGCCATGGGCCTCTCGCGGCGCGCTGGGCTGCTGGCGGCGGTGCTCATCGCCATCTTTCCGGTCACGTTCCTGCTGCACTCGTGGGGCAATGTGCCCACCACGCTGGGCATCTGGTGGACGCTGATCGCCAGCACGGTCATCATCGGCGGCTGGGGGCGGCTCAACCGCCGCCCGGCGTTTATGCTGCTCACCGCCGTGCTGCTGATCACCTTCCTGATCTACACGGTGATGGCGGTCTACATGGGCATGCTGCTGGTGGTGTGGCTGGTCGCGGTTGCGCTGCGCCACAAGGCCGAGCGCGCGCAGGTCAAGGCCGCCGCCTGGGCCACAGCGCTGGCCTTCGCGCTGTCCATGGCGGTCTACTACTGGCAGTATGTGTCCGACATTATCAAAAAGACGCTGCCGTACTTCAGCACCACCCTGACGCAGGGCCAGGAGAGCGTCGGCGCGACGCCGTTCGAGGAGAGCTACGGCACCTACCTCGCCAACTACATCCCGCGCCTGTGGGGCTACGGCCTGCTGATTCCGCTGCTGCTGCTGCCGCTGGCGCTGTGGCTGATCCGCCGCAACCCGCCTGAGCTGGCCGCCGAGCCGCGCACCAAGACGGCGATCGGCTGGCTGTGGATGGCGGCCATGCTGCTGATCGCGCTGCTCTTTGTGCCCATCGCCCGCTCGGTGCCGATGGTCGATAAGCACATCTTCTTTTTGATCCCGGTGCTGGCCATCGGCGCAGGCGTGGTCATCGACTACGGGCTGCGCTGGCTCCAGCAGCACACTGGCGCGCAGCGCCGCTACCGCGCCATCGCGGGCATGGCGCTCACGGTCTACGTCGGCCTCACGCTGCTCGACTCAGTCCAGCTCTGGGTGGATCGCATCGAGCGGATTAAGCAGGTGTGGTGATGACAAGCACGTTTGACGAGCAAGCCTTTGTTGCGCAGATCGACCGCTGGGTCGCGCCGATGAGCTGGCGGCCGGACTACGCCCAGTGGCGCGAGAAGCGCATCTGGCAGGAGCGCTACCAGGATGAGCGCATCAGCACCATCGCCACATTCGGCGGCAGCCTGCCCGGCCGACGGGTGCTCGAGGTCAGCTGCGGCATGGGAGGCACGCTCGTGGCGCTGGCCCAGGCTGGGGCCGCCCCCGTCGCCACCGAGTTCAACCCCGAGTACTGCCAGATCGCCCGCCAGCGCGGCCAGCGCTACGGCCTCAACCTGCCGATCATCAACGCCGTCGGCGAGCGCATTCCCTTCGCCGCCAACACGTTTGACCTGGCGATCTGCTGGGATGTGGTCGAGCACGTGCAAGACCCGCAGGCCATGCTCAGCGAGCTGCGCCGCGTTGTGCGCCCTGGCGGCCGTGTGCTGCTGACGATCATCAACCGCCGCGCCTGGCGCGATCCGCACTACCACCTGCCGGGCATCAACTGGCTGCCGCGACGGCTCGCCGACCGCATCGTCGCCCGCCGCGCGCGCACCAAGCAGGCCATGGGCCTGCAAGATCGCCAGCGGCTCAGCGAGATGCACTACTTCAGCATGCGCCAGTTCCGGCGGCTGGCCCGCTCGGTGGGCTTCAATGTCGCCGACATGGAGGCCGTGCAGATTCAGCGCGGCGGCAAGCGGCGCGCCTCCGGTCTCAAGGGGCGGCTGCGCGATCTGGCCTATCGGCTACGCCTGGGCCTGCCCGCCTACTACGTCTACCGCGACTGGGTCAAAGGAACCTACGAGCTTGTGCTGTGGTGAGCGCCACAGCCAGAGGATAGCACCATGACAGAACGTTTCTATGCGCCCGACGATCCCGACCGTCCGCTGACACCCGAGGAGCGGCGCGAGTATAGCCGCATGCTCAAGGACTACTACGAAAACAAGATGAGCGAGGGCCAGGGCGCGTTCTTCACCATCGACGACGGCGTGATCACGCCCACCGCCATGGGCCGCCACTGGCTGCGCGAGCACCGCCGCATCTTTGACCAGTGGCTCGACCTTCAGCCCGACGATGTGTTCGTCGATGTTGGCTGCGGCGAGGGCTACTACACCACCTATGTTGCGCGCAACGGCGGCACCACCATCGGCATCGATGTGTCCTACAGCGTGCTGCGCCTGCTGCGCTCGATCAAGTGGCCCTATCCCGTCAGCATGGACACGATCAACAGCGATGTCGAGATTCTGCCCATCCCCGACAACAGCGTCGACAAGGTGCTCTGCTCGCACACGCTGGAGCACGTCCTCGACGACCGGCGCGTGCTGGCCGAGATTCAGCGCATCCTCAAGCCCGGCGGCTACGCTGTGCTGGCGATTCCGCTCAAGTACACCGCGCCCAACGCCGCGCTCAACAAGCTGATCGACATCGGCCGCGCTGTGCTCAAGCCCGGCAAAAAGCCCGCGCCGCGCCTGCCCGCCGGCGTGCTCAACCGCAGCCTCATCGGCGTGCAGAGCCACATTCGCCACTACTCGGTGCCCGCCTTCCAGCGCCGCGTCACCGACGCTGGCCTGACCGTCGAGCAGACCGTCGGCATGTGGTTCCACGACCCGCGCAACTGGCTGGTCTACTACACGCAGCCGCGCTGGCCCTTCTACGAGCTGGGCACACGCCTCAGCAAGCGCTGGCCGTCGCTCGGCTCGGCGCTGGTGCTCAAAGCGCGCAAGGTCTGATGCACATCGTCCACTACAATCTGACCACCACCACCAAAGAGGGCGGTGTGGAGACGTTTGTGTGGGACTTGGCCGGCGAGCAGGCGCGCTCCGGCCACCGCGTCACTATCGTTGGCGGCGTCGGTTCGGTGCGCCGCCACCTGCCCGGCGTCGCGGTCTGGACGGTGCCGTTTATTCCGCGCGAGCGCTTCGCCGTCGGGCCGCTCAGGCGCGCCTACGCCTGGCGCAAGCTCGCCGAGCGCCTGAGCATGCTCCCAGCCGCGTGGCCGCTGCTACGCGACGCCGACCTGGTGCATATCCACAAGCCCTACGATCTTGTGCTTGGCCCATGGCTGCGCCGCCGCCAGGTGCCGCTGATCTACCACGGCCACGGCGAGGACTTCTTCCCTGGCGATACGCGCCTGATGCGCAGCGCCGCCGCGCTGCTCTCCTGCTCGGCCTACAATGCCCAGACGCTGGCGGCGCGCTACCAGCGCCAGCCCACGATCGTCTACAACGGCGTCGATGTCCAGCACTTTCAGCCACAGCCCGCCGACAGCACCCTGCGCCAGACCCTGCTGCACGGGGCCAGCACCCTGCTCGTCGTCCCCGGCCGCATGATGCCCTGGAAGGGCCACGCCCACGTTATCAGCGCCCTGGCCGAGCTGCGCGACCCCGCGCTCAAGCTCGTCTTTATCGGCGCTGGCGAGGCGCGCCCGGCCCTTGAGCAGCAGGCGCGCGAGCTTGATCTCGTCGAGCAGGTCGCCTTTTTGGGCACCATCCCCCATCGCGCGATGCCGCGCTACCTCAGCGCCGCCGACCTCGTGATCGGGGCCAGCTTCGCCAGCGAGACGTTTGGCATGGCCCTCGCCGAGGCGCTGGCCTGCGAGCGCGCTGTGATCGCCTCGTCCTGGCGCGGCTACGACGATGTGGTGCGCGACGGCCAGACCGGCCTGCGCTTCCAGGCGCAGTCGCCCAGCGATCTCGCCCGCGCCATCGCCACGCTCACTGCCAGCCCCGAGCTGCGCCAGCGCTACGCCCAGGCCGGCCGCCAGCGCGTGCTGGAGCTGTTCGCCTGGCCCGCGGTTGCTGCGCGCGTCCAGCACGTCTACACGCAGGTGTGCGCATGACACGTCTGTTCGCCTGGGTCGAGCGCAACGCGGTGCTGCTGCTCTGGCTGGCGCTGGGCCTGTGGGGCCTGATCTTCAGCACGGCCGCAATCTACAAGCTGCACGCGTTTTGGATGGGCTTCGACCTGGGCACCCACGAGCAGGTGCTCTGGAACACCATCCACGGGCGCATCGCCGCCTCGTCGCCCTCGCGCGGCACCAGCTCGTACTTTGGCGTCGATATTATCATCACCGAGCTGCTGCTCGCGCCGCTCTACGGGCTGTGGCAGCGCCCTGAGACTCTGCTGGTCATCCAGGCTATGCTCGTGCCGCTCGGCGCGGTGCCGCTGTACCTGCTGGCCGTGCAGCGGCTTGAGTCGCGCTGGGCCGGGCTGGTCGCGGCCGGGCTGTACCTGCTGGCCCTGCCGGTGCAGTACGCCACGCTCTACGAGTTCCAGATTCGCGTCGTTGGCACGGTCGCCTTCCTGTGGGCCTTCTGGGCCTTGGAGCAGCGCCACATGCGCCGCTTCTGGCTGTTTGCGGCGCTGGCGCTTGGCTCGCGCGCCGAGGCCGGCTTTGCGCTGGCCTTCATCGGCATCTACGCCGCCATCCACCGCTGCGGCTGGCGCTGGAGCCTGCCGCCGATCATCGTCGGCCTTGGCTGGGTAGCGCTCACCAACGCCCTGCTCATCCCCGCCGCCCGCACCGACCACATCTCGCTCTACGCCTTTCTCTACGGCTGGCTCGGCGACACGCCCGCCCAGATGCTGACCACGCTGCTCACGCGGCCCGGCTATGTCGCCCAGCACGTGCTCACCGCTGGCAAGCTCGAGTACCTGCTCCAGCTCTGCGCGCCGCTGCTGTTTGTGTTTGTGCTGCGCCTCGACATCGCCATGATCGCGCTGCCCGCGCTGGCGCTCAATCTGCTCTCGCCGGATCGCATCCACTGGAGCATTCGCTACCACTATCAGGCGTTTGTGCTGCCCTGGCTGCTGCTTGCCACGCTCTACGCCATCGCCGATCTGCGCCGCCGACCGCGCACGCGGCGCTGGTGGCCTGCGGCGCTGACGCTGGTCCTGGCCGCCACCCTGACCAGCAATCTGCTCTGGCGCTCGCCGCTGCAGACGCTGATCTCGCGCCAGCGCGACGCCGACCGCATCGCCGCGCTGCACGCCGCCCTCGCGCTGCTGCCGCCGGACGCGCCGGTGACGGTCAGCAGCCAGTTTGGGCCGTTTGTCGCCCGCCGCACCGGCCTGTACTACTTCCCTGGCAATATCGTCTACCCGCGCCAGTACATCGAGCGCGGCGAGTGGATTTTGGTCGATCGCACCGAGGTGCCCGCCGACTGCATGGCGCGCCTCGATGTGCTCGTGGCCCATCCGCAGTGGCGCGTCGAGTACGAGCGCGGCGATCTCATCCTGCTGCACAATCAGCGGCCCGACCAGCCCACCCGGCTGCTCGACGCCCTGCCGCGCTGCGCTGTCGAGCCGGAGGGCACGCCATGAGCATGCGCCAACGCAGCACCGCATCCACCCGCGCACCAGCCCGCCCGCGCACCAGCTCGGGGCGCGCAGTCAGGCCCCTGGAGGCAGTCCCATGCATGTTTTGATCGTCGGCCTCGGCGGCGTCACAGCCACGTTTCGCAACTGGCCCGAGCGCATCCTCGCGCTGGCCCTGGCCCGCCGCGGCCATGCGGTGCGCGCCATCGGCACCCACGACCCGCAGCGGCCCGCCCTGGCCCAGCGCAGCGAGACGATTGAGGGCGTCGCGGTGCAGCGCGTGCGCTCTGGCTACTGGCCCAACGCCGAGCTGGCCGCCGCCCTTGATGCTGGCCCGCGGCCAGATGTCGTGCACTTCATGCACCCGCGCAACGTGCTGGCCGCGCAGACCACCGCCTGGGCCAGAAAGCACGCCATCCCGACCGTCTACACCTGGCTCGGCCCCTACCACGACGCCTACCTCGCGCCCGACCGCGAGCATCCGTTCGACACGCCGCGCACCTACGCGCGCCTGATCTGGACGCGCCCGCAGCTCATCCGCCGCTGGCTCACCACGCTCAACCCGCGCACCTGGCGCGATCAGCTGCGCAACTACCGCCTGCACGCGCCGCTCAAGCAGGCCGATTATCTCGTCCCCTGCTCGGAGTTCGAGGCCGCCGAGATGCGCCGCCTCGGCCTCAGCCAGCCACAGACCGTGGTGCCGCTGTGGATTGACCGGACGGCGATTGATGCGACACCGCTAGAGCCGCCGCAGCTTGATCTGCCGCGCCCGTGGCTGCTGTTTGTCGGCCAGCTCACCCCGCGCAAGGGCTACGATCTTGCGCTGCGCGCCATGCCCAGCATTCTGCGCGCCCATCCGCAGGCGTCGCTGCTGATCGTCTCCGGCATCAACCACGCCGAGCGCGCCAATGTCGAGCAGATCAGCCGCGAGCTGGGCATTCACGCGCACGTGCACTTTCTCGGCCGCGTCGAGGACGCCGCGCTGATCAATCTTTTTCGCGCCTGCGACGCCTACCTCACGCCAACGCGCTACGAGGGCTTTGGCCTGACGCTGCTGGAGGCCATGGCCGCCGGCGCGCCCATCGTCAGCAGCAACATTCCCGTGGTCAACGAGATCGTCCGCGACGGCGAAAACGGCATGCTCGCCGAGTACGCCGATCCGGAGTCGATCGCCCAGGCCACCCTGCGCCTGCTCGCCGATGCCGATCTGCGCGCCCGCGTGCGCCGCAACGGCACGCTCACGCTCGATCAGCGCTACAGCGAGCCTGCGCTCGTCGCCGCCATCGAGGCGATCTACGCCGACCTGCTCAGCGCACGCCGCTAAGCACCGATTGGCGCTACAATAGCGGTGCGCTGGTTGCTGAATACGGCGCGCCCATGCTGACCGCTCGTGCTGCACCCGTGTCCGCGCCGTGCCAGCCCGCCAGCGTCGCCACGGCTCAGCCAGCGATAGCGCGTGCCACCGCCGCCACAGCTGCGCGCCCGATCCGCCAGCGCCGCTGAACACGTGATCATAGCGCATCAGCTCAAGCTCTGCGCTGATCGATCAATAAAAAACTACGCGCTCCGGCTGACCGCTCGTGCTGCGCCAGTGTCTGCGGCGTGCCCGCCCGCCAGCACAGCCACGGCTCAGCGCCCGATCAGCCTACGTAACTGTTGACACATCAGCCGATCCGATTGGCCTGCACCGTGCTTAATCGCGGCGCTGCTAGCTGATCCACGAGCACATAGAGCAATCACAGGCGCACCTGCCTGTAAGGAAATAGATCAATGGCCGAAGAAACCACACCAACCGCAGCCACCAGCGCCAGCGAGCCAGGGCTGAAGCGCCAGCTCTCGCAGGCCGTGGCCTGGAACGCCGTCTTTACACCGCTGAAGTTTGTCATCGACACCGCCGCCAACCTGATCAAGGCCAACCTGCTGCTGCCAGCGGAGATCGGCGCGCTGTCGGTGGTCAGCTCCGCCGCAGCCAGCGCCGGCATCTGGCTCGATCTCGGCATCGAGCAGACGCTGCCCAAGTTTATCCCCGAGGCCGAGCATGCCGGTGGCCGTGGAGCGGCCCGCCGCTTTCTGCGCCAAATTATCAGCTTCAAGCTGCTGATCCTGCTGTTTGCCATCGTCGCGCTGCCGTTCTGGGGCGGCTCGCTGCTGCGCCAGATGCGCGCCGGCGCCGCCCAGCTCGCCGATAAGTACGGCCTCAGCGCCGTCGGCCCGCTGCTTGAGCAGCTCGACCGCTACGGCTGGGTGTTTCTGCTGACCATCGCCGCGCTGATCGTGCTCGGCGCGCTCTACGACACGCTGCTAGCCTTCCTGGTCAGCTTCTTTCGCCAGAAGGCGTGGAACATCATCAACGCCTTTGCCACGCTGGCGCTGCCGCTGCTGACGGTGATGGCCGTGCTGCTCGGCTGGGGCGTGATCGGCGTGCTGGTGGCGATGATCATCACCCCCGTGCTGAGCGTGCTGATCACCTGGAGCCATGTGCGTGCCATCAGCCGTGAGCGCGGCGGGTCGGCCGGTGAGGCGGCGGTGCCGCGCGATCTCTGGCGGCGCTTCGTGCCCTACACGGCCATGGGCCTGCTGATCAGCGGCACCGAGTACTTCTCCAGCTCGCAGTTTGTGGCGCTGTTTCTTGGCGGTGACAACCTGCAGGCGGTGGCGGTGTTCTGGATCATCTACAGCTTCATCAAGCAGGTGCAGGGCTACGTCTACACGCCGCTGCGCGGCATTCAGGTGCCGCTGTTCACGCGCATTCGCGCCAGCAACAACCAGAACCTCGACCGCGCCTGGGGCACGCTGATGCGCCTGATCCTGGTGCTGGTGCTACCGGCGGCGGTTGGCCTGAGCCTGCTGCTGCGCACGCTGATCCTGATCCAGTTTCCTGCTGAGTATCTGCAAGCGCTGGGCTTTGGGCTGGTGCTGATCCCGTTTTTCTTCAGCGAGCCGTTCTGGGGCCTGGGCCACAACCTGCTGATGGTGCAGGAGCAGTACCGCCCGGTGATGCTGTCGCGGCTCTGTGCGCTGATCAGCATCCCGCTGCTGATCTGGCTGCCGCCGCACGTGGGGCTGTGGGGCATCGCCATCGCCATCGGCAGCTCGAAGATGGCGGCGGGGCTGGTGGTGGTGAGCACGGCCATGCGGCGCTACCAGCTGCGCTTCCCGTGGCGCTTCGCGCTCAAGGTGGCGCTGGCAAGCTTGGTGATGGGCCTGGTGGTTGGCGGCGGCGTCTGGCTGCTCGGCGACCTCGGCACCGCCGCAAGCATCGCCCAGCGCATCGTCTACTGCGCCGCCTGCATGGCCCTGACGCTGGCCGGAGCCATCACGTTCGTGCTGCTGGCCCGCCTGCTCAAGCTCATCGAGCCAGCCGACCGCGCCCTGCTGCAAGAGCTGCGCAACCCCATGGCCCGCCGCCTCATCCGCCTGCTGTAGCCGTCTAACCAGCCCAGAGCACCCACTCATCCCTGCGCTAGCCAACCCAAGCGCAGGGGTGTGTGGAGCGTATTCAGAAGCCTACGCGCAGAAAATCGTATGCTATGCACATCGAAGCTGAGCAGAGTCCACCGCTCGTTTGATTTTTGCCCCAAACATCTCCACATAGCGCATGCACTACGCAGCACAGCACATGGCAGCCGTGCTGCTCGGCACCCCCACATTGATGCCTAAATGGCTATTGCTCTACCTTCAGCTAAACGCTAGGATGGACACACCCATCACAGGTACCTCCGTTCGGCACACAGCAGGAGAATACGATGTTCAACAACGCAGCAGTCAAACGACTAAAGGCACTCGCGGCCAATATTGAAGAAGTACAAGCAAGCATCACCAGTAGCGCTGAGGCGCTCTACCAACTCCGGCAGACCACCGCTGAGACGCAGATTCGCGCCTGCGAGCGCTACCTTTCACAGCTTGCCAACGCACCCAAAGAGCTAGACGCCTCTGTCGCACAGCTTAAGCTAGAGTTCGCCTCGTTTTCCGAAGCCGTGTCCAGTCTTGAGGCCGAGGCTATCGCCACCACAGTAAAGGTTGGCGGCGGCGCAGCAACCGGCGTTGCCGCTGGCGTTGGCGTGGCCGCGCTGGCCCCAACTGCCGCCATGGCTATCGCCACCACATTTGGCACAGCCTCGACAGGCACGGCGATTGCCTCGCTCTCTGGCGCGGCGGCCACCAACGCTGCCCTCGCCTGGCTTGGTGGCGGCGCGCTGGCAGCTGGTGGCGGCGGCATGGCCGCAGGCAACGTCCTACTAGCCCTGGCTGGTCCAGTCGGGTGGGCCATAGGCGGTTTCAGCTTAGCCGGTGCTACGGTGGTCGCCCTGCGCAGTAACTCACAGCTCACAGAGAAGGCCAACGCCCAGTACAGGGAGCTATTCCAACACTTACAGCTGCTGCAAGGCGCAGTAGTACAGATCAACGACCTGCTTG
Organism: Herpetosiphonaceae bacterium; assembly: GCA_013538855.1. GTDB lineage: Bacteria > Chloroflexota > Chloroflexia > Chloroflexales > Herpetosiphonaceae > OHK22. Next base: position 62,008 of record JABXJS010000139.1, read on the forward strand.
AGCGCACGCGGACTCACAGCCAAGGCATCGACGCGCAGCTCAGCTGGCTTGCTGCTAAGGCTCCCACCAGCTATGACCACTTCAACACCGACCAAAAATTACAGCTCGGCGCACTCATCAACAACATTAACTCGCTGAGCCAGCTGCTCAACCGCCGAATCGACGTCGAGCCGCTAGCTGGGGCAGCCGATGCCTCAGCCTGAACGCCACATCCTTGAGCAGGGACTCGCAGCATGGATCGACCAACTCAACCAGGCGCGGCGTGCACCACTCTTCGCTAGCCTCAGTGCACTTCAGGCCGCACTTGATGGGCAGGAGCGCGCATTCGTCGCGGCCTGGGCTGAGCTAGCCTGGGTGCAAGAGCAGATCAGCACACCTGAGCATATTTTAGGCAGCGCGGCCACCAAGCACGGCGAGATCGCCGAGATCGCCGAGGTAGGGCTGCGCCGTGCGTTTGATGTCCTACGGCAGCAACCTCCTAGCGCTGTCTGGAATGCCACAGATCGGCTTGGGCCTGCCGATTACCACATCAGTGGCGTGGCGGTGCAGTCCAAGTTCATCAATGGCATCAACAGCGGCCTCAAACACATGCTTGATCACGCAGCCCGCTACCCAGAGTTCGGCACACACGACGGTGCCTACTATCACATTCCTAGCGACCAGCACGCTGCCATTCAGCGTGTGCTAGCCAATGAGCCAACCGAGTTTAGCGCACGAACCATCGCCACAATCAAGGCGCAGGTGGCAGAACTTGAGGTCAGCAAAAACCGTTCCTTTTCTGATCTGGTTCGTCCTGCGGCACACACATATGCCGACGTGCAGCAAGGTCGCATCCAGCAAACCCTCACTCAGCATGAGCAGAGACTCAGCGCTGAGCATCAATCCCTTAAACAGCAGATTGCTGCGGAGCACAAAAAATCCATCGAAGCAACTCAAGCACAGTCGGCACCTACGCTCGCGCAGCTCGGCCAAGTCGCGCTCGTCGGCAGCGCTGTCGGCGGCGGTGTGCAGATCACGGGCATGGTGTATCAAAAGTGGGCGCGAGAGCACAAGTCGCCGCTCCAGCTTAGCGCCGCCGACTGGCAGGAGATCAGCGTAGGCGGTTTAGCTGGTGCGGCAGCGGGAGGCATATCAGCCGCCGCCCTCTATGGTCTGACCAACTATTCGGCGTTGAGCGCACCATTTGCTGCTGCTGTTGTCAGCGCTGGCCGTGGCGTTTCCAGCTTGCTGCATCAGTATCAGCAGGGGAGCATCGATCTGGACACGCTCGTCGATCTCAGCTTCGTCACGACTGCCGAGGCGGGCATAGTCGCGCTTGGCGCAGCACTTGGGCAAAGCCTCATACCGCTCCCGATTCTCGGTGCACTGGTCGGCAGCGTCGCCGCTCGCTTGATCAGTGGCCTAGCCCAGCAGCAACTTACTGAACACGCCGAACAGCTCAACCAGCGCGTAGAAGCCCAGCTTCAGCAGCAGCTCGCCAGCCTGAACGCTGCACAGCGCCTAAGACTTGCCCATATCGAGGCCGACATACTGCGCATAGGCGATCTAACCACTGCCGCCTTTGATCTTGCACGCAACGCTGAATTGCTGTTGCTAGCTAGCATTCAGCTTGCCGAAGCCTACGCTGTGCCCACCGATCAAATTATCCGCTCCAGCGCCGATGTCGATGCCTATATGTGCGGACCAAACAGCGGCTAACGGCTCCCGCTGTCCACCAGAAACCACAGCCACGACCCACCTGTCCAAAGCGCCAGCGGCTGGTCGGCGCGCTGGCCGATGTGGGCGCGGCGATCCTCTGCTATAGTTGCTGCCAGGAACAGCGCTTTAGCACCTGATGAAAGCAGGAACTATGACAGAGACCGATCACACCGTCGATCTGGCGGCATACTTTGCCCGGATTGGCTACACTAGCTCGACCGAGCCAACGCTGGCGACGCTGGCAGGCATTGTGCGCCAGCACGCCCACAGCATCCCGTTCGAGAACCTGACGCCGCTGATGGGCCGCACGCCAGCCCTCGATCTGCCGTCGCTTCAGCAGAAGCTGATCAGCGCCAGGCGCGGCGGCTACTGCTTCGAGCAAAATCGCCTCTTGCAAAGCGTGCTGGCCGCGCTGGGCTATGCGACCACCGACCTGCTCGCCCGCGTGGTCTGGAACACCCCCGCCGACACGCTGCTCCCGCGCAGCCACATGCTCCTGCGCGTCGAGGTCGCCGAGCAGAGCTATATCGTCGATGTCGGCTTCGGCTCGATGACGCTGACCTCGCCGCTGCGCCTGGAGCGCGATACCGTTCAGCCAACCACGCTGGAGCCGTTTCGCCTTGTCGCAGGCACGCGCAGCGATCTCGTCACCGAGGTGCTGGTCGGCGGCTCATGGCGGCCTGTCTACGAGTTCGATCTGCGCCGCCAGTATCCGATCGACTTCGCCGTGCCCAACTGGTATGTATCGACCAACCCCAGCTCGCACTTCTTGACCGCGCTGGTGGCCGCGCGCCCCGCCGAGGGCCGCCGCTACGGCCTGCGCAACCGCCAGCTGACAGTGCGCCACCTCGATGGCACCACCGAGCAGCGCGTGTTGACGCAGCGCGCCGAACTGCGCCAAGCGCTCGCGGAGGACTTGCTGATCAGCCTGCCCGACGATCCGGCCCTCGATCAGGCGCTTGATCGCATCCTCGCGCTGCCGCTGACTTAAACCCGCTGCCACGCCGAGGCGGTGGTTCGCTCTGCCCAGGCGAGCGAGCTACCGCCTCGCCTGCCCTACCCACCAGCATCAGCCAGCACCATGCGCTACCAGCCCCACTCCGCATTTACGCCGCTGCGATCCGCTCCACGGGCGCTCTGCGCTTCCGTCAAGCGCACCTGCCTTGACGGTTGTAGCCTGCACCATATTTACGCCGCTGCGATCCGCTCCACGCACACTCTGCGCTTCCGTCAAGCGCACGTATTTCCCCTTGACAGTTTCAGCTGGTGTTTGCATCTAAAGCTAGCACGTAGCTACCGCAGTGAAACCAGGAGCGAGTAAACCCTTCGCGCAGAGGAGAGCAGTCACCGTATGGACAATACCACTAGCTCCGCAGTGCCGGAGCAGCTTTTGCACTATGCCGATATCGGCCAGCAGATCAACGCCAGCTTGCAGAGCCACGCCGACCGCCTCGCCGCGGTCCTCGCCCAGTTTCAAGCCACGTGCACCGAGTACCGTATCCAGATTGATCATCTGCCCGGCCAGCTTGCCAGCCTCGCACACATGGCCGCCGCCCACGACCAGTGGGTCAGCGCTATCGCCCAGCAGTTCCGCGCCGCCGACCAGGAGCGCCCCAAGAACTTCGTTGAAACGATTACCCAGGCGATGGGAGCCGCCGTCAAGCAGGTGCTCACAGGCCACATTGGCGACAGTATCAACCAGTACACAGGCAACCTCGAAACCAATGACCCTACATTGCCAGCGCGCTATCGGATTGGGCCACCACAGCGCCCAGCTATCTATCACGACGAAGGCTTTGCCGATGGCATCCGCGAGCCTGCCTGGCAAGACTATGCCGAGTACTACCTCTGGAAATATGTGCTCGCCGAGGCAGGCGAGGCGTTCAAAGATGTGCCCGATGCCATCTCGGCCTACCGCCACTTTCTTGATGCCAGCGGCACAGACCGCACATTCTCCTACGAGCGCTTTGTCGCCAGCGATGAGTCCGGCCAAACCGTGCTCAATAGTTCGATCCAGGACACCCAAAACGCCGCCCAGAATCTCTACCAGCAGATCATCACTGAACATCCTGAGCTGAAAGACAGGCCGCTCACCTTTCAGCTCACCAGCGATCCGCTCTATGTTAATGGCCATGCTGACGATTATTTCAACCAACGGTACCCGTATCCTGCAACCGAGAACTGGCAAAAGACGATTGGCGCGCACGTCATTTGGATCAGCGCTACCGTCACAGTCACACCAGGGAGCGCGCCAGCCTACACTATGGATTTTATGCTGCACGCCGAGGACAAGTACAACTTTAATCCTGACCAGCACGATATGGCGACCGGCATCCCCGACTCAGCCAATGGCGGCTTTGAGGAGACCGGCCTAGGCAAAGAGTACATGCACTATGCGCAGCTTGAGCGCACCGTGACATGGCAAGAGCAGCCGCTGGGCGCAGATGGCGGTGCAGTGTCCGGTGAGCCGAAAGACCGAGATCGTGCGCCCCAGGATAACCATCGTCTGCGTAATCGGCGCTAGTGCGAAAGGACTTTAATGGAGCAGAACTATCGATCAGCATATCGCTGCGCACTTATTCTGATGCTCGCCGCGCTACTCAGTGGCTGTGGCACCCAGGCCCAAGGAGCACCAATGCCGCATCAACAATCTTCATCTTCGGTAAGCGCTGTATCTCAAGATAGAGCACAGCTGCGCGCCTACATCGCCATGCCCTATGCGCCGCAGCACGTGCAGTGGCAAGTCGTAGACCATACACCAGCGCAACGCTCACCGCTGCCGGGAGGATATCGCTACGCGCTGGTGGCCGTGCTCGACTTCACACCGACGCAGCTTGAACAGCTTAAAACGCTGAGCGGAAGCGCCCCCCAAAACGGCAAACTCCTATCGGAGGCGCTTAATATCCAACCTTGGCTACCAGCGCCAATCCAAGCGGCGACAACCGAGCTAGCTGATACACCTGGCTACGTCACCATCAACGCACCAGGATACAGCGCTGAGCCTTTTATCCTTCCTGGAGCAGGCTGGAAACCTGGCTATTGGGTTCAAGTAGGTGACTCAGCGCAAATTCTGCTCCTCCTAGCCAAGAATTGGTAATCCACATCACGGGAAGCAGGCCATCTGCTTCAGTCAGACTGTCTATCAATAGAATTATACAGAATACCAATTCACGTTGGAGACGCAGCATGGACCGGCGGTTTGGGGCGCAGCTCCACGCTCCCGGCAGGGTTCCATCCTGCACCTACACTTCGGTGAATTGGTAGAACGCGAGGATGAAAAATGCAGCCAAGATTGCTACGAGTACAGCTACTCGTGATTATGATTGGGGCCGCCGCGCTACTCAGTAGCTGTGGCCCACAGGCAAGAGGAACAGCCATGTTTCAAAACGCAAGCACACCAACGCTAGAAATACTTGATGATATAGCGCTCCTGAACACGCAAATTACCCTGCCGCTTGAGCCACAGCATGCCCGCTGGCAGGTACTCACCACCAAAATACCGGGCAGAACACCGCTACCTGGCGGTGAGTACTCGGCGCTGATCGCCGTGCTTGATTTTACCCCCGCGCAGCTCGAGCAGCTTAAGACGCTCAGTGGGCCGCTGAATAGCCCCTATGGCTTATCGACGCATGCGCTTAATATTCAGCCATGGCTCCCGCAGGAAATTCAGGCTGCGACCGCACCATCGACGATCGATCCCGAGTTTGTCACCATTGATCTGCCCGGCTACAGCGCCGAGCCGTTTGTCGCCCCAACCACTGGCTGGCGACCTAGTTTCTGGGTGCAGGTCGGCGAATCGTCCCAAATCTGGCTCGTGCTGACCAAGGCTTGGTAGCCTGCGCTGGCACACAGCTGACCTTGCGCACACAAATAAACAGCGGGTGCCTGGATCAACCAAGCACCCGCCGTTTACGCTGCACGCGAGCGTCAGCTATTCGCCCTGGCCCATTGAGAAGCCCTGCTGGCCATCGAAGGTGTACAGGTTCTCGGTTTTGATCACCTCAAAGCCATGCTCGGTGATACTGTGCAGCAGGCGCACCACATCGGTGTAGGCCAGCGGCGCACCGCTGCTCTTGAAGCGACAGCGCCAGTGATCGGTGCAGAATGTCTCGGGGATGCCATCAGGGTAGACCTTGACGCCACGGTTTGTGATCAGCGTTAGCTCAACGCCCTCGATGGCTGCTGCGGCCAGGCGCGGCCCAAGCACGTTCGGATCACGCCCATCCTCGTCCCAGTCCAGAAATACATCAACCCCCACCAGCTCTTTGACTGTTGGCGGGGTTGGGCGGCGCGCGATCTTGATCGGCTTGTTCTCGTACTGCACCGCCTCAAGCTGGCGCGGCTTGCGGCCTAGGCGCTCGATCACCGCATCGGTGAAGCCCGCTGTCCCAACCTTTTGGGTGCTCAGCTGCTCGCGGTAGATGTCGGCGGTGTGGATACCATCCTCCAGCGTGCACAGCCAGGCGTTCTTGATCGTCTCGGCCACGCTGCCATGCCCAAGGTGCACCAGCATCTGCGTGGCAGCCACCAGCAGGCCGGATGGGTTGGCCACGCCCTTGCCAGCAATATCTGGAGCCGAGCCATGCACCGCCTCGAACATGGCACAGTCGTGGCCAATGTTGGACGACGAGGCAAAGCCAACCGAGCCAGCGAGCTGCGCCGCGATGTCCGAGAGCACATCGCCGTACAGATTGAGCGTCACAATCACATCAAAGATCTCGGGGTTGGCCGCTAGCCGCGCCGCGCCGATGTCGATGATCTGATGGTCGCTGGCGATCTCGGGGTACTCCGCCGCCACCTCCTCGAACACCTGATGAAACAGGCCGTCGGTCAGCTTCATGATGTTGTCTTTGGTCATGCACGTGACCTTGCGTCGATTGTAGGCCCGCGCATACTCAAAGGCGTAGCGAATAATATTCTCGGTGCCTGGGCGTGTGATCAGCTTGAGGATCTGCGTCACCTCCGGCGTTTGGCGATGCTCGATGCCGGCGTAGAGGTCCTCTTCGTTCTCGCGCACAATCACTAGGTTCATGCCGGGGTGGGCCGAGGCCACGCTGGGGCTGTAGGCTTTGCAGGGTCGAATGTTCGCAAAAAGATTGAGCGTCTTGCGAATCGTCACATTCACACTCTTGAAGCCCTTGCCCAGCGGTGTTGTCACTGGCCCTTTTAGTAGACAGCCGCTGCGGCGAATGGCCGCCCAGGCATCCGTCGGCACCCCCGACGTGATGCCCTGCGCATACACCGACTGACCAATCTCAATGTGATCGTACTCCAGCGGCGCTCCCGCCGCCTCTAGGATACGCAGTACAGCAGAGGTGATCTCGGGGCCGATCCCATCGCCGGGGGCAACTACAATGCGCTGCTTTTCCATGTTGTCTCCTAGCTTGTAGAACAAAGGTCCGGTAATTGTCCAGAGAATGTCTACGTATAGAAAACTCCAATGGATGTCATAGCATAGGCAAATGATTGGCCCCCAGCGCCAGCCCTTGCCCTCCAGCCACCGCCGAGCATACACAAGCCACCACAGCCAGGCTGCGGTGGCTTGTGCAATGGCGTGGCTAGGCGTACGCTACGGCACCCAGAAGGGAAACGCGCCTTCGCCAAACACGTCGAAGTCGCCAGCACCAATCAGGTCCCAGAAATAGATCTGCGGCGTCAGCTTGATGATCTGGCCCTCCTCACACACATACGGCTGATAGCTGAACACCAGCGCTGTGCCATCCGGCAGAATGCTCAGGCCCTGCGTGATGCGGCCCTGGCCCTCTGACGGCAGGTCAACCGGTGCGCTGATCGGCGTGACGATCTCGTGCGTGTTGGCGATGTAGACCTCCTCATACGAGATACAGGCATTCGAGCTGGCATTTTCGGCGTAGGCCAGCAGGTTGGTCGTGCCATTCAGCGCCACCTCGTCGACCAAATTCCCGCCAGGGCCGCTCAGCGCCACCGGAGCCTCGCAGCCATAGAAGGCCTGCGCGCAGCCAGCGCTGTTGACCTCCAGCGGAATGGCCCACCACTGCATGCCATTGCCCGATGCGCCAAGATTGGCGGTCTGACCAGCGTAGAACAGCACCGCCGGGTCGCTTGGCGAGACATAGACGCTCTGCACAAACCAGTCCTCGCCCATGTTGTACAGCGTGCGCTCGCTGTCGTCGCTCAGCGTGTGCAGGATGATCTCGGGATAGCGGCTAAGCACCACCTGATCGCCGGAAGGGAGCCAGCTGCCGCTATAGCCAATGAGTGTTTCCAGCGGCGCGGCCCCGTCGCCACCGTCGGCGGCGTAGATAAAGATCTGCCCTGCGGCTGGCTCGTCAAGCGCGCTGGGGGCCAGAAAGCGGCTGCCATCCGGCGACCACTGCACCGGCAGCAGGTTCTCGTAGGTCGCCTGTAGGCTGCCGCGATAGCCATCCAGCTTGTAGATCTGCACACGGTTCTGATCGGTGTGCACCGCAACAAAGCGGCCCAGCGGATCAGCGGACAGCGCCGTCACCTGCTCGGCATCTGGGTTTATGTCGAGCAAAAACGCCTCGCGATCATCGTTGCCGCCAACTGAGCGCACCTGGATGCTGCGGCCGTCTGTGTTGAGATACATGATCGAACCGACGTGGAAGCCCTCGGGATCGCCAAGCAGCGCCTGGCCATCCACCGCCGTCGCGCTAAACAGCGTGGCCCACGTCTGCTGATCCACAATGCCATTGGCCACAAGGCCGTTAAGCTGCTGAAAGCTGCTCACCGCCGACTGGGTGTTGGGGCCAAAGTAGCCATCGACCTCGCCCACACCAAAAAAGAAGAGGTCGATCAACCGCTGCTGCACGGCGGCCACATCGTCGCCCTGCATGCGCGGGTCAGCGAGCTGGAGCGTGCGCTGAAACTCCGGCGCACCGCTGGCTGTTGGCGCTGGAGCAGCCGTCGGCGGCTCCGCGGTGGCAGCGGCCTCCGTGGTTGGCAGGGCCTCAGCGGCGGTGGGGCGCAGCGTCGCCGTCGGGCGCGCTGGCAGCGTATTGCCATCGCCGATGAGGCTGGGGTCAGCGGTCGGCTCTCCATCGCTGGTGCAGGCGGCAAGCTGCGCAAGCAGCAGTAGCGAAAGTATCACTCGTGATAGTCTGCGAGCCATTGGCTCCTCCTTAAACTATATGCAGGCTGCGGCTTCGGTTATAGCATGGTCCGTTGCCAGAAACAAGCACATCAGCGGCCACCCACGCCCGTACTTTTGTCGATTTCCAGCCGGGCTATCCCGCCTGCTTGTTTTGGAGCAATCCGCAGCCCTGCTGTCACGCTAGCCTGCGCACGGGCAATCCGCCGCCGCGCCACGACCTCCCGCCCGCGTGCGCCGACGCCGCGCCAGCCTCCCACAATCCACACCGCTGGAGTTCTGCCCCACCACGCTTCAGCCTCGGGATG
>JABXJS010000140.1 GCA_013538855.1 Herpetosiphonaceae bacterium
ATGGCGGCGGTCAGCGTGGTTTTGCCGTGGTCCACGTGCCCGATCGTCCCGACGTTGACGTGCGGCTTTTTGCGCTCAAACTTCTGTTTCGCCATGGCGTTTTTTGGCTCCTGCACTAAGACTTGTATTCCGTCGCTAGACAACGGGACGGGAATGGAGAATTGGTAGTCACAGGTGCGACTCCTTAATTCCCCATTCCCTGGGTTCACATATGGTATGCACTGAGTGCATGAATATATTCTAAACACCAGAGTGCACGAAAGCGGATTATAGCATAGGTACTAGCAATTGTGCAAATACACGCAAGGCTGTTTTAGGCCCTCGCTGCTATGTGAAAGGCAACTCGCGCTTGCTGTGCTGCTGTTCGTGCAGGCGCATGGCACGCCGCCGGGGCTTAATCAGGGCGGCTGTGCCGCAGCAGAGCGCCGCCGCTGTGGCGTCGGACTTGGTGTCATTATTTCACTAATCGTGCTATACTTTCCATGCTTAGGACATGGTGTCATTTTGACTTAAAGGGGTGCGTATGCGGCGCTTGGGGGTCTTTGGCGGCTCGTTTGATCCCATCCACTATGGCCATCTGGCGGTGGCAGAGGCGGTGCGCGTTGATTTCGCGCTGGATCAGGTGCTGTTTGTGCCCGCCGCGCAGCAGCCGCTGAAGGCCAGCCATCACACGAGCGCAGCAGATCGGCGGGCGATGGTGGCAGCGGCGATCGCCGACAACCCAAACTTTGTGCTCTGCGAGCTTGAGCTAGAGCGCGCTGGGCCATCCTATACGGTCGATACGCTGCTCAGCCTGCATCAGCTTGAGCCAACGGCGCAGTTTTGGTTTGTGCTCGGTGCCGACGCGCTGAGTAGCCTGCCACGCTGGCATTTGATCGAGCAGCTGGCGCAGCTAACGCGCTTTTTAGTGGTTCAACGGCCAGGTGCCAGCATTGATGTGGCAGCGGCTACAGCAGGGGTGGCGGCGCTGCATGGTCGCATCGACGTGTGCGCGGCACCTGCGCTGGATATATCGGCGACCGAGCTACGGCAGCGGGTGGAACAAGGGCGCTCAGTGCGCTATCTGCTGCCTGATCCGGTGCACGCATACATTGTTACCCATCATTTGTATCAACCAATGCAAGGCCAGCCAGCTCAGGCCGACCTATGAAAGGACACAGCATGCACGACTATATTATTGTTGGCTCTGGCATCGCAGGTCTGTATACCGCCCAGCTCGCTGCACGCGCGGGCGCACGGGTGATTCTGGTGACGAAGGAGGCGGTGGAGGAGTGCAATACGCGCTATGCACAGGGCGGGATTGCGGCCGCCATCGGTGCGGAGGACTCGCCAGCCAAGCATATGGACGACACGCTGGTGGCTGGGGCGGGCCTCAGCGACCCAGCGGCCGTGGCGGTGCTCTGCGAGGAGGGGCCGGCGCGTGTCCGCGAGTTGATCGAGCTGGGCGTGCCATTCGATACCCACGAGGGCGAGATCGCCCTGACCCGCGAGGCGGCGCACTCGGCGCGGCGGATTCTGCACGCTGGCGGCGATGCCACCGGCGCAGCCATCGAGACCACGCTGGCTGGCGTTGTTGAGCACACAACGGTCGATGTCCGGCCGTGGACGCTCGCCACGGAGATCATTTTAGAAGATGGGCGGGCGGTTGGCGTGCGCACGTTGGATGCGCGTACCGGCGAGCGATCCGCTGTGCACGGGCGCAAGATTGTGCTCGCCACCGGCGGCGCAGGCCAGCTGTTCCAGGCCACCACCAACCCGACAGTCGCCACCGGCGATGGCGTAGCGCTAGCTTGGCGGGCTGGCGCGGCAGTGGCCAACCTGGAATTTTTCCAATTCCATCCAACGGCGCTGCGGCTGGCTGGCGCGCCAGGCTTTTTGATCTCGGAGGCGGTGCGGGGTGAGGGCGGCGTGCTGCGCAATCAAGATGGCGAGCGCTTTATGCAGGTGCTGCATCCTGACGCCGAGCTGGCACCGCGTGATATTGTGGCGCGTGGGATCGCGGCAGAGATGGTGGCGCGGGACTCAGATCACGTGTGGCTCGATGTGCGCCACCTGCCTGCCGAGGATGTGCTGCTGCGCTTTCCAACAATTGCGCGCTTCTGCGCCCAGTATGGGCTGAACATCACCAAAGACCTTATTCCGGTGGCTCCAGCGGCGCACTATATGACCGGCGGCGTGATTACCGACCTGCATGGGCGCACGGCAGTGCCGGGGCTGTTTGCTGTCGGCGAGGTGGCCATGACCGGCGTGCATGGTGCGAATCGGCTAGCCTCGAACTCGCTGCTGGAGGTGCTGGTGTGGGCCAAGCGGCTGATGCACGCGCCTGAGTGGCCGATGGCCCCGGCGACGTTTCCCACGACCTTTGAGGTGCTGGAGTTTGCGGCGGGCAGCGGATCACAGCCGTTTAATCGGCGCAGCCTGCAGCGGCTGATGTGGCGCAACGTGGGGATTATGCGTGATCGCGATGGTCTGCAGCAGGCGCTTAATCAACTGCTCGCCTGGCATCATGCGCAGCCTGAGCCAAGCTCTGTGGCGGCCTATGAGGACGCGAATCTGCTGCTGGTGGCGATGCTGCTGACGGCGGCGGCCTTGCAGCGCGAGGAGAGTCGCGGCGCACATGCGCGCACCGACTGGCCGCATCCGCGCGCAGAGTGGGAGCGCTATCTGGGCTTGGTCAAGCAGCTGTAGCGCTTTTGCAGGTCAGCGTGGGCGCATCCGCAGCATGAGAGGATGCGCCCACGTGGTTTTAACGACGGGCGAGGGTTTCGAGCAGCGTGCGCAGGATGGACTCCCAGTCATCGCCGAAGGTGCGGCGGTCGATGCGCGCCAGCTGCTGACCGACCGTGATGCCGTTGGCAGGCAGGGCACGGCGCAGGCGATCACGATCGAAGGGTGTGCCAGCGGGAAGGCGCACAGAGATCTCGTTGTCATCAGCGATGATCAGTAGATCACAGGACTCCCTGGGGCCAGGGTAAACGGTGTGGCGGCCGAATCGTGCGGTATCCTTTGTGGTGCCAACCAAGAAAGGAACCGTG
>JABXJS010000141.1 GCA_013538855.1 Herpetosiphonaceae bacterium
CACGGTTCCTTTCTTGGTTGGCACCACAAAGGATACCGCACGATTCGGCCGCCACACCGTTTACCCTGGCCCCAGGGAGTCCTGTGATCTACTGATATTGTATAAAGAATACCTGTTCTTCGTACAAGGAGCCTTAACCATGCCACATCCAGCCGCGTTTCGGGAGGTGGTGAGCGCGCAGATTCCGGCGGTGCAGGTGCTGGCGGGGCTGGGCTGGCAGTACCTGACGCCGGCGCAGGCACTGGCGCTGCGCGGGCACTCGCGCACGCAGCCGCTGCTGACCGCTGTGCTGGCGGATTGGCTGCGCACGCATGCCACCATCAGCGCGCGCGGGCGGCGCTACGCCTTCAGCGACGCCAACATCCGCGAGGCGGTGGCGCGACTGGCCGACGAGCCGGTCCACGGGCTGCTGCCGACCAGCGAGCGCATCTATGAGCGCCTGGCGCTGGGCACCAGCCTGACCCAGGAGATCGAGGGCGACCGCAAGAGCTACAGCCTGCACTACATCGACTGGCAGCACCCCGCCAACAATGTCTACCACATGGCCGAGGAGTTCGCCGTCGAGGCCGTCGGCGGCCAGCTGGTGCGGCGGCCCGACCTGGTGCTGTTCGTCAACGGCATCCCGCTGGCGGTGATCGAGTGCAAGCGCCCCGACCGCGCCAGCGGCAACGAGAAGGCCGTGGCCCAGGCGATCAGCCAGCTGCTGGGCTATCAGCAGCGCGACCAGATACCGCAGCTGTTTGTCTACGCCCAGCTGCTGCTGGCGCTCAGCGTCAACGATGCCCTCTACGCCACCACCGCCACGCCCAAGGAGTTCTGGGCGCACTGGCGCGAGGAGCACCCCGACGAGGATGCGCTGACCGAGCTGATCAACCGCCCGCTGGAGCCGGATGTGGCCGAGCTGGTCTACGGCTGGCGCAACAACGGCGCGGAGCTGCGCGCCCATGTCGAGGGCGGCGGGCCGCGGCTGCCCACCGAGCAGGATCGGCTGCTGTACGCTCTGCTGCGCCCGCAGCGGCTGCTGGAGCTGTGCTACCAGTACATCGTCTACGACAGCGGCATCAAAAAGATCGCGCGCTATCAGCAGTACTTCGCCATCAAGGCCACGCTCAACCGGGTGGCGCACCACAACGCGGCGGGGCGGCGCGACGGCGGCGTGATCTGGCACACCACCGGCAGCGGCAAGTCGCTGACCATGGTCATGCTGGCCAAGGCGCTGGCGCTGCACCCCAACATCAGCAATCCGCACGTGGTGCTGGTGACCGATCGCGTGGACCTCGACCGCCAGCTCGCGGGCACCTTCCGCGCCTGCGGCAAGCGCGTAGGCCAGGCCCGCGACGGCAAGCACCTGATCCGCCTGATCACCGGCCAGCTCCAGCCCGGCGACGAGCGCGCCGACGTGATCACCACCGTGATCAACAAGTTCGAGCAGGCCGCGCGGGCCGGGGCGGTCGATGCCAGCGCCAACAGCTTTGTGCTCGTCGATGAGAGCCACCGCTCGCAGTACGGCAGCATGCACGCGCTGATGCAGCAGGTGCTGCCCAACGCCTGCCTGATCGGCTTCACCGGCACGCCGCTGACCAAGGCCGAGAAATCGACGGCGCATAAGTTCGGCGACTTCATCCACAAGTACCCGATGCGCCAGGCCGTGGCCGACCAGGCGGTGGTGCCGCTGCTCTACGAGGGCCGCATCGTCGAGCAGAGCGTGGACAAAGACCAGCTCGAGCGCTGGTTCGAGCGCACCACGCGCCACCTCGCGGACGAGCAGCGCGCCGACCTCAAGCGCCGCATGAGCCGCAGCGAGGCGATCAACGCCACTGAGCAGCGCATCCGCGAGATCGCCTTCAACATCGCCGAGCACTACACCGCCAACTGGCGCGGCACCGGCTTCAAGGGCCAGGTGGCGACCGCCTCCAAGCGCACCGGCCTGCAGTACCTGCGCTACCTGCGCGACGAGGGCATCAAGGCCGAGCTGGTCATCTCGCCGCCGGACACCCGCGAGGGCCACGCCGACAGCGACGGCGAGCTGCCCGCCGTGCAGCAGTTCTGGCAGCAGATGCTGCAGCGCTACGGCAGCGAGGAGAAGTACCTCCAAGGCGTCATCGAATCGTTCCGCGATCCCGACGGGGCCGAGCTGCTGGTGGTGGTCGACAAGCTGCTGACTGGCTTCGACGAGCCGCGCAATGTGGTGCTCTACATCGACAAGCCGCTCAAGGAGCACACGCTGCTCCAGGCCATCGCCCGCGTCAACCGCGTGGCCGAGGGCAAGGACTTCGGCTATATTATCGACTATCGCGGCGTGCTCGGCGAGCTGAACGAGGCCATGAACCTGTACGACGCGCTGGCCGAGTACGATCCCGCCGACATCGACGGCACCTTCAGCGATGTGGCCGCCGAGCTGGAGCGGCTGCCGCAGGTGCACTCCGCCGTGTGGGCGGTGTTCGACGGCGTGAACACCGCCGACCTGGAGGCCGCCCAGCGCCACCTGGAGCCGGAGGACCGCCGCCAGCGCTTCTATGAGACGCTGACCGACTACGCTCGCACGCTGCGGGTGGCCCTCTCCAGCAGCAGCTTCTACCAGCAGACCGAGTCCGCGCGCATCGAGCGCTACAAGGATGACCTGCGCTGGTTCCACAGCCTGCGCCAGGCGGTCAAGCTGCGCTACGCCGAGGCCATCGACTACCGCGACTACGAGGCCAAGGTGCGCAAGCTGCTCGACGACCACGTGCGCGCCACCGCCATCGCCACCATCACCGAGCTGGTCAACGTGTTCGATGCCGAGAAGTTCGACGCCGAGGTCGCCAGGCTGGCCTCGCCGGTAGCCAAGGCCGACACCATCCTCAACCGCATGAAGCGCACGATCATCGAGTACGTCGATGCCGACCCGGCGCTGTATCGCCGCTTCTCCGAGCTGGTCGAGGACACCATCGCCGCCTACCGCCAGGGGCGCATCGACCAGCTCGAGTACCTGCGGCGCGCGCAGCGCCAGCTCGACGAGCTGCGGGCGGGCGTGCGCAGCGGAGCGCCCAGCAAGCTCACGGCCTATCCGCAGGCCAGCGCCTTCTACGGCGTCCTGCACGAGCCGCTGGCCGCCTACAGCCTCAGCGCCGAGCAGATCGCCGACCTTGCCATCGCCCAGCATGAGGCCGTGGAGCGCAGCAAAGTCACCGACTGGGTCAACAACGTCGATGTGCAAAATCAGATGAAGCAGCGCCTCGATACGACTTTCCTTGACTTGGAGCGCGCCACTGACATCAAGATCGATGTGGCCCAGCTCGACCTGCTGATCGAGCAGATCATCGCCGTCGCCATCGCGCGTAGCCGCCACAATCGTTGATTTGACATAAAAATTAATGGTGCTGCTGTAGCGCGCAGGCGCTCGCAGGGCGCAGCGCTGCCCGCAGGTCCGGCGGCCTAGGCGGATGTCAGCGTGCTGGATTGCGCAGCGGCTGCATGCTGGCCCCGGCGCGCAGTTGCCACGTCCGCTTAGATCGACATAAAATCGCCCCGCTCAACGAGTATGCTGAGCGGGGCGATTGCGCTTTAGCGGACTAGATCACGCCGAGGGTTTTGAGGATGAAGGCGTACTCGAAGGCGATCTCCTCCAGGTAGTCGAAGCGGCCGGACGCGCCGCCATGGCCAGCGGCGGTGTTGGTCTTGAGCAACAGCAGGTTGTCGTCGGTCTTGAGCGTGCGCAGCTTCGCGACCCACTTGGCCGGCTCCCAGTAGGAGACGCGCGGGTCGTTGAGGCCGGCGGTGGCGAGGATGTTCGGGTAGTCCTGCGCCGCCACGTTGTCGTAGGGCGAGTAGGCGCGGATGTACTCGAATGCCGCTGGCTCGTTGGGATTGCCCCACTGCTCGTACTCGATCACCGTCAGCGGCAGCGTCGGATCGAGCATCGTGTTGATCACATCGACAAACGGCACCTTGGCCACGACCGCCTTAAACAGATCGGGGCGCTGATTGGTGACCGCGCCCATCAGCAGGCCGCCGGCGCTGCCGCCGAGGATGGCCAGCCGTTCGGAGCTGGTGTAGCCTTCTTTGATTAAGTGCTCGGCACTGGCGATGAAGTCGCTGAACGTGTTCTGCTTGTGCATCAGCTTGCCATTGTCGTACCACTCGCGGCCTAGCTCCGAGCCGCCGCGAATGTGCGCGATGGCGTAGACGAAGCCGCGCTCGAGCAGGCTCTGGGCGTTGGTGGAGAACGCTGGGTCGAAGCTAAAGCCATACGAGCCATAGCCCACGAGCAGCGCCGGGCTGGAGCCATCGCGCGGCAGATCGCGCCGATAGACCAGCGAGATCGGCACCTGCGTGCCGTCGGGCGCGCTGGCGAAGATGCGCTCGGACTGATACAGCGCGGGATTGTAGCCGCTGGGAATCTCCTGCTGCTTGCGCACGCTCCACGACCCGTCATCCATGCCGTAGTCGACGACCGAGCTAGGCGTGATCAGCGAGGTGTAGGTGAAGCGTAGCGTGCTGCTGTTCCATTCGGCGTTTGGCCCGGCCTCGAAGGTGTACACCGGCTCGGGGAACGCGACATAGCGCACCAGCGCGCCGTCAGGGCGGCAGATGCGTATGTGCTGCAGGCCCTGCTCGCGCTCGTAGACCACGATGAAGTCGCGGAAGGCGTCGATATCATCGACGTAGACGGCCGGGCGATGCTCCAGCCAGACGCTCCAGTTGGCCTGGCGCGGGTCGCTGACCGGGGCGGTGAGCACGCGGAAGTTCTGTGCCTCGGCGTTGCTGACGATAAAGAAGCGCTCGTCGTGGTGCTCGATGTGGTACTCGTGGCCTGGCTGGCGCGGCTCGATCACGCGGAACTCGCTTGGATTATTGGCATCGGCCACGTGGATCTCGCTGGTGCTCTCGCTGGTCAGGGTCATCACGATGTAGCGCTGCGAGCGCGTGCGGCCGAGCCACAGGAAGAAGGCCTCGTCGGCCTCGTGGTAGACCAGCGCATCGGCGCTCGGGTCGCTGCCGAGCGTATGGCGCAGCAGCTTGTAGGGCCGCATGGCCGCATCGAGCACATTGTAGAACAGCGTCTGATTATCGTTGGCCCACTCGACGCCGTAGTAGGTGTTGGGAATCGCATCGGCCAGCAGCTCGCCGCTGGCGAGGTCTTTGACATAGATCGTGTAGTTTTCTGCGCCGCTGGTGTCGAGCGAGTAGGCCAGCAGCTGGTGGTTGGGGCTAACCTTGAAGGCCCCGATGCGGCAGTAGGGCTGGCCCGCGGCTAGGGCGTTCTGATCGAGCAGCAGCTCCTCGGGCGCGTCGAGGCTGCCGTGCTTGCGGCAGTAGAGCGGGTACTGGCCGCCCTCGACGGTGCGCGTGTAGTAGAAGTAGTCGTCGCGGCGCACGGGCACCGAGTCATCGTCCTCCTTGATGCGCCCGCGCAGCTCGCGGTAGAGCTGCTGCTGCAGCTCGGCGGTGTCGGCCATGACCTCGGCGGCGTAGGCGTTCTCGGCCTCCAGGTAGCTCAGCACCTCGGGGTTATCGCGCTCGCGCAGCCAGAAGTAGTCATCGACGAGCGTACGGCCGTGGACTGTAGACTCGTGGCGCTTGGTGGCGGCGCGCGGCGGTGTCGGTGTTGTCACAGAAAAACCTTCTTTCGTAGCTGAATATCTATCGTTTAAATTATAGCCAATCCGCCGCCAAATACCGCTCCGCCTGAAGCACGAATAATCATCGGAAAAAGCCGCGCCGTGGTTGATCGACGGTCGGCGCGGCGTGGCCGTGGCGATGCAGGCACATACGCTCAACGCAGGCGGTGCCACATCCGCCCGCTGATGCCGGAGCGCGGCTGTGGAAGGCGAAATAGTGCGCCGTGGTTGATCGACGGTCGGCGCGGCGTGGCCGTGGCGATGTAGGCACAGGCGGTCAACGCAGGCGGTGCCGCATCCACCCGCTGATTCCGGAGCGCGGCTGTGGACGGCGAAAAAGCTGCGCTGTGGTTAATCGACGGTCGGCGCGGCGTGGCCGTGGCGATGCAGGCACAGGCGGTCAAGGCAGGTGGTGCCGCATCCGCGCGCTGATGCCGGAGCGCGGCTGTGGATGGTGAAAGAATGCGCTGTGGTTAATCGACGGTCGGCGCGGCGTGGCCGTGGCGATGCAGGCGGGGGCGGCCAGCGCAGGCGGTGCCGCATCCGCCCGCTGATGCCGGAGCGCGGCGGTGGAAGGCGAAAAAGCTGCGCTGTGGTTAATCGACGGTCGGCGCGGCGTGGCCGTGGCGATGCAGGCCGGGGCGGCCAGCGCAGGCGGTGCCGCATCCGCCCGCTGATGCCGGAGTGCGCTGGTTGCGCCCTTTGACGGCGCTCGCGAGGTCGATTAGACTGACGGTGATCGGGACGGATAGCCCAGAGGAGTGCTATGGAGCCGGAAATGCAGCGCATCGAGTACGGCGCAACAACGATTGAGTACGCGCTGACCTACGCCGCCCGCAAGACGATTGCGATCAGCGTCGAGCCGAGCTGCCGCGTCAGCGTGATCGCGCCGCTGGACACCGCGCCGGAGCTGATCGCCGAGCGCGTGCGCCGCCGTGCGCCGTGGATTCTGCGCCAGCAGCGCGAGCTAGAGCGCTACGGGCCGCCGCTGCCGCCGCGCCAGTACATCAGCGGCGAGACGCACCGCTACCTCGGGCGGCAGTATCGGCTCAAGGTCGTGCGCGCCGAGCTGCCTGCGGTCGCCCGCAGCGGCGGCTGGCTGCGCGTGGAGCTGCCAGACACCGCGCCGGAGCAGGTGCGCCAGGCCCTCGACGGCTGGTACCGCCAGCAGGCGGCGCTGATCTTCCCACGGCGGCTGAGCGCGCTGCTGCCGCGCTTCAAGCACTACGCGCTGAGCGCGCCGCCGCTGCAGATCAAGCCGCTGGTGGCGCGCTGGGGCAGCTGTAGCCCCGGCGGCGTGATCACGCTCAACCTGCGCCTGATCCACGTGCCCAAGCCCTGCATCGACTACGTGATCATCCACGAGCTGTGCCACCTGCTGGAGCACAACCACAGCTCGCGCTTCTACCGCCTGCTGGATCGCCTGCTGCCCACCTGGCGCGAGCTACGCCAGCAGCTCAACGCGGTCGAGCTGCCAGCCTAGCCTGCGGCACATCGAGCACGCTGCTTGATCAACCGCTATCTGCATGGTGGTGCTGCGCCACCTGACTTCATGCGCAATGATTTTTTACCGAACACCGCAGACGCTGATCTTTTTGCAGCGCTGATACAGCACTGGCAGGCCAGCTTTAGGCGCCAGCTGCTGGCCCGCCGTTGTGCCGATTGGCCGGATTCGCTGTATCGAGCACTGGTACGACTAGGGCGCGCCAAGGAGGCGCAAGACTACGCTGCGCAGATCAGCGATCCTGAGCGCCGCCATGCGGTGCTGCTGCTGATCGCAGCCGAGCTGCCGCTTGCGGCTGCGCGTTCGCTCTGGCGTTTGCTCGTTTTGCGCGCTAGCCATCTGCCTAATCTGAAAGATCGAGTGTATGCGCTGTGCGATATTGTGGCGGTCATGGCTCAGGTTGGCCATCCAGAGCTGCCAACGCTCGCTGAGCGCGCTGCGCGTCAGATTGCAGCGCTTGATACTGCGCTCCGCCCTAGCTTGTATGCTGCGCTCGCCGATGGGCTAAGCGGACTTGATGATCTCACCGCCGCGTGGGATGCGCTCAACAAGATTGATATGCCGCAGTTCAAAGCCGGTTGTCTGCTGCGGCTAACCGAGCGTTTAGCCCAATCACAGCGCGTTGGCGCTGCGGAGCTGACTTCAGCGCTGATTGAGGAGCCTGACGTGCAGACACAGGCGGTAATTGCGCTGATTGCTGCGTATGCTGCTCAGGGCGATCTTGCTGCGGTTGGCAGGCTGCTTGAGCGCCTGCCGCAGCAGCGAGCGCGTGAGCAAGCCTATGCGCGCAGCGCCCCGGCGCTAGCGCAGGCTGGCCTACCCGCACTGGCTCAAGCCATGGCGCTCGCTATCGCAGAGCCGCTGCTCCGGGCGCAGGCGCTCGCAGCGCTGGCGCTGGGGTTGGCTGCTGATGATCTGGCGACAAGCCGGGCTATGGCGGCTACAGCCTACCAGACTGCACAGGACATTGCGGATGTGCGCCAGCGCTGCGAGGCTGAAGATGCAGCACTGGCGGCACTGCTGGTGCTGCGCCATCCGCAAAGTGTTGCGCTGGCGCTAGCGGCGTGGTGGGGCGACTGCGCCAAGCGCGCCACGCCTGCTTTGGCCTGCGCCGCCGTTGGTGCGCTGGACTGGGCCTATGCGCTTAATCCAGCGCTCGTTATCGATCCTGATTGGACTGTGTCTGCGGCGAGCATTGCCGCTATGCGCAAGTACGGTTGGACTGCGGCGGTGCTTGCGTGCGCACAGACGCGCACCGATCCAGGGGCACAGTCAGCGCTGCTGCTACCCGCTGTCCAGGCGCTGCTGGCTGATCACGACTACACAGCGGCGCAGTCGGTGGCGCTGCGCATTCCGCTCGGTGCGCAGCGTGTGCAGGCGCTCGCCGGAGTGGCTGAAGCGCTGGCAGCAGCGCAGCCAGCCGAGGCGCTGGCCCTGCTAGATCAGGCATTGAGTACGCCCATGAGTATGTGGGATGAACCCTGCACAGATGATCAGGAACTGCAGGATTTAGCTGCGGCGCTGGCTGTGGCAGGCGCATATGACTCAGCCTACGCGGCGGCGCTGCTTATCGATCATCCCTTGAGCCAAGCTACAGCGCTGGCTGCGCTGCTGCCAGCGCTGATCCGTGCCGAACATTCACTTGCCGAGCGCTGTTTGGCCCTGGCTTGGCGCAGCGCCGATGCGCTGGCGCAGAGCCATCGGCGCTTTGATCCACTGCTAGTGCTGGTGCGTGCGCTCGCCGAGGCGGGCTGGGCGATGCATGCGGAGATGGTCAGCCGCTCAATTGACGATCGCTTCTTGTCTGGGCAGGCGCTGGCTGCGTGTGCGACGAGCTATGTCCGCCTACATCGACCTGAGCTAGCGTGCGCTGTTGCTGCCAGAGCCGCCGATATGTGGGCCGAGCTGCTGGTGCTCAGCGAGGCGCTGCTGGCAACTGGCGCTGCCGTGCTTGGCACAGCGCTACGTGCCAAAGCGCGGCAGCTTGACCTCAAGACGGCCCCACTGCGCTCACACCTGTGGGCGGCAGCGGCCCTCGTGCGTGCAGGTGATGGAGCGGGGCATGTGTTGCTTGAAGCAGTCCGGCAGCGCATCATCAAAGCACCGTCTGACGCTGTGGTTACGCCTGAGCTGCTTAAGACAGTGGCGCTGCTTCAGGCGCAGGTTGGTCTGATCGATGCGGCTCGTGAAACGGTGCAGTTGCTGACTATGCCGCCCTGGCAGGCAGCGGGGCTAGCTGCGGTGGCAAATGTCTTGTTTGAGGCGCAGCATCCAGCGGCGCTAGCTTGGCTGCTGGATGCGCGAGCGGCAGTGCTCATGCTCGAGCCAGGCCATGCACGTGCTGCCCTGATCTCCAGCGTGGCGCAGCTTGCGGCCCGTAGCGGCCAGGCTGCGGCGGCGCAGGCGCTGGCTCCGCTTGCTGCTGAGCGAGATCGAATCAACGTGTGGCGCGAGATTATCGCCGCCCATCTGCGTGCTGGCGCGACGGCCGAGGCACGCCGAATCATTGCCTCCCAGTGGGCGCGCAGCGACGACCCTGGGCGTATTGTTTTGGCGCTGCCCTTTGTCGAGCGCGATGCAGCTCTTGGACATTTACTGCTCGATGGCCTGCGCTGGGCCAAGGCGCTGCGCGCTAGCGGCTAGTACGAGCACGCTGGCGTTGCTTGCTCGTGCTGCCTTGTGTGCATGCGTTGCTCCGATGGCACCTTGAGTGCTGCTGTGCGGGCTAGCGCCGAATCATGGTGGCGAGCATGGTGGCGCAGAGCGTCTGGCGCTCCTCGTTGTCGAAGGCGTAGACGTCGCCGCGGCAGACGGTGATGGTGCGGCCGGGCTTGAGCACCGCGCCCGTGGCGACGAGCCGCACGCCGCGCGCTGGGGCCAGCAGGTTGACCTTGAACTCCACCGAGAGCACGTTGCTGTCAGCGGGCATCAGCGTAAAGGCCGCGAAGCCGCAGGCCGAGTCGACGATGCTGGTGACTGCGCCGGCGTGCACAAACCCGTGCTGCTGCGTGATCGCTGGTACCACCGCCATCTCGATGCTCACGCGGCCTGGCGCGACCTCGATCAGCTGCGCCCCGATCAGCTGCATCATGCTCTGCTGGGCGAACAGCTCACGTGTGCGCTCGGCAAAGTGGGGATTCTGTGGCTCAAAGCTCATTGTTGGCATCCTCGGCTAAACCATCACGGCCTAGTATTATAGCGTTCATCAGCCATATGTGCTTTGGGCTTGCCCTGGTGCAACGGTTGTGCCAAGTGCTACAGCGGCATGCGGTCGCTCTGATCGTAGTGGTGGCGCGTGTAGTGCTGCTGGCGCTGGCAGGTCGGCTCGATCACCAGCAGGCTCTGGCAGCGCGGGCACTCGTACACGGTGCTGGCTGTCAGCGCAGCGTCAACGAGGTGCTGCAATACCTCGGCGTGGCTTGCATTGCCCTGCAGCCCATGCTGCTGTCGCCATGCTGGCGCTGTGCCCTGCTCCAGCGCCGCAAGATAGCCCTGAAACACGTCTAGCTGCTCAAAAAGTGCGTTGCGATCAATGTTGCTGAACAGCTGGCCCTTGTTCGGCACGTGGCCTGTGCGGCTCTCAAGCTCATAGCCGCACGAGCAGATCACATCCATCGTCATCTCTCAGTTCCTACTTGATCATATGAAACTGTGGGTGCTGCATCCATCTGGCAAGGAATGCTGCGTCGCACACATGCGTCACGTTGCGCTGCGCTGCGTCGAGCACGGCGCAGATTGTGCCGCCGATGCGCGCTAACTCCGGCTCAACGCTGGGGCGCACGGCTGGCCAATCAAGCGGCGCGCCTAGCTCCGCGAGCGTGGGCTGCCAGCCGATGGTCAGCGCGCCATTGAAGCTGATCAGCCCCGCACACTGGCGTGCCAGCGCCAGCGCCAGCTCAGCGAGGATCAAATGGTCCACGCTCCCGTTGCAGTAGGCGCTGATCCAGACCTGCTGCTGCGGCACCCAGCCAAATGTGGCGACGATCTGCGCTACAGCCGACTCAATAGCGCTTGCGTCACTCTCAATATCGCGTGAGTCACTGAAGTACCGCCATTCTGGCGGCGTATCAACCGTGATCCCAAACGGGCGTTGGTCGCCGTGGTAGCGCCCGCCCAGGGGCAGCGTGCTCACAATGTCGATGTCGTGCCCAGCACGTCGCTCACCGCAGGCGTCAAGCGTCTGCGCCCACGCTGTTGCATTTGCGTCCGCCAGCGGCGTAGGCAGCAGCACGCTTGCAGTTGGTCCACCCATCGCCTTCTCCTTAACACTACTGCCCAGGTTCGCACGGCGGGCGCTGGGCGTTAGTCTACCGCTCGTTGCTGGTCGCACCGTGTGTGCCTAGCCTAAAGTTTGCGGCACGCCAAATCCGCTGCTCTGCGGCTGTCGTCGTGGTGCCGTCACTCTACCACATGCTCCGCCAGCGCCCCTCATTCGCTGGTGGGAGCTGGCCTCAGCCACACAGTGGCGCTCGACGTTGTGTGTATTGTTGATGCACAGCGCTGTGGTTGGGCGCAGGCAGCGCTGTATAGCCGCAGCGACCCTGCCGAGTAGCGGGCGTTTCGCTCGTGTCATGGCGCAGGACCGTGTAGCGCACGCCGCCGCCATGATCGGCGCTAGCGTGCGCTTGTCGTGCTGCGAGCGCTTGCTGCTACTCGTCCTCGTACTCCTCGTCGCCGTCCTCGTCGCTGGCGAGGGCCTGCTCTTGGAGGATGTGCGCCTGCTCGACGATGATGCTGTCCATCGACTGCTGATCGTGGGTGTTGATCCAGGCCATCAGCGCCGAGACGAACAGCTCCTTGAGGTAGGCGTAGGAGAAGCCCGCGGTGGCTGCGGCGGCCTGCTCCATGCCGGCGGCGCTGAGCTGGGTGGCGCTGTGCAGGGCCGCGCTCCACTGCTGAATGTAGGCCAGCCGCTCGGGGTGCTCCGGCAAGCCAAAATAGTACTTGCGATCAAAGCGGCTCGGGCGATTCATGATCGCCGGATCAATCCGCTCTGGGTGGTTGGTGCTGGCCAGCATGACGATGCCATGGTTGGTGGTGAAGCCATCGACTTCATTTAAGAAGTAGGCGCGATTGTTCTCGTCGATCAAGGAGTCCAGGTCCTCCAGCACGAGGATGCACGGGGCGCTGCGGCGGGCGCGGTCGAACACGTCGCGGATGTTGGCGTTGTTGGTCGAGTACTGCGCGTCGAAGCTTTTGCCGTACAGGCATGGGTAGGGCAGAATATTCAGCAGCCCTTTGATCATATGCGTTTTGCCATTGCCCGGCGGGCCGACTAGAATGATGCCGCGCTTCCAGGCGATGTTGTACTGTGCATACGTCGACTGCGCTGCAAAAAAGCGCTGCAGGTCGCGCACAATATCGTCCTTCAGCGTCCCTGGCAGGATCAGGTTGTCCAGTGAGGTGTTTTTGATGGCATAGAACAGCTCCTGGCTTTTATCCCAGCTGCCCTCCTCGAACACCATAATCTCGTCGCGAATCTCGGTGTTCCAGGTGCACACCGCGCTAAAGAATGCCTCGACTGCCGCTTGTGAGCTGCCGATCAGCCAGCGCATGCTCATTGCGCTGCCGTAGGCCATCCACGAGAGCAGCACCAGCTCGAATGACTGGCCATCCCAAGTGATCGTCTGCCAGGCGTTTTCAAGCACGCGCACGACGCCATCTTCGACGCCGCGCGCCCAGGTGTAGACGCTCTGCGGGTGCGGATGGTCGTGCGTCTGGCTGCTGCACAGGCCGGCCTGCTCGAAGGCCGATACATCAAAGTCGCAGTCTTGGGTTTGCAGCAGGCCCTGATCGGGATAGAGCAGCGCGAGCTGCTGATGGACCGCATAGATGAACGATTGGCTGCTGAGCTGGAGTGCATCACTGATGAACGTTGCTTTCTGCACGATGTCGATCTCCTAATCTAGCAATGGCGGCAGAGGCTGAGCGGTGCGTTGCTTCTGCTGGCTATTATGCGCCATCGCACTTCCATGTCAATCAGCAATTCGGCCCTTGTCCCAGCCCCATGCTGCATGCCTGGGCGCGGCCGCGTGGCCCTGCTCTGCGCTGCGCTGGCTTTGCGCTCGGTTATGGCGCGCCTACGCTATACTAGCTAGCCACAAAACCGCTATGTTTGGAGCGTCTGCTATGCTGTTTTCACCCTACCGGCGTGCCCTCACCAGTGATCTCACCGGGCTGCTCGTTGGTCACGCGCTGGCTGCATACACTATTCAGGAGCTGCTGGAAAAGCAGCAGGAGCCGTACAAGCGCCAGCTGCTGCGCCAGCTCCAGCGCCACCAGCGCACGCTGCGCGCCATCCAGCACGAGCTGCGACGGCGCGGCGAAGACGACGAGCTGCCGCCAGCGTATCGGCTTACCGCTGTGGGCAAAACGACCTTTGACTGTGCGCTGAGCACCGCCGGTGACACGCTTGTTGCAACGGTTGCGGACCGGTTTCTACGGGTGTGGGACTATCCGCAGCAGCGCCTGCGCGCATGGCTGATCGGCCATAGCGGGCTGATCTTGTGCTGCGCTATCAGCCCCAACGCTGGAATTGTCCTGTCTGGCGCATCTGATGGTGTGCTGAAGCTGTGGAATGCGCGCAGCGGTGAGCTGCGGCGCACGCTCACCGGCCCGGCCAGCGCTGCGCACGCCTGCGCGTTCAGCCCTGACGGCGCGTGTGTGCTAGCGGCCTTCGACAATGGCCTGCTGACGCTGTGGGATACACGCAGCGGTCAGGAGCGCGCCACGCTGCGCGGTCACAGCGGGCGCGCCTGGGACTGCGCGTTTAGCCCCGACGGCGCGCTGATCGTCTCTGCGGCGGAGGATCACACGCTGAAGCTGTGGGATGCGCGCACTGGCGCGGAGCGCAGGGCCCTGCGCGGCCACACCGCCGTGGTGCGCGCCTGTACGTTCAGCCCCGACGGCGCGCTGATCGCGTCGGCGGCCTACGATGGGACGCTAAAGCTGTGGGATGTGCGCACTGGCGCGGAGCGCATGACCCTGCGCGGCCATCGCACCAACCTCTTCGACTGCGCGTTCAGCCCCGACGGCACGCTGCTCTGCTCGGTGGCTGGCGACTGCGAGTTGAAGCTGTGGGATGTTGCGAGCGGTGCGTGTGTGCAGACGGTGCCGCTCTACGGCGTTCACTTTACGTGCGCCTGGAACCCATCCGCGACGCAGATTGTGCTGGCTGGTGACTTCGGCCTCTCATTCATCAATATTTGAGGCCACGCCCTCACACGCCACACACTGAGCGCGTGGTACAGTCGTCGCTGCTCAGTCGCTGGTGGCCGTGGGGCTTGGATGGCGGAGTAGTCGCGCTCGTGCGACGGCGGGAGCGGTTGGGTGTGTGAGTGATAGGGAGCGCAGTGGTAGCGGCGCAGGCCGCGCTGCATCGGCGTGGCGGTGGGCGTCCCGCTCGCTGTCAGGTGCAGGGCTTGGATGGCGGAGTAGTCGCGCTCGTGCGACGGCGGGAGCGGTTGGGTGTGTGGGTGATAGGGAGCGCGGTGGTTGCGTCGCAGGCCGCGCTGCATCGGCGTGGTGGTGGGCGTCCCGCCCGCTGCCAGGCGCAGGGCTTGGATGGCGGAGTAGTCGCGCTCGTGCGACGGCGGGAGCAGGTTGGGCGTGTGGGTGATAGGGAGCGCGGTGGTTGCGGTGCGGTCCGCGCTGCATCGGCGTGGTGGTGGGCGTCCCGCCCGCTGCCAGGCGCAGGGCTTGGATGGCGGAGTAGTCAC
>JABXJS010000142.1 GCA_013538855.1 Herpetosiphonaceae bacterium
ATGCCGTAACGGCCATCTACGGCATGGTTCGGGCTATCCCGCTCGCACCGTACCGACCCTACACGCCACCCGAGCCAATCCTGTGATCTACTGATTCTGAGCTAATGCGCCAGAGAGCTGTAGCCGCTCTGGCACTGGGAGGAATGAGAATCCCGCCCCCCACCAGTCTATGGGACATATGCAATAGCGGCCAGCAGCGGGCGGCATCTGTCTGCATATGCGTGGAAGCCGCTAGGCGGTCGATGTCGATGCACACAGCATGCTGCGGCAGCTGCGTGGGCGCTCCGCCCTGCCAGCCACTGCACAGCGGTGATGTTCATCAGGAGCAACCGTGCTCAAGGGTACGCAAAAGGCAGGTAAAAGCTATGAATTATGTGGCGTGGTGTGATCGAGTCTGGGAGGCAGCGCTGGCCTTCTATCGCCAAACCCCGGCCGTGGCGCGATCCGGTGATGTGACGGTGCTCGATGTTGCTAATCAGCTCTGGGGCGGACAGCAGCCGCTCGCTGGCGCATGTGAAGATGCGATTCGCGGCGCGATGACGGATCTGACATCCCATGGTATTTTTACGCCCCCATCACCGCTGCGGAATGACCGAAAGAGCTACCGACTAACGGGGTTTGCCCTCACGTTTCACGAGCAGTGCGCGACGCTGCATCGGTTCCTGCGCGGGAAACCGCTTGATGCCCCATGTCTCGCTGTCCTGCGCGTAATTGCCGATCTGACCGAGCACGAGCAGGCTGATTGCGTGCAGCCGTCTGCAACGGAGCGCGCATTAATTCAGCCGCTGGTTTCGCTTGCTGATCCTGCGCTGCTTGGAGACTGCTTAAACACATTATCGCGTGCCCACATGATTAAGCTGGCAAGCCGTGCCAATGCACACCCATCTAGTCCGGCCATCAGCATGCGCTATGCCGGTCTCCTGCGCTTGGAACTATGAGTTTCTGGTGCTGCTGGAGGATCATGGCGTGGCCGAGCAGTTTTTAAGGAGCCGCGCCAGCGCTACAACGTCCAGGTGCTCTTGAACGGCATCGAAGACCTGCGCGAGCGGCAGCTGCGCCAGCGCGCCAACCAGCTCGCTGAATTGCTGGACAGCCCCGATGGGCGGCCTTGGCAGCAGCTGCGCCACGCCGACCTACAAGAGTTCCAGCAGCTTCACCAGCAGCCGCTGCGCGCGATCGAGCGCCAGATCGCCAGCTTCGCCGACCTCACGCCAGTGCATCTGGAGCATCAGCGCCGCGACTTGACGCGCAAGCTCCAGACGCTGGAGCGGCTGCTCAACCCTGACGCCCCGCAGCCACAGCGCTTCCGCCCATTTGAGTCCGACTAACACTGCCTAGTGCGGTAAGCGGAGCTGATATCCAGCATTTGCAGCATCCACACTGGTGCGGCTGCGCAGCTTGATTTAAGCGCAGCGCGTCTGTATCAGTGAGCGCAGCACCAAACAGCCTCACATCCCTAGCAAGCTTTTGCTGCAGGTGTGGGGCTTTGTGTGAATAAAAAAAGCGGCGATTGGATACTAAGAAGAGTAGCAGAAGAAACCAGCTATGGTACAGATAGCAAAGCGCAAGAGAAAGGCCGTGTGATGAACTTTGACCCTATCACCTTATTAGAGCATATTCTGCCGCTCATCCAGCATCAAGATATGCATGTTCAGGAGCAAAGTCGCGCAGTTGTAGAGACAGTATTTGGCGCAAACACCGAGTTCTGGCTACGGCGCATGATCAATTTCCACCCCCAGACAGAGCAGCAAGATTTAGCACGGCGGCTGCTGCAAAGAATCAGAACTGTGGGCAGCGAAAGCCCCTTGCAGCATTCACTGCACATTGCCTGTCTCGGCCCGCTGCAAGTGCTGCACCATACCCAAAAAATCACCGACTGGGACCCGAGCGGCCGCAGCGGAGCGCGGCTTACGCAAAGCCTACTGGCGTATCTGGCGCACTGCGGCCCCCACGGCGCAACAGAAGCCGAGATCATGCAGGCCCTGTGGAACAATCCAGACCACAAGAAAAGCAGCTATGCCCGCCTACGCAGCAATTTGAGCAATATTCTTGAGCAGCAGCGTCGCCATGGCGAGTCGAGCTATCTTGAGTACAACAGCGCCCGCCTGCGGCTCTGTCCGCAGCACTACACCACCGATGTGCAGATGCTGCTTTCGCTCGTGCAGCGCGGCCAAGCGACCGAGCAAGAGCAGGGGCTGCACGCAGCCATCACCTTTTATCATCAAGCCTGCCAGCTCTACCGTGGCAGCTATATGGAGGGCGTGCAAAAAGGATATAGCTGGCACCAAGATCGGGCCAATGCGCTGCGCGACACCTACCTTGTAACCCTTGAGCGGCTTGGCCAGCACGCCTACCAACAGCGCAGCTTCCGCGAGTGCGTTCAGCTGTGCTACACCGGCTTGCAGCACGACTTCAGTGACGCAGAGCTGATGGAGCTGCTGCTGATGGCCCTCTACGAGGACAAGCGCGAGGCCGAGGCCACCCGCGCGGTGCTGCGCTATCTAGAGGCAGCCCAGCTCACAACAGACATGCAGATCTACCAAGAGGATATCGTCATCCAGACCTACTGGTACCTGTGGCCACACCTGCGCTAGGCACCGAAAATAAACCGAAACAGACTCGATACAGTAGCAGCAGGCACTAACACCAGCACGTGATCATCCGCTGCCACCTTTGGGGAGTATCGTCTCCCCCTTGGGATTGTAGCCAGCATTGGTACAGCAGCATCCATTGGCATAATTCAGCTCCTAAGCATACGGACTAGGACGATAAAAACGTTCTCTTATAGCTAGGTCGATACTATGACATATTTGGTCCAAGCTGACATTGAAGCGCTACGGAGCGTAGCCAGGAACCTACGCAGCTTCAGTGAGCAACTGCACGCGCAACAGACGCAGCTATCGGCCCATGTCGATCAGTTTGTGAGCGGCCTGTTCTACAGCCAAGCCCAGCAGATGCTCGAAGCCACATGGGACCAGCTCCAGCCAGAGCGCAGCGCTATTGTTGATCAGGCCACAGGCATTGCGCAGCGGCTCGAACTGTTTGCGCAGCGGCTTGAAGCAGCCGACGCAAGCTACGGCAGTGGCGGCGCGGCCATGCTCGATCATCTCTGGCGTGTAATCGCTGGCTCACTGGGCAGCCTCACGCCAGCTATCCTCGCACAGGCGCTTAGCGGCCCTGGCAAGCAGGTATCGCTCAGCACAGGCGCTGCGACAACGACAGTGTTCAATCTGCTGGTCGACAAATATGGCGAGTCGCGGGTACACAAGTTCCTTGGTTCAACAACCCTGAAGAGCAAAGGGGCGCTAGCTGCGCTCGGCATCGGCGCTGATCTAGTCGGCGCGTTGATTGATGGCGAGGAAATAGATGGTGCGGCCATCACCGCCAGCGTCGCCATCAATGGGGCCAGCGCAGCAATCCCACTCGTCGGTGAAGTGCTGCTCGTCAACGATACTGTGCAGCTGGTTGGCAACGTCGCCATTGATGGCAGCGAGTGGCTGCTCGAGCATACGGCCCTTAGCGACGAGATGCGCCAAGAGGTTGATCAGGCCGCCAATGCCTTCCAACAAGATTTCCAGAACCTTGATATCAGCAATGTCGCAGAGAATGGGGTTGGCTGGCTCTACAACGTAGCCACCAATCACGATACCAGTAAAAACAAAGCGGCTTTTACGAACTTTTTCTCCAGCGCAGCCCATATGCCAGAGTCGGCCTTTGATTATGTTGCAGCCGGTGAAATGACGCTGATCGCACGCGCCGCCACGCTGGTGCCTGGTGCAGACACAGAGGCGATCAATGCCGCAGCCACCGCTGTGATTAAGGAGTTCACCGACAAGCCGCTGCTTGAAACGCTTGGCAGCGCCGCCGAAGGGGCGGCCAATCTAGCGCAGAGCGGGTTAAGCGCCGCCGGCAGCTGGGCCATGGGCGGCGTGAATATGGTTCGAGGATGGTTGTAATGCAAGCACAAGCAGAGGAAGCAGACACGATGCCGCAAGCGATAGCCCAAGCTACCAGCGTCAGCCTTGGCCACGAAGAGCTGATCTATCTACTACGAGCACTCCACACCAGCAGTATGCCGGGCGTCGATACCCAGGCCTTCTACAATCTCAGCCAAGCCGAGCAGCTGCTCGTGCTAGCCGCAGCGGCACACAGCCTGCAGGCGCGTCGCTACATTGAGGTGCAGCCAAGTGGTGGGATAGTCATCGATAAACTAGTGCTGGCGCTGCTCGGCACCTGCCTCACAGCCACGGCTGCGCTAACGATTGAGCAGTACACCCTCACCAACGAGCACACCTACGGCATCCATCAAACCGAGCATCTATGTGTTGAGCACTATAACCACGGCACAACCCATACACTCGCCGTGGTCCAAGATGTGACCCAAACGCTGCATAGCCAGCTACAGCAACACCTACCGCCTGCAACACCAGAGACAGCGCTTGATATATTCCCGGTGAACATTGACCAGCTGCAACAAGCACGCTATGCCGTGCTCGACGGCAGCGCAGCAGCCTACGATTTGCTGGCCCAGGCCGGTATTCCGCACCAGCAGATTGACCACGTCTTTAGCTTTTTCCAAGCCCAAACAAGCACCATTGCCCTCACCGCTATGCAGCGCACAAGCAGCGCTCAAGCGCCAGACACGCTGCAGCACCTGATCTTGGCCAGCGCGAACCATGCACTCGAGGTTGTCATTGACGAGCAGCAGCGCGGACGATTACACAGCCTCAACAGTGCAGCGCTTGAGCGCACGATCATTGGGTATTTTCAGCATATAGCTCAGGAGCAAGATACCCATGCCAACTATTAATCTTCTCCTGCCTAACTCCGAGAAACAGCACACAGAGAACATTCTCGAAACAGCGCGCATTAGCGATCTCATCAAAACATGGGTTGAAACCTACAATCTGAGCGGTAGCAGCGAAAACTACGAGCTGTACTTTATCACCGCCAATGATGCCAGCAAGGTGCACCTAGGGCGCGAGAAGTTTGTGAGCGAGTGTAAGATTCGCCCATATATGACGCTTCAGCTGCGGCAAGCAAGCCAGCACAGCGTGCTCAACCACGATTTAGATAAAACAACCTTATTCTCAGTCTCAGAGCTGCCCACAGTCCAAAAACATGTCAATCTCCACCGCCAGTCGTATCCCACGCGGCTCAAGTGCTATTTAGAGATCAGCAAAGGGAAGCGCATTCACGTCGATCCCGCTGATGGAGTAACGATTAACCGGAGCTTGGTGGCCAGTCATCTGTCGCGCAATGACCGCATCAGGCAGTGGATTCGGGGTCTCAGCTCGCGCGACAGCGACCTGCGCTTTATCTCGCGCAACAGTCACTGCCATATTTATCTCGATAGCTACTACAACCGCTGGCTTATCGATGTTGGGCATCGGGCGATCTACATTGAGGGTCGCTGCTACAACCCCGGCGATCAACTCGAGCTAGCGGCAGGCATGACCGTCCTGCGCCTTGGGCGCGCGGGCCTCTCCATCACCGTTCATCTTAGCGATATCTAGGCTGTTGATATAGATTGAGGACAATCCTCACCAGTACTTACAAGGAGGAATCACCATGCAGGTGAAAATGGACATCGAGGCAGGGCACAGTGTTGTTTCTGCCTTTCACACCCAGGCCGACTCGCTGACCACCATGCAGAGCACCCTCAAGTCGGCCATGGATAACCTGATTAGCACATGGCACGGCAACAGCAAAGGCCAGTTCGAGGGAGCCTGGAGCGAGTTTACCAGCTTGCTTGAGCAGATCAAGCAGATGCTTGAGACGATGCGCTCTAATTTGGACTTCGAGGTGCGCCAGGTCGAGGAGACCTTCAGCCAGTTTAGCAACGGTTAGCGCCTATCACTCAATTACATCTTTTATGTCAAATTTCTCTCTATAGAAAGGAACACACACGATGTTGATTGGATTGGATGTCGAGCTAGGCGATGCACTCTGCAGCGCGTTTAACAGCCAGGCGAGCGAGGTGAACAGCCAGCTCAGCAGCCTCAATGGGCAAGTCAATAACCTACTCTCGTCATGGGAGGGCAGCAACAAACCAGCCTTCGAGGGTGAGTGGAGTGACTGGACGCGCCAAGTGCAGTCGCTTACCAGCCAGATGGAAGACATTGGCCGCCGTCTCAGCGCGACCATCAACGCCTTCCGCTCGGCAGATGTCTTTTAGCAGCTAGCACTCAAGCATAGCGCTGGGGCTGCGGTTATCGTGGCAGCCCCAGCAGCAGGAGCACGTTCGGAGATGGCAAAAATCGAGATACAGCCAGTCGAGAGCCTCGGGCAGGCAGCAGCGACACCTACCAACCTGCCTCAACCGTCACTTAGCCCGCCTGATCCCAGCAGCGAGAGCTTGTTTAATCGCCCACCGCGCATCCTACGCGAGCTACCACGCCAAGCAGTGGAGTTGCCATCTCCACCAGAGCTACCGTCTCCGCTCCAAATGCGTCTATCTATGATTCTCGCACCGCTGCTCACAAGTGGAATTTATCTCCTGCTCTTCCTTGCCCGCGGATCAAGCGGTGGCCGCAGCGGCTGGACGATCTTGCCGCTGATTGGGGTCTCGCTCGTGACAGCAGGCATCAGTATCTACACCTATCGCACCCAGCGACGCGAGTACGACACAGCGGTACAGGCCGCTGAGAGCAGCTTCACCGAGGCGCTTAACAACGCCACCAGCACCATTGAGAAACTTAACCTTAAGCAGTATGAGCTGCGCAATGCCAATGACCCAGACATCAGCACCATCTTTGACGTGGTGCATCAGCGCGATCTGCGCCTCTGGGAGCGCCGTCCTGGCGATGATGACTTTATGCAGGTGCGCGTTGGCATCGGCGAACATCCAACGCTGACCGATATTCAGCTTGAGCGAAGCCGCCACACAACCGCCTACGATCTGCGCCTGCAGAAAGTTCGCCAGACCTATCAAAAAATTCGCGATGTGCCACGCTGTGTCGACTTCCGGACAATTGGCTCGCTTGGGATCGTGGGGCCAAAGAGCCAGACCTCCATGCTCACCCATGCGCTGCTCTGGCAGATCATCGCCCACCACAGCCCCGAAGATGTGCGCATCTTCGCTTTCTGGAACTCGGTTGATGATAAAGAGTGGGATTGGTTGCCGGCTGTGCCGCACACGCAGTCACTCAGTGGCGAGAGCGGATACCGGCTGCTCGCCCATACCGACTGCAATCCCGACGATCCTAAAGATCAGCGCCCGCTGTATCTTGCCCAGGTGCTGACTGAGCTACAGCAGGAGCTAAATCGTCGTCTAGAGGATCAGCGTCGGCTTCCGCATCTGGTCGTGCTGCTCACCGAGTACAGCCCTGGTGGTACGTCGATGGCTCCAATTGAGATGATCCTCGAGCGCGGGCCGCAGCTTGGCGCAAGCGTGATCAGCATTGTGAGTCAGGTTCACGATGTGCCTGGTGCATGTGGCGCATATCTCAATCTTACTAGCACGCCGCAGCTTGTTGCGACCACAGGCCACAGCCCTGTCGGCGGCCGTGTGTTGCTCCAAGCCGTAGATCAGGCCGACGCCAAGCGCAGCAAGGCCGCCGCTCAATCGCTGGCGCAAGTGCTGCTAGCCGGGCAGACAGGCAGCCGACAGCTGCCGCGCGCAGTGCGGTTATTCGAGCTGATACCTCGCGATCCAACCCTTGCAGCGCTGCTAGGGCCACATGCCAACACGGCCTTTAAGGTGCTCGATCAGTACGATCCCCAGCCGCTGTGGCGTGTTGCGCCGAAGACGGATAAGCAGCACCACTCCGGCCTACGGGCCGTGCCAATCGGTCAAGTCAGCGCCAACGAGAGCGAGCACAGCCTGCTTTATCTTGATCTGAACGAGCGCAAAGAGGGCGTTCACGGCATGATCGCAGGCACCACTGGCGCAGGCAAGAGCGAGCTGCTGACAACGTTGCTGCTTGGGCTAGCCCTGCTCCACCACCCCGACCGCCTGAACTTCATGCTCATCGACTTCAAAGGCGGTGCAACATTCCGCGATCTGGCCCGCCTGCCGCATACGGCCGGCTATATCACCGATCTATCGGGCAGCCAAGCTCAGCGTGCGCTCACCGCCATCAACAGCGAGCTAGATCGCCGCAAACAGCGCTTTGGCAGCAACAATGTGTCTAATATTCACCAGTACCGTCAACTCACCCCACCGGCCGACCCCATCCCCAACCTGCTGATCGCCATCGACGAGTTTGACGAGATGGTCAACGATCATGAAGACGTTGTCGAGGAGCTGATCCGCGTGGCCAAGCAGGGCCGCAGCCTTGGCGTACACCTGCTTTTTGCCACCCAGCAGCCATCAAACAATAAGATTAAGCCAGGCTTGAAAGCCAACCTGACCTACTGGCTATCGCTGCGCGTCGTCGATCCCGAAGATAGCAAGATCATGATCGGCAACAAAGAAGCCGCCATGATCTCCAATACGACACCGGGCCGCGCCTATAAGCGTGTTGATAAAAACCAGCCCATCCTCTTTCAGTCGGCGCTGGCAACTGCGGACTACAAGCCGGCCAGCGAAAAAGAACAAGCCCAGCAGTTTACGTTTCACGTCGATAGCACTGGCCGCATGATCAGCCATGCAGAGTACCGCAAACGGCTCGAAGAGGTGCGCCACAGCACCATCCACAATCAACCGGTGACGACCGGCTCAACCTTTGCGCAGCTGAATGCACCAGAGCATCAAAAAAGCCTGCCCGAAAAAATTCGCTCCGAGGCGGAGGTGCTGATCGAGGTGCTGCACAAAGCTCTGCCTAGCAGCGCCCACGCCACCGAGCGCTTCAGGATTTGGGAGCCACCGCTGCGCTCCGATGTTGTGCTCTCGGAGCTGCTGACGCTTGGCGACAGCCCAGGTGACGAGCTGTATGTTCCGGTTGGCTACCTCGATAACCCTAAAGAGGCGCGCAAAGAGCCATTGAACGTCAACTTGGCACAAGCGGGCAGCATCTTAATTATTGGCAGCGCTGGCGCAGGCAAAACCTCAACGCTACGCACGGCGGTGCTCGCGCTCACGGCACGCTTCTCACCAGCCGATCTCGTGCTCTATATCATTGATCAGCAAGGGATCGGGTTGCGCTTCGCAGCAGATGAAACGCAGCCAGCGCTCCTGCCGCACATCGCCGATTGTATTAGCAGCAACAATGTGCTCAAGCTCGATCGCCTGCTCACCATGCTCGAAGATACCATTCAGAAGCGCACATTTGCATTTCAAAAATATAGTATTGATACCTACACCAAGTACCGCGAGCAGCTGCGCGCTTCCACCACCGCCGCCCCGCTCACCGATGAGCCACTACCAGCCATCGTGCTGCTGATCGACGGGCTGCATGAGTTAGCCGAGTACAATCCCGATGCGCTCAAGCGCCTGACCGACCTCATTCGCGGCGGCCTGGCCTATGGGGTGTATGTGATCGCCACCGTTGACCGCATGTCATCGGCCTTGCCCTCTGACCTGCGCAACAGCATTCCTACACGCTGGGTGCTGCGGCTCAACACCGAGGATGATTCAAACGCGCTGCTCAACAAGCCCTTTGCGGCCCGCATTAATGTTCAAGACCACGGCCGCGGCTACCTCCCGCACGCGCCGCTGCCACGCGAGTTCCAGATCGCCTATCCAACGCTCGTCGATCCGGCTGTGGTCAAGCAACCAGCAGCCCAAGCAGCAGATGCCGATGATGGCAGCGATCCAAGCGTGGAGCGCGATCTCAGCCACCTCCAGGCAACTGAGCAGCTCAGCATGTCGACCGCGATGATCAGAGCAAAATGGGCCGCTGTCGAGCCAGTTGGTCAGCCAGTGCGCTTGCTGCCCACCGAGATTCCGGTCAACAGCGCCCAGTGGCAGCAGGATTCCCAGAGCCTAGGCTCCGTCGAGGTCGGCATCGGCACCAACAATCGCACACATCTACCCTTGAGCATCGACTTCGCTGTCACCCCACACCTGATTGTGGCCGGTGGACCAAGCAGCGGCAAGCTCAACACCCTGCGCTGTATTCTTGGCGCGCTGGTCACCCGCTACACGCCAGAGCAGCTAAGCCTCTTTATTGTCGACTATCGCGACAGCGTGCTAACACCATTCGTCACCCTGCCGCACACCCGTGGCTATGCCACCGACAATGATTCAAGCAATCAAACCACGCGCCTTACAAGCGTAACCGACAAGCTCAAAGCACACCTCGTGCAGCAGGAGCAGCAGGTGCGCCACCACGGCCTTCAGCAGCGCACCGTTGTGGTACTCGCAAATATCGATTTGATCGATCAGCGCGATATCACCAACCACCTCGATCCACTGATCAAGTGGGTCATGCAAGGCCAGCGCATCGGGGTGCACTTCCTGATTGCTGCCCGCGACTATAGCGGACTCGGCAGCAGCCGTATGTTCAAGCTGATCAAGCAAGAGCGCTGTGTAGTTGTGCTTGGCGCACTAGACTCGACGCAGATTGGCAGTATTGGACTTGGGCCAAAGGATGTGGCCTGGCCTAGCACCCTAAGTGAGGTTCCAGGCCGCGGCTTCCTGGTGCGCCGCAGTCAGGTGCAGCTTGGACAATGTTGGCACGTTGATGCGGCAACGCTGCAAGCGGCACTAGCCCCACTGGCGCAGCCGCAAACAGCACCCACCATTCATCCCAATGGCGAAGAGCCACTAGCCAGCCTGTAACCACAAAGCAAACCCTTTTGAGGAGACGCAAGCTATGACTGATTTTGAGTTTTGGCAGAAAATCAAAGAGTTTGGCCAAATGACATACGACTGGTGGTACCCCACGATTGCACTGCCTGCATTTTTGCTGGCCCTATCGGCGCTGCTGCTCAGCACGCTCAGCGCACGCAAGATCAAGAAGGTACACACACGCTTCTTGATGCTGCTGGTTGCAACGCTACCGATTGTGCTCAGCTTCCCATCACTCTATATCACCCTGAATCTGCGCAGCGCACTCCAGCGCGTCAGCATAACACTCCCCGAGCAAAGCATTGATTTCTCGGTCAACCAAGCGCGCACTATCGGCGGCGCACTCAACGCCTTTGCCCTCTGGGGCGTCATTGGCACAACGCTCGTGCTCCCAGTGCTATGGAGCGGACTTGTGCTCGGCGATGTGCCGATCTTCAGCCCAGTTGCCCGCAGCATCAACAAGACCATGACCAACGCCATGACCAATATTGCTACCCGTGTCACCGGTCGCCGCGGCAAAAAGCGCGTCAGCAGCGCGCCCTACGGCACATTCAAAATCACCAAAGGCAACCGCGCCGGATCAATCGAGGTGCTCAAGCCCAATACGGTGCTTGGACGCAGCAGCGGCTCCGACCGCAGCATCGATATTCCGCTGCCTGATGCGATTGTCTCCCGTCAGCACCTTAAGATTTTCCTCCATGATCAGTAGATCACAGGACTCCCTGGGGCCAGGGTAAACGGTGTGGCGGCCGAATCGTGCGGTATCCTTTGTGGTGCCAACCAAGAAAGGAACC
>JABXJS010000143.1 GCA_013538855.1 Herpetosiphonaceae bacterium
ATGCCGTAACGGCCATCTACGGCATGGTTCGGGCTATCCCGCTCGCACCGTACCGACCCTACACGCCACCCGAGCCAATCCTGTGATCTACTGATTATATCAATTTTGTGCTGACATACTTGAGTTTGATTTAGCTGGATTATTTAAACGTAACTCTGCACTTATAAAATCGGAGATCAAAGTAGTTCTTCAGAATATATTGAGCGCTAGGTGATAAGCATGAATATTTCCCAACGTGCAGACTATACGTTTCAGTACAACCAGAAGCTAGGACGTCATGGATGGCTACGCCTAACACCAGCTTACTCTGTTAAGCTAGTTACTGAAATAATTAAGCAGATTCCTAAAGGATCGTATATTCTTGATCCTTTTTCAGGAACTGCTACAACTGGATTAGTTGCTGCTGAACATGGACTATATGCTGATTGCTTCGATATTAATCCGTTTCTTATTTGGCTTGGAAATGTGAAGTGTAGGCAGTACGCCAAAAAAGATATCGAATTTTTAGAAAAAGGTATAAGCCAAGCGTTGACTAATTGTAAATATTTAGTAGATCAAGAATGTTGGACACCAAACATACATAATATTACTCGTTGGTGGTCGAATGAATCCTTAAAAGTTATTTCTGCCTTGCGGCAAGCATTAGTTGATAATTTTGGTGAGCCAAATAAACACAACGAATATGCTGTGGCTTGGATAGCATTTTGTCGTCTAGTGATTGAAACATCATCAGCTTCTTTTAACCATGTGTCTATGTCATTTCATGATGATACTCGTGTATTCTCTTTTCAACAAATAACTAAATTATATAAATCTATTTTCTATACGATACTAAATGATGTTGATAAGTCATTGAACAGCAATGTTACAGTCGCCTTTGCTGATGCCCGAAAGATTCATTTATATAGTAATGTGCAATACTCTCACGTAATTACCTCTCCTCCTTATCCCAACAGAATAAGTTATATTAGGGAACTTCGTCCTTATATGTATTGGATGAAATATCTTGAGACTCCTCGTGAAGCTGGTGAGCTTGATTGGCAAGCAATTGGAGGAACTTGGGGTATTGCTACAAGTAGGCTCAAGAATTGGCAACCAATTCCACAGATTGATTTTCCTTTGCTACTAGATACTGTTGGTAAAATAATGAGCACAGCAGAAAAAAATTCTTATCTAATGGCGACGTATGTCTACAAATATTTCCAAGATATATATGTTCATCTCGCTAATTTGCGTAATATCTTACTTCCAGAGGCAAAAGTTATGTACATTGTTGGAAATTCTAGCTTTTATTCTATACAGGTACAAACTCATACTATTCTTGAAGAAATATTTTACTATCTTGGCTATAAGAATGTAGAAAGTACAATTATACGCAAACGTAACAGCAAAAAAGAGTTGTTTGAGTATTGTGTTTCTGCTACATGGAATACTAGCATAGATAACATGTCTATAAAACTTCCTAGTGCTACAGAGAAATCAGCTCAACTGAGCTTCTTTACCTCAAGTCAATAATCTTTGATCCATTAATGTACAAAAGAGGTCGCTGTGTTCATTATACAGCGACCTCTTTTCATTTGGGCTTGATCGGCGTTGACCTAGCTCTCCAGCGTGCTTAGGTCGCCCTCTGGCAGGCCCAGCGCGCGCGACTTCAGCACGCGGCGCATGATCTTGCCAGAGCGTGTCTTGGGCAGCGAGGGCACGAAGTTCACCGCCTCGGGCTTGGCGATTGGTCCCATCATGGTGCCGACGTGGGCGCGTAGCTCGTCCTCTAGGTCCTGCGATGGCTCGATGCCGTTTTTGAGGATGACGAAGGTGTGAATGGCATTGCCCTTGACCTCGTGCGGCAGGCCAATAGCCGCCGCCTCGGCCACTGCTGGGTGCGACACCAGCGCCGACTCAACCTCGGCGGTGCCCAGGCGATAGCCTGACACCTTGATCACGTCGTCGATGCGCCCGATCACCCAAAAGTAGCCATCGTCGTCCTGGCGCGCCGAGTCGCCGGCGGTGTACAGGCCCTGCGGCGCTTTGTCCCAGTACTGCTCCAGATAGCGCTCGGGGTTGTTGTAGATGGTGCGCAGCATCGAGGGCCAGGGCTGTTTGATGATCAGCAGGCCGTCCTCGTCGTCGCCGGCTGGCTCGCCTAGCTCGTTGACCACGTCGGCATCGATGCCCAGGAATGGGCGCGAAGCCGAGCCAGGCTTGAGCGGCGTGGTTGGGTTGGGCGTGATCATAAAGCCGCCGGTCTCGGTCTGCCACCATGTGTCCATGATCGGGCAGTTGCCCTGGCCGATCACGCGGTGATACCAGCGCCAAGCCTCGGGGTTGATCGGCTCGCCGACGGAGCCGAGCAGGCGCAGCGTTGAAAGATCGTGGCGGTTGGCCCAAGCCTCGCCAAAGCGCATCAGGCCGCGGATGGCCGTTGGCGCGGTGTACAGGATCGTCACACCGTAGCGCTCGACGATTGTCCACCAGCGGTTAGGATAGGGAAACGTCGGCGCGCCCTCGTACATCACCTGGGTTGCGCCAAGGATCAGCGGGCCGTAGACAATGTAGGAGTGGCCGGTGATCCAGCCCGGGTCGGCGGCGCACCACCACACATCTTCTTCCTTAATATCGAAGGTGAAGTGCAGCGTGGTCGCCACGCCAACCTGATAGCCGCCGTGGGTGTGCACCAGACCCTTGGGCGTGCCGGTGGTGCCGGAGGTGTAGAGCATAAACAGCGGCTGCTCGGCGTCGACCTGCTCGGTCTCGCACTTGGGCGAGGCGATCGGCAGCGCCATCAGATCGTGGTACCAGAGATCGCGGCCTGGCTGCATCTCGATCTCCTGGCCGGTGCGCTGGACCACGATCACGATCTCAACAACCGGCGTGTGCTTGATCGCATCGTCGGTGATCTTCTTCAGCTCAACGATCTTGCCGTTCATGTAGCCGCCGTCGGCGGTGATCACCACCTTCGACTGCGCGTCGACGATGCGCGTCTGCAGCGCCTCGACGCTGAAGCCGCCGTAGACCACGCTGTGCATCGCGCCGATCTTGGCGCAGGCCAGCATGGCGATCATGATCTCGGGAATGCGCGGCAGGTAGATCGTCACGCGGTCGCCCTTCTGCACGCCCATGGACTTGAGCACGTTGGCGAATTTGTTTACGCGCTTGTAGAGCTGCCAGTAGGTGAAGGTCTTGGCCTCGCCCTGCTCACTCTCCCAGATCAGCGCCAGCTTGTTTTTGCGCCACGTCTTGACTTGGCGGTCGAGCGCGTTGTGCACGATGTTGATCTTGCCATCGGTGAACCATTTGTAGAAGGGGGCCTCGCTGTCGTCGAGGACGGTGTTAAATGGCTCGTACCAGTCGACTAGTCGCCGCGCCATATCGGCCCAGAACTCGGTTGAATTCTCGACCGTCCACTGACGTAGCGCCTCTGCATCGGCGAAGCCACGCTCGCGCGCGTAGGCCATGATGTTGGATTGATCGACTAGCTCTTGCGGGGGGTAATAAAACGCAGGCTCGCCAGTATCGCCACTGGCGGCAATTTGCCCTGCCGTGGCGGGAGCTTCGGTGCGCGACTCAGTCATTGAGATGCCTCCATTCCAAAGCGTCTTGAGGTAGATTGTGTCACGTGTGGGGAGGAGTGCTGGTACCGCTGACGATTATAGCGCACCTAAGTAGGATGTGACAAGCAGGTAAGATAGGACGAAAATGCTATTTCTTTACTTGCCCTTGACCTTATTCATGCGTATAATAAGCGCACTCCCACAGATTTTGAGCATTAGCTAGTCAGGCTGAGGAGACCACTTGGACATCATCAATATTCCTATTCTCAAGATTGAGAACTTTCTTATCGCCTCAATCCAAGTCGCCCTCCACGACTTACAGGCGGTACAGTTCAAAGATGCAGTGCTCCAACGCATCTATGAGAGCAAGGCCAAGGGCGTCATCATCGACTTGACGGCCACGGACGTGCTCGATAGCTTCGTTGGCCGCCTCATTAGCGATATTGCCGCGATGGCCCGCCTGATGGGCACCACCGTGGTGATTACCGGACTGCAGCCTGCTGTGGCGATTACATTGGTCGAGCTTGGCCTGGAGCTGCCAGGCATCGAGACCGCCTTGAACCTCGAAAAGGGCATCGCCAAACTTCGGAAGATTACGGAGAGCAACGCTGATGGCAGTGCCTAAAGTAATCACCATCCAAAGCGACTTAGATATTGTCGCAGCCCGCATGGCCGCACGCGATATGGCGAAGTCGATGGGGTTTGGCGCGATCGATCAAGCTCGCATTGCTACCGCTATCTCAGAGCTGGCCCGCAATATCTACCTCTACGCCGGTGAGGGCACCGTCACCGTGAGCGAGGTCCAGCAGGGCGTGCGCAAAGGCATTGAGGTGATCTGCGAGGATCAGGGGCCGGGCATCGAGGATATTAGCCTCGTGATGCAGGACGGCTACACTACGTCTAAAGGTATGGGCATGGGCCTTCCCGGCGCAAAGCGCCTCATGGACGATTTCGAAGTGATCTCGATCATGAATGAGGGCACCAAGATCACCTGCCGCAAGTGGAAGCGCTAGCTCCCTACCTCGCGTGACGCCAACACATGACCTGTCATTCTTTGACGGGTTTTTTGTGTTTTCTTCGCCGCCACACTCCCTTTCCCTCCCGTCCTTCACTCCACCTGCTTTTTGAGGACAGGCCCCAGGACACCGATGGGCTATCCTTCGGTCACAAACCTTGCTGTTCCACTCCCAACACGCTATAACGGTGATGTGCTTCAGCATAGTTTGGAGGATTTTGCCATGACCCATCCCGTCCGTATCGTTGGTATCTCCGGCAGCCTGCGCCGCGACTCGTTCAATACTGGCTTGCTGCACGCCGCTCGCGAGCTGCTGCCCGCAGCAACAACCTTGGACTTGGCCGACATCAGCGCCATCCCGCTGTACAACCAGGATGTCCAGCTTGAGCAGGGCTTTCCTGCGCCCGTGCAGCGCCTGCGCGACGAGATCGCCGCCGCCGACGCGCTGCTCATCGCCACCCCCGAGTATAACTACTCCGTGCCTGGCGTGCTCAAAAATGCGCTCGACTGGGTCTCACGGCCTGGGCCGCAGCAGGAGCTGCCCTTCAACCGCAAGCCGCTGGCGATCATGGGCGCGTCGCCCTCGCTCTTCGGCACGGTGCGCGCGCAGCTGCACCTGCGCCAGATTGCGGTCTACCTCAATCTGCTGCCCATCAACAAGCCCGAGGTGCTGGTGATGCGCGCCGGCGATAAGTTCCGCGCTGGCCGCCTCGTCGATGAGCCAACCCGCGCCCTGGTGGCTGATCTTGTGCAGGCTTTGGTTAACTGGACCCGCGAGCTTCGCGGCGAGTAGGAGGATTTTGCTATGAACATCGGTGGCCTGCATCACATTACGCTGGTGGCCTCGCACGCCCAGCGCACAACAGAT
Organism: Herpetosiphonaceae bacterium; assembly: GCA_013538855.1. Classification (GTDB taxonomy): domain Bacteria; phylum Chloroflexota; class Chloroflexia; order Chloroflexales; family Herpetosiphonaceae; genus OHK22. The sequence continues at coordinate 5,435 of JABXJS010000143.1, forward strand.
TTTTATACCGGCGTCCTTGGCCTGCGCTTGGTCAAGCAGACGGTCAACTTCGACGATCCTGGCTCGTACCATCTCTACTTCGGCGACTCGCTCGGGCGGCCTGGCTCGGTCGTGACCTTCTTTGAGTGGCCGCAGGCCCCGCGCGGCAAGCCGGGCCTCGGCGGCACCCACCACTTTGCGCTGCAGGTCGCCGACTACGCTGGGCTGCTCCAGTGGAAGCGCCGCCTTACCGACTTGGGCGTCGCCGTCGATGGGCCGTTCGATCGCCACTACTTCCAGTCGATCTACTTCCACGATCCCGATGGCGCGATCATCGAAATCGCCACCGTCGGCCCTGGCTGGACTGTCGATGAGCTGCCCACGGCCCTTGGCAGCGCCTACCAGGCTCCACCGGAGGCCATGCTCAGCGCCAATCGCGACGCCGAGCGCATCGCCGCCACCACCTGGTCCGAGCCGGTGCCGGAGATCACGCCCGCCATGGCGCTGTCACGCGGCATGCACCATATCACGGCCATTGGCGCGGATATCGAGCGCACCAACGCGTTCTACAGCGAGCTGCTGGGCCTGCAGCGCGTCAAGATGACTAGCAACTTCGACGATCCTAGCTCCGCTCACTGGTACTGGGGCGTCGAGCAGGGCCAGCCGGGCACGCTGCTCACCTACTTCGAGCGCGATCCGGCCCGCACGCGCCCGGTGCAGATGGGCGTCGGCCAGACGCACCACTTCGCCTTCCAGGTGCCCGACGATGCGACCCAGCTCGCCTTCCGCGAGCGCCTGCTGCGCGCTGGCCTGCGCGTCTCACCGGTCATGGATCGGATCTACTTCAAGTCGATCTACACCAACGATCCCGATGGCCATATCGTCGAGCTGGCCACCGCTGGCCCTGGCTTTGCCGTCGATGAGGCTCCCGAGGAGCTTGGTCGCAGCCTCAAGCTGCCGCCGTGGCTCGAAAGCTATCGCGGCCAGATCGAGCGCCGTCTCCAGCCGCTCAAGCTGCGCGACTGGACCGCCCTGGAGCCGGTCAAGTGGTGACGCTGCCACGCTGTTCTCCGCCACCCGGCCGCCACGCTCCGGCTGGGTGGCGCTGAGTCACCCACGTGCCTGTAGCGCTCGCCACAGGCACGCGCAGCGCCCCCGACCTATGCGCCGTTTGCCCGCCGCCACAGGCGCGCTCCGGCACTGGAGATAGAGTTATGCACACGATTCACACGCAGCCCGCTGTCTTGCGCGGTGCGCCGCTGGAGCAGGCGCAGGCCGCGCTGGTGCTCATCCACGGCCGCGGCTCTAACGCCTATGATCTGCTGGACCTTGCCCGCGAGTGGTCGCGGCCCGATTGGGCCTACGTTGGCCTCCAGGCCAGCCAGGGTACGTGGTACCCGCAGCGCTTCCTGGCCCCGCTTGGTGCCAACGAGCCATGGCTCAGCGCCGCGCTCGCCGCCGTGCAGCGCACGCTGGAGCAGACGACCGCCGCCGGGATTCCGCTGGAGCGCACCGTGCTGCTCGGCTTTTCGCAGGGCGCATGTCTGGCGCTAGAGTATGCGGTGCGCAATCGGCGGCGCTATGGCGGCGTGGTTGGCCTCAGCGGCGGCCTGATCGGCCCGGCGGGCACGAGCTGGGACTATCCGGGCGCGCTCGACGGTACGCCGGTCTTCCTTGGCTGTAGCGACAGCGACGCGCACATCCCCGCCCTGCGCGTGCAGGAGAGCGCGACGGCGCTCCAGCAGGCCGGCGCGCAGGTCACAGCGCGGCTCTACGCCAGCATGGGCCACACGATTAACGCCGACGAGGTCGCCTGGGTCGCCCAGCTCGTCGCGCAGATCACCCCGGCGACACAGCTCGCCAAGTAGCCTCCCCGCCGTAATCAGCGGCCGTGCGACACCCGCGCGGCCGCTATCAGCACGTAGATCGCCCTAGCGTGTGCCGACCAGCAGGCAACAATAGGTTGTGAAATGCAGCGCCGTGGTTGGGCGCAGGCTGGCGCGGTGTGGGCGTGCGTGGGTGCTGGCGCGGGCGTTGAATTCGCGCGGCTGGTCGGCGGAGCCTATGGTGGCGGTGCGATGGCGTGAGCAGTGCGTTAGGGCCAGACGGCGACGGACACGCGCACGGCGCTGGGCAATCGCAGGCGCGCAGCAGCTGGCTGAGCCGTCGGCCCACGGCGCGCGAAGCAGGCAGCAACCACGGCGCTGTGGTTCAACCGCGTGCACGTGCGGTGGAGCGGCGCTAGGCGGCGTGGCGTTGGTTTGGTGCTGGTTGCGGTGGACAATGCAGCGCC